>NZ_AP028672.1:2250000-2577500 GCF_041154505.1 Acidovorax sp. A79
GCGCAATGGCGCGGGCAAGTCCTCGCTGCTCAAGATTCTCGGGGGGCTGGCCAAGCCAGACGACGGCTCACTGCAGGTACAACAGGGCGTGCGCATTGCCTTCGTGGCCCAGGAACCCTCTCTGGATTCCACCGCCACCATCTTCAAGTCCGCGTCCGAAGGATTGCAGCGCGTCATTGCCATCCGTGACCAGTACCTGTCGGGTGCGGAAGGCCTGGACCTCGATGCCCTGCAATCCGAAATTGAAGCCTACGACGCCTGGAACTGGGAGCAGCGGGTAGAGGAAACACTGCAGCGCCTGCATCTGGATCCGGATGCCGTTGTGGGCACGTTGTCAGGGGGGACCAAGAAGCGTGTGGCACTCGCACAAGCGCTGGTAGCCCGCCCGGACGTCCTGTTGCTGGATGAGCCCACCAACCATCTGGACCTCGACTCCATCGAATGGCTTGAAGACCTTCTGCTTGATTTTCCAGGCAGTGTGGTCACCATCACCCATGACCGGTCGTTCCTGGACCGCGTTGCCACCCGCATCGTGGAGCTTGATCGTGGGCAGTTGCGCTCCTACCCCGGCAACTTCGCGCAATACCAGATACAAAAGGAGGATCAGCTGGCCCAGGAAGCCGTCATTTCCGCCAAGGCCGACAAACTCCTCGCCCAGGAGGAAGTCTGGATTCGCCGCGGCGTCGAGGCGCGCCGCACCCGCAGTCAGAGCCGCATCAGCCGCCTGGAGCACCTGCGCGCGCGCCGCGAGGCCCGCCGGGAAGTGGTGGGCAGCGTTCGCATGGACGTAGCGACCGGCAGCTCCAGCGGGTATCAGGGCAAGATCGTCGCGGAGCTCAACGGTGTGGGCAAATCCTTCGGCGACAAGACCATTGTGCGCAACTTCACCGGAACGATCCTGCGCGGCGACAAGGTGGGCTTGATAGGACCCAACGGCGCAGGCAAAACCACCTTGCTCAAGATGATTCTCGGGGAGCTGGCACCCGACGAAGGCACCATCCGCCAAGGCGCCAATCTGCAGGTCGCGTATTTCGACCAGATGCGCCATGCCGTCAACCTGGATGCCACGCTGGAGGACTTCATCAGCCCAGGCAGCGAATGGATCGAAATCGGCAACCAGCGCAAGCATGTCAAGAGCTACCTGAGCGACTTCCTGTTCTCTCCGGCCCGCGCGCATTCCCCTGTCCGCTCGCTGTCGGGCGGCGAGCGCAACCGGCTGCTGCTGGCCCGGCTGTTCGCGCGTCCCGCGAATGTCCTGGTACTGGATGAGCCCACCAATGACCTGGACATCGACACCCTCGATCTTCTGGAGGAGCTGCTGGAGAACTACGAAGGTACCGTGTTCCTCGTCAGCCATGACCGGACTTTTCTCGACAACGTGGTCACCAGCACCATCGCCTTCGAGGGCGACGGCCTGTGGCGGGAATATGAAGGTGGCGTGCAGGACTGGTTGCAGCAATCCAAGCGCAGCCGGGCACTCCAGGCCTCCCCCGCGCCCGGCCAGAAGGCTGGCCGAGAGAATTTGAGCGAAAATCCGGCTCAGGCCTCATCCAGCAAGCGCGAGCCGCTATCAAAAAAGAAGCTTAGCTACAAGGAACAGCGTGAGCTCGACCAGTTGCCTGCACAGATCGCCGGACTCGAAGCAGAGCAGCAGGAACTGCAGGATGCTCTGGCGGATGGCACCCTGTACAGCGCCGACCCCGCACGGGCCGCCGCCATGACCACGCGGGCCGGGGCCATCGAGGAAGAGTTGATGGCTGCACTGGAACGCTGGACGGCCCTGTCCGCCTGAGGCACCAAGGCACCGGGCACAAGCAGGACCGCGCTGCTCTGTCGCCAAAATGCGCGGCCTGCAACGCAGGCCGTGCCCGGCCATCAGATCCGGTGGTGCAGCCGATCCGTCGCGCCCCGCAAACGCGTAATCAATGCGGAGGCGATCTGCCCCAGCGGCAGAACCTCATCCGCGGCGCCGTGGGCAATGGCTTCGCGCGGCATGCCAAATACGATGCAGCTGGCTTCATCCTGCACGTAGTTGTAGCTGCCGGCATCCTTCATCTCTTTCATCGCGGCCGCGCCATCGTTGCCCATTCCGGTGAGCATGATGCCGAAGGCATTGCGCCCCACCACGGCAGCGGCCGACTTGAACAGCACCTCGACCGAGGGCTTGTGGCGATTCACCGGCGGGCCATCATCCACCACGGCAACATAGTTGGCACCACTGCGGGCCACGTGGAACTGGGTTCCCCCCGGAGCGATGTAGGCATGGCCAGGCAGGATGCGTTCCCCGTTCACGGCTTCCTTGACCGTGATCTGGCACAAGCCATTGAGGCGGGCCGCGAAGCTGGTGGTGAAACCCGGGGGCATATGCTGGGTGATGACAATGGCGGGCGAATCCGCCGGCATCTGCACCAGCACCTCCTTGATGGCCTCGGTACCGCCGGTGGATGCCCCGATGCAAATCAGTTTTTCGGTGGACAGGCGCCCCAGGAGCGCCGACGCGGGCATGGCAGGCGCTGCACCTGCACCACTCCCCGCACCGCCAGCGGCGGTGGTTTCGCGAGCGGGCGCGCGGCGAACCTGCGCCACCGCGGCCACGCGGATCTTGTCCACGATCTGGGTGGCCAGATCGTTGAGGCCGCTGGCCAGGCCGACACGGGGCTTGGCCACAAAATCCACCGCGCCCAGTTCCAGCGCCTTCATCGTCACTTCAGCGCCCCGCTCCGTCAGCGTGGAAATCATCACCACCGGCATCGGTCGCAAGCGCATCAACCGCCCCAGGAAGTCGATGCCGTCCATGCGCGGCATCTCGACATCCAGTGTGATGACATCGGGATTGAGCTCGCGGATCATCTCGCGCGCCACCAAGGGATCATTGGCCGTGCCGATGCACTCCATGTCCCGCTGCCGGTTGATGATCTCGGACAGCAGACTGCGGACCAACGCCGAATCGTCCACCACGATCACCCGGATTTTCCTGCTCATTAACTCACGCCTTCCTCAAAACAGATCGACAGAACCGCCCGAGGTGGTCTTGGCCACGGTGGCGGCATTGCCGCGCACTTCCTGGGCCACCAGGGCCTCGGGATGTGCGTGCGCCAACCGCTTGACCATGGCTTTCCCTGTGATGGGGAAAAAAACCACCTTGCGCGGATAGATATCCAGCACATCCTCGGAGACGATGGGAATACGCTCCGTGTGAAGGTAGTTCAAAACAAAATTGGTGTTGCGCTCACCGACATTCATCGTCGTGAAGTTGTGCATGACCTGCGCCCCGCCAAAAATCTTGGCCTGCATGGTTTCGCGGCGGGCTCCGAGCTTGAGCATCTCGTTGATCAGCAATTCCATGGCGTACGAGCCATAGCGCCCCGAGGCATCCCCCACATCGCCATCGGGCAGCATGAAATGATTCATGCCTCCTATGCGCGCACGGCTGTCCCACAGGCAGGCGGCAATGCATGACCCCAGCACGGTCATGATGACCATGTTCTCGTCGGCGACAAAATATTCGCCCGGAAGGACCTTCACGGCATTGTGCTGAAAGTGATGGTCCAGATAAAAGAAGGAAGCCTCCCCGGGTTTGCGGCTGTGCGCCTTGAGCTCCTGCAGCGAAGACTCCCGGGCCGGCCCTGACCCGGCGGCATAGATGTCCGCGCTCAGGGGGGCGATGCGGGGAGCACGGCGCCGCTCGGACATGCCAGGCGCGGCAACGGCCGAAGAAGGGGATGAGCCTGATGGAGTGGTGGTCATGTGTGCTCGGTGCTAGGCAACATGGCGGGTCAGCGACGCTCGTACACCGTTTTGCCGCGCAGCGTAAACAGGTCCCTGGACTCGCTGAAGTTCTCGGCATGCCCTACAAACAGCATGCCGCCGGGCTTGAGGACCCTGTGGATCCTCTCCAGCACCCGCCGCTGCGTGGGTGCGTCAAAGTAGATCATCACGTTGCGGCAAAAAACCACATCGAAGGGCTCTTTGAAGGGCCAGTCGTCCCGGATGAGGTTCACACTCATGAAATCAATGGCACGCCGCAGCTCCGGCTTGGCCCGCACCATGCCCAGATTGGCCCCCTTGCCCCGCAGAAAGAACTTCTGCAAGCGCTCCGGGCTCAGGCCTTTGAGGCTGTCGAGGCGGTACACCCCCTGCGCTGCCGTCGCCAGCACGCGGGAATCGATGTCGCTGGCGGTCAGCTTGAAAGACGCGTTGGCCCCCAGCGCCTCGAACGCCGTCATCACGATGGAATAGGGTTCTTCTCCGGTAGAGGCGGCATTGCACCAGACCCGCCAGCCAGTCGATGGCTTGCTGCGCAGATGCGAGGCGAAGATCTCGAAATGGTGCTGTTCGCGGAAGAAGGCCGTGAGGTTGGTGGTGAGCGCATTGATGAACTCCTGCCACTCCGGGCCGTCATGCGTCTCAAGCCATCCGAGATAGTCGTGAAAACTGTTGTGCCCCGTGTCACGCAAACGGCGCGAAAGGCGGCTGTACACCATGGCGTGCTTGCCGTCGTGCAAGCTGATGCCCGCGCGCTGATAGATCAGCGCCTGCACCCGCGCGAAATCCGCATTGGTCCAGACAAACTCGCGCCCCTGGGCCAGCGGCCCCGAGGGGGCAGCCGCGGCGGCATAGGCCGGATCCACCCTGGCGGTGGTGGGCCGGGCCGTGGGGAATGCACTGGTGGGTTGGGCCATATTGATCGTCCGACGGGAAATCCTGTTCGCTCCAAGAGACCTGCTAGCCACACCCGCCATCTGCTGGCAGGTGCTGGATCCACCACTGGTGTGACGGTTGCGCCCTATTCGCCCTATTCGTTGGCGGTCACCAGCCCCATGTCCACGCCGGACATGAGTTTCTCGATGTCCAGCAGAATCAGCATGCGCTCACCCACCGACCCGAGCCCGAGGATGCAGCTGTTGTCGATGGCGCTTTCAATATCCGGTGCAGAGCGAATGCTCTCGGGCGTCAGTTCCATCACGTCGCTGACGGAGTCCACCACGATTCCGACCACCCGGTTGCGGAGGTTCAAGATGATGACCACCGTGAAGCTGTTGTAGTCCGCCTGCGCGCAGTTGAACTTGAGGCGCATGTCGACAATGGGCACGATCGTGCCACGCAGGTTCACGACGCCCTTGATGAAACTGGGGGCGTTCGCAATCCGTGTCGGTGGCTCATAGCCACGGATCTCCTGCACCTTCAGGATATCGATGCCGTACTCTTCCTGGTCGAGGCGGAACGTCAGATATTCGCGGGTGCCCGTTGGCACCGCCTCTGCGGTTTTACCCATCACACTCATGGTGAATTCTCCTTTCGTGACAGCGCCCTGCCCTTCGGGCACGGCTGCTCAAATCTAGTGGCGCGCCCGCCGCACCAGCCCGCCCGTATCCAGGATGAGCGCCACCGTGCCGTCGCCCAGAATGGTGGCGCCCGACACGTTGGGGACCTTGCGGTAGTTCGATTCCAGGTTCTTGACCACCACCTGGTGCTGGCCCAGCAGCTCATCCACCAGCAGCGCAACACGGCTGCCATCCGCCTCCACGACCACCATGATGTTGCTGGACTTGTTGGGGTCAAAACGCGGCACCTGGAAGATCTTTTCCAGCGCGATCACCGGCATGTATTCGTCGCGCACCTTCACCAGTTGCGATCCCTGTGCCACGGTGCTCACATCGTCCGCGTTGACCTGGAAGGACTCCACGACGGAAGACAGCGGCAGGATGTAGACCTCGTCGCTCACCCCCACGGACATGCCATCCATGATGGCCAGCGTCAACGGCAGGCGCACGGAAACCTTCATTCCGTAACCCTCGGCCGAGTCAATCTCCACCGACCCGTTGAGCGCCGCGATATTGCGCTTGACAACGTCCATGCCCACGCCACGCCCGGACACGTCGGTCACCTCGTCAGCGGTGGAAAAGCCTGGTGCAAAGATCAGTTGCCAGACCTCCGCATCGCTCATCTGCTCGGACACTTCGATGCCGCGCTCCTGCGCCTTGCTGAGGATCTTCTCGCGCGAGAGGCCACGGCCATCGTCGCGCACCTCGATCACGATCGATCCGCCCTGGTGCGAGGCCGACAGCGTGATGGTCCCGTGTTCCGACTTGCCCTTGGCCAAGCGGTCCGCCGGCATCTCGATCCCATGGTCGCAGCTGTTGCGCACCAGGTGTGTCAGCGGATCGGTGATCTTCTCGACCAGCCCCTTGTCCAGTTCGGTGGCCTCGCCCAGCGTCACCAGTTCGACCTTCTTGCCCAGCTTGTTCGCCAAGTCCCGCAGCATGCGGGGGAAGCGGCTGAAGACGATGGACATCGGAATCATGCGGATCGACATGACCGATTCCTGCAGGTCGCGCGTGTTGCGATCCAGGTCGGCCAGGCCCGCCAGCAGCTGCTGGTAGGCGCCTGCATCCAGCCCCCGGCTGTTCTGCGCGAGCATCGCCTGGGTGATCACAAGTTCACCCACCAGGTTGATGAGCTGGTCGACCTTTTTCACGTCCACGCGAATCGTCGTGGACTCCATCTGCGCCTGCATGGCGACCTTGGGCTCCGCAGCCTTGGGGGCCGCAGCCTTGGGCGCTTGTGCGGGGGCCTGCGCTGCCGCCCGGGGCGCATCGGTGCCGGGAGCACCCGGCGCATCGCTGAAGAAGCCGTACGCCTCGCCTCCGGCGGCATCCGCGGCGACCACGACATCGTCGTCCGCGTCCTCCGGGGCTGCAGCCGCTGCTGCAGCGGCCTCACGGATGAGGACCTGCTCCTTGGACACATGGAAGGCGAACAGGTCGAGCAGATCATCGTTGGTGGAGGTGGTCTCCACCGCGAACAGCCGCGTGTTGGGCTGGGTGCTTTCCATGTCCCTGATGGCACCGAGCCCGGGAATATCCCGGAACAGTTCCTTGATGGCATCGGCCTGCTGCGGCCGCTCCAGCGGGCCGATCTGGATTTCCAGTGCACGCGCCTGTCCGGCGACTGCGGGCGTCACCGCCTTGGGCGCCGGAGCCGCTACCTGCGGGGCTGGCGCAGGTGGCGGTGGTGCCACGGCGGGCGCGTCGCTGGGGACGAGCCCCGCAGCAAGCTCACTGATGCGGCGCACCAGCGACGTGGTGGAGACAGCCTCTCCCTGGCCTCCGGCCTGATGGCGGGCCAGCAAGCTGCGGGATGCATCGGCGGACTCCAGCAGCACGTCCACCATCTGGGGAACGGGTTGCAGCTCATGGCGGCGCAACCGGTCCAGCAAGGACTCCATCTGGTGCGTCAGCTCCGCCACGTCCGAAAAACCAAAGGTGGCCGAGCCACCCTTGATGGAATGGGCGCACCGGAAGATGCCGTTGAGCTCTTCATCATTGGCGCTGCTCAGATCCAGATCCAGGAGCATCTGCTCCATCTGGTCCAGGTTTTCGCCCGCTTCCTCGAAAAAGATCTGATAGAACTGGCTCAGGTCGAAGTCAGCGCCTGCTCCCGATCCTTCTTGGTAGGTTTCCGCCATCGTGGGCTCCTGTGTACTTGGTGGTCCGGGCCAATCCAATCCGGCTCAGCGGATCACTTTCTGGATGACTTCGATCAGGCGATTGGGATCAAAAGGCTTGACCAGCCAGCCCGTCGCCCCGGCCGTGCGCCCGGCCTGCTTCATCTGATCGCTCGACTCGGTGGTGAGGATCAGGATCGGGATGGTCTTGAATTTGGGGTTCTCGCGCAGTTTGCGCGTCAATCCGATACCGTCCAGGCGCGGCATGTTCTGGTCGGCCAGGACCAGATCAATGTCATGGCTCTCGGCCTTCTCAAGGGCATCCTGCCCATCCACCGCCTCCACAACGTGGTAGCCGGCACCCGTGAGAGTGAACGACACCATTTTCCGCATGGACGGTGAATCATCTACGGCTAGGATCGATTGCATGTAAGGCTCCAACTGACTTGAATATATAGGTTAACCAGTGACGTGAAGATCAGAACAGGTCCACGGAACCGGCATCCATCTCGCTTTGCGTGACGGGGTTGGGCCGGTCCGGCGCCATCTCTGCAAATGGCGCTGCTTCTTCACCAT
Source organism: Acidovorax sp. A79 (assembly GCF_041154505.1). Lineage (GTDB taxonomy): Bacteria > Pseudomonadota > Gammaproteobacteria > Burkholderiales > Burkholderiaceae_C > Acidovorax. The sequence continues at coordinate 2,258,024 of NZ_AP028672.1, forward strand.
CTTCATTGCCCATGGCCTCGGAGGCCAAGCGGAAAGCGCATCCTTGAAGCACCTTGGTCGTGTGCCAGATCAACTGGGACGCCATATCCTGGAACTGCAATTCGGTCACGGCGCTGCGCAGCGCGGCCCGAGCGGCCACCAGCTCCGGAGAATCGGCCACAGCCGCGTCCGTCAGCACGGCATTGGCCTCTCCAAAACGTTCCAGCAGGTTGTCGGTGGCATGACTGAGCAGGCCTTCCAGGCGATGCAGGTCATGCATCACGACCAGCAACGAATCCTGCAGCTCTGCCGCCACCATGACGGGAACCTGGACAGCAGGTCCTCCAGACGTTGTTAGCGTAGATTGCATCGTTTCTCCATCGCAGCACGCAGCAGCAAAGCACGCAAAAATCCCAGGACTACGATATCTGCACAAAAGCCCAAAGCAAAGGCATGCGCACCATGGTGTCGGCATCCATTGGACGCTGACGCTGAAACCATCCCAATCGGACAAACACCCTTGTTTGTTCCAATTTGTATCCTATGATAGCGCTCCTATGGTCACCATAGCACCAGACCAGACCCTCAGCATCCTGCATCTTGAAGATTCACTGGCGGACCATGAGCTGACCGCCTTGACCCTGCGGCGGTCCGGGCTCCATTGCCATCTCCATCAGGTCGACTCGCTTGCCGACTTCCGGCGGCTGACCGATACCCAGGCTTTTGACATCATCCTGGCAGATTACCGCCTGCCAGGCTTTACCGCGCTGGACGCATGGACGCATGTGGCGCAAAAGCCGCAGCACCCCCCTTTTGTGCTGCTGTCCGGCGCCATCGGCGAGGCAGCCGCCGTGGACGCCATCCGCCTGGGCATCGCAGACTACCTGCTCAAGGACGACCTGCAGCGCCTGCCCCATGTGATCGCACGCGCTCTGGAGGTCCACGACGCCCGCAAGGCGCGCGAACAGGCCGTGGCGCAGCTGGAGGCGTCCGAACGCCGGCTGGCGGAACTCACAGAACACCTGCAAACATCGATCGAGCAGGAACGCGCATCCATCGCCCGAGAAATTCATGACGACATCGGCGGCGCATTGACGGCCGTGCGGTTCGATGTGGCATGGATCGGACGCCACAGCACGGCCCCGGCGATGAAGGAACACGCGGCGTCGGCGGCCGAGATGCTGCAGCACGCCATCGAGGCGAGCCAGCGGATCATGATGAACCTGCGACCGCCGATCCTCGAACAGGGGCTGGTGGCAGCCGTTCAGTGGCTTGCCGCCGGCTTCGAGCGCCGCTCGGGCATACCGGCTCCGGTCGTGACCAGCAGCGAGACCATCCACGCTCCGCCGGATATCCAGCTGGCGGCCTACCGCACCGCGCAGGAAGCGCTGACCAATATTTCCAAACATGCCCATCCAGGCACTGTGCGTATCGATCTCTCCGACAAGGAGGGCGTCCTGACGCTGGAGGTCACCGACGATGGCCGGGGCATCGATCCGCAAATGCTCGACAAGCCCAAGGCCTTCGGGCTCAAGGGCCTGCATGAACGCGCCCGGACTGTCGGGGGGTGGCTGGATATCAGCAGCCGGCCCGGCCAGGGCACCTCCGTGATCCTTTCCATACCGCTAACATCGCACCCATCACCAGCCCCAGGAGATGTGCAGTGATTCATGTGGTCCTGTGCGATGACCATGCCGTTCTGCGGCGCGGAATACGCGACACGCTGGCCGACGCCCCCGATATCCAGGTGACTGGAGAGGCCGGGGGATATTCCGAGCTGCGCGAGGTGCTGCGCTCGGCAGCCTGCGATGTGCTGCTGCTGGACCTGAACATGCCGGGGCGCAGCGGCCTTGAGGTGCTGGCCAGCCTGCGCGAGACGCACTCCGCCATCAAGGTGCTGGTGGTGTCCATGTACCCGGAAGACCAGTACGCCCTGCGCTGCCTGAAGGCCGGCGCCCAGGGATACGCCAACAAGGCAGGGGATCCGGTCGAATTGATTGCGGCCGTGCGCACCGTCATGCAGGGGCGCAAGTACCTCACGGCAGAGGTTGCCCAGATGCTGGCGGACAGCCTGGCACAGCCCACGCCGGAGGCGCCGCATGCGGCGCTGTCCGAGCGGGAGCTGCAGACACTGGTCAAGATTGCCTCCGGCCGCAGGCTGTCGGACATCGCCGAGGAGTTGATGCTCAGCCCCAAGACCGTGAGCGTGTACCGTTCGCGCGTGCTGGAGAAGCTGAAGCTCTCGAACAACGCGGAACTCACCGTCTACGCCATCCGCAACCAGCTGGTCTGAGACGGCCTGCACACCCCCCTCTTTCCCCACTATCGCTGCGTGGCAAAGAGATCGACCGCCTGCTGCATCAGCGCCAGCACCGGTTGCTCCAGCAGCGGGAGCGTGGCCACGATGCCCAGCATGCCCACGGTCAACGTCACCGGGAACCCCACGGCATAGATGTTCATCTGCGGCGCCACCCGCGAAATGATGCCCAGCGTCAAGTTGACGAACAGCAGGAGCGCGATCATGGGCAGCGCGATCCACAGCGCACTGGAAAACAGGGACGAACCCAGCTCGTAAATGCGCATCTGCCCAAGGGCCTGCAGGAAGTTGCCATCGACCGGAAAGCGGTCAAAACTCTTCACCACGGCCATCAAGATCAGCAGATGGCCATTGATCACCACAAAGAGCAGCATGGACATGTGTCCAAAAAAGCGGGCTACCGCACTGATCTGCGCATTCGAAGAGGGGTCGAAAAATGATGCGAAATTCAACCCCATCTGCAACCCGATGATTTCGCCCGCCAGCTCCACGGCCGCAAACACCAGCCGGACGGAAAACCCGATCGCAAGCCCCACGGCCACTTGCTGGGCCACGGCTCCGAATGCCTCGCGCCCGTTGACGCTGATGACCGGTTGATTCACCAGCACGCCCTGGGCGCACAGCGCCACCAGGAACGCCAGTCCGATCTTGACGCGCATGGGTATCGTCCGCATGGAAAACACTGGCGCGACCGAGAAGACGGCGAGCACGCGCAAGAATGGCCACAGGATGGGAGACAGCCAGGCCATCAGCTGGGCTTCGGAGAAAGTGATCACGCGATCCCCGATGGGCAGCCAGAAATGGGGCTGGCGAACAAAGGGTGCGGCGCGAAGCGCAAGGCCGTGCCCCGCACTAGCCGATCATCGACGGAATGGACTCGATCGTCCGGCGGATAAAGTCCACCAGGGTACTGAGCATCCAGGGCCCCGCGATCGCAAAAACCACCATCGCGGCGATCAGCTTGGGAACAAAGGCCAGTGTCGCCTCATGGATCTGCGTGACCGCCTGGAAAATGCTCACGATCAGCCCCACCGCCATCACGGCACCGAGCACCGGCATCGAAATCATCAGCAGCAGCGTCAAGGCGTCGCGCCCGATGGTCAGCACCATTTGCGAAGTCATCGCCCACTCCTTCAGGGAACAAAACTGGCAGCCAGCGAGCCGATCAGCAAATTCCAGCCGTCCGCCAGCACAAACAGCATGAGCTTGAACGGCAGTGCCACCAGCACCGGAGACAGCATCATCATGCCCAAGGACATGAGGATGCTCGACACCACCATGTCGATCACCAGAAACGGGATGAAGATCATGAAGCCGATCTGAAATGCCGATTTCAGTTCGCTGGTGACAAAGGCTGGCACCAGCACCCGCAGCGGCGCGGTTTCCGCCGTCACGCTCGCATCCAGGCGCGCCAGCCGGGAAAAGAGGGCGAAATCGGATTGCCGGGTCTGCTTGAGCATGAAGCTGCGCATCGGCGCCTCGGCCTTGACCAGGGCCTGTTCGAAGCTGATGGTGTTGTTGGTGTAAGGCACATAGGCGTCCTGGTACACCCGGTCCAGGGTGGGCCCCATCACGAAGAAGGTGAGAAACAGCGACAGTCCGATGATGACCTGGTTGGGCGGCGCCGACTGGGTACCCAGCGCCTGGCGCAGGAGAGACAAAACGATCACGATGCGCGTGAAGCCCGTCATCATGAGCAGCACCGCCGGCAGGAAGGACAGGGCCGTGAAGAACAGCAGGGTCTGGATGGGCACCGAATAGCTGTTGCCCGAAGGGCCGCTGCCCACCACCAATGGCAGTGCGCCCGCGGAGGCCTGCGCGGCGGCCGTGCCATGCACCATGGCGCCCAGGGCGGCCACCGCAGCCAGCAGCAGCACATGACGCACCCGTGAAGCCTCAGCCATGGGAAGGACTTCCAGGCGCGTTGACGGCCGACGCAACCGCGTGCGCGAAAGATGGTTCCGCCTTGGGCGCCGCGGAAGGCGTGCTGGCGGCAACGGCCGGCAGCACGTGCAGGCAGCTCACCTGCTGCGCGGTCACGCCAAGAACCAGCCAGGTCCGCGCGTGTTCCGGCCCCACCTCCACGGTGACCACGCGCTGCTGGGGACCCACGGCCACGGCGGAGAGCACGCGGGAAGCCGCTCCAGCCCCCAGGCCGGCGGTGGCGTGGCGCTGCTGCAGCCGGCGGACCAGCCAGGGCAGCAACGCCATGGCGCCCACGAAAAGGACGACCACCACCAGCGTCTGGGTCATGCTGCCACTATCCACGGCTGACCCGCCGAAGGCGCTCGGAAGGGGTCACCACGTCCGTGAGGCGGATACCGAACTTGTCATTGACCACGACGACCTCGCCCTGCGCGATGAGATAGCCATTCACCAGGACGTCCATGGGCTCGCCCGCGAGCGCGTCGAGCTCCACCACCGAGCCTTGGGCCAGCTGAAGGATGTACTTGATCGGCACCTTGGTGCGCCCGAGCTCCACCGACAGCTGGACCGGAATGTCCAGCACCATGTTGATGTCGTTGACCGTGCCATCCCCGCCGCCAGAGAAAGGGCGCACGGGGTCGCCGGAGAGCGGGCCGCCCTGCTCGGCATCGCCGGGCTTGTCCTCAGTCCGCTTTTGCTCCTCGAGCGCCTCGGCCCAACCCGCAAAGGGGTCATCCGCCGCGCCGTCCTTGTTATCTTCTTCAGTTGACATCTTTTTCTCCCAGCCAGCTCATGTCGGCATTGCGCAGGCATTCTTCGATACGAATGGCGTACTTGGAATTGTGCGTTCCGTACTGGCATTCAAAAATAGGCACGCCCCCGATCGACGCGCGGATGCGGGGCTCGCGGTCGAGCTCGATGAAATCGCCAGGCTTCATGGCCAACAATTGCTCCACCGTGGCATCGGCGCGGGCCAGTTCAGCCACCAGCGTCACTTCGGCGGCCTGGATTTCCCGGGTCAGCACGCGCACCCAGCGGCGATCCACCTCGATGGAATCGCCCTGTGTGGACGAATACAGCACGTCGCGGATGGGCTCCAGCGTCGCGTAGGGCATGCAGATATGGATCGCCCCCGAAAGGTCGCCGATTTCCAGCTGAAAGGCCGTGGACACGACGATTTCGCTGGGCGTGGCGATGTTGGCGAACTGCGGCTGCATTTCCGAGCGCTGGTATTCGAGCTCCAGGGGGTAGATCCCCTGCCACGCCTTCTTGTATTCGGCGCAGATCACATCCACCAGGCGGTTGATGACCCGTTGCTCCGTGGGCGAGAAGTCCCGCCCCTCGATCCGAGTCTGGAACTTGCCCACGCCGCCGTACAGCGTGTCGATGATGCCGAACACGAGCGAGGGTTCGCACACGATCAGCCCGCTGCCGCGCAGCGGACGGATGGCCACGATGTTGAAATTCGTGGGGACCGCAAGCTCCCGCAGGAAGGCGCTGTAGCGCTGCACGGACACGGTGCCCACCGAGATCTCGGGGCTGCGGCGGATGAAATTGAACAGGCCGATGCGGAAGTTGCGCGCGAACCGCTCATTGACGATTTCCATCGTCGGCATCCGTCCACGGACGATGCGCTCCTGGCTGGAAATGTCGTAGTTGCGTACGGACCCCGCCTCCGCCACTTCCTCGACCGATTTCTGGCTCTCGCCAGTAACCCCTTCGAGAAGGGCATCGACCTCTTCCTGCGAAAGAAATGAATCACTCATGACTGGTCCTTGCCCGGGTCACTGGATGATGAAGCTGGAGAAAAGCACCCGGTGCACCGGGTTGCGCTCCGTGCGCCGGCGCGCGGGGCGTTCATCTTCGTCGCCGTCCTTGTCGGCCGCCGCGGCACGCGCGCGGTCGCGTTCCGTGGCAACCGGATAGCCCAGGGGACGCGAGACTTCGCGCAGGATATCGGAGGCCAGTTTTTCCTTGCCTTCCCTTTGCAGCAATTCGGCGGAGGTCCGCTGGGAAATCAGCATCAGGATGCCACTGCGGATGGTGGGCAGGTACAGCTTCACCTGTTCCGCCGTCTTGGCATCTTCCAGCTCCAGGGTAATGCCGATCTGTGCAAACCGGTCGCCACCGGGGTCCGCCAGGTTCACCACCATGTTCTCCATGGGCAGGAAGGTGGGAGCCACCTTGGGGGCCTCCTTGCGGGCCGGCGCAGCCCCTTCCTCGTCTTCGGCGTGGGAACGGCTGGAAATCAGCCAGGCGGCCACCCCGCCGCCAATCACCAGCACCGCCACAACGCCGATGATGATGATGAGCATCTTCTTGCTTTTGGCCGGAGCCGCTGCGGGGGTATTGGCTGACACGATGCGGATTCCTTGGTGGGAGACGGGCCGTACCCACGCAATCAATGGGCGGACAAGACCGGATGGCCCATTATTGGGCGATGCTGCGACCAATAATAGCCAGAATAAAAGCCCAAAACCATGGCATTCGCAGCGCTATCCCGATTGCAGGTCACCCGCCAGGAGCCGTGAGCCGGCAATGCGCCCACGGCGCGGCGCATGCGGGGCGGGCCGAAGGTTCCCGCCGCCATGCGGACTCACACAAAGATGTCCACGGCACGGTCTGGCGCGCCGCCACCGCCGCGCAGCGGCGAGGCCATGCTCACCGGCGTGGCGGCCACCACCTGCGCCTGGCGTGACCCATCGCGGCGGCCCTGCCGTTCGGGGTCGGCCGCATTTTCACGTTGTCCGGCCGACGTGCCGACCGACATGCCCGAGAGCACCAGCCCCTCGCTGCGCAGCAACTCGCTCAATTGCGCCATGCTCCGGTCCAGCATGTCGCGGGTCTGCGGCTGGTCGCTGCGGAAAGTCACATGGGCCTCATTGCCCGACAGCGACACCGACACCTCGACGGGCTGCCCGTCGCGGTTGAGCGTCAGCTCCGCATTCTGAGTCTTCTGGTTGATCCAGTACGTCACCTGCTCGGCGACCTGGTCCTCCATGCCGGCCTGGGCAGGATCGCCAAACGCCGCGGCGCCATCGACGGCCGCTCCTGGCTCCACGGGCGCCACGCCCCCGCCATTGTCGAACCATGCGCCGGCATCCCCCCGCCCTTCGCCAGGGCTGCCGCCACTACCGGCGGCCTCCCCACCCCGTGCGGGCGCTGCAGCCGCCAGCAGGTCGCCCGCCATCGCTGCGCCGTTGGCCACCAGGTCGCCGGCCCCGGCAGCCGCGCTCCGATCGGCGGCGCCCGCAACCGGCAGGCCCGCCGCCATGCGCTCGCTGGCGGCCTGCACCGTCGCCACGGCCGCCATGTGGTGCCCTTGCGTCGGCAGCGCCACATCGCCCGCCCGGGCCCGGCCCAGGGACATTTCTGCGGAATCCGCCCTTTGGGCCAATGCAGTTTGCATGCGCGAGAAAGCCCGGCCGAACGCTGCGGCACCGGCCTGTGGTGCCCCGCCCTTGAGGTCCGCGGAAGCGTCGAGCATGGCCGTTTCGGCCACCATGCCCTGTGGCAGGCCGTCCACGCCCGGCACACCAGCCGCCAACGGGTTCGCCCCTGCCTGGGCGCCCGCGCCGGGCATCCCCGAGCCTGCCGCCGTTCCATCTTGCACTGCAATGCGAAGGCCGGGGCCCTGCCCCGCCGCCGCCCCGGCGGCATCGCCCCGCACAGCGGCGTCGGGCGCCAGCAATCCCTGCCATGCCGCCAGGGCCGAAGCATCCAGGGCATCCTTCGCGGCATCGGCGGGCAACCCATCGGCCGGCGCCGCGCCGGCGGACGGCAGGTCCAGCGGCCCGGCGTCCCCCGGGGCAGCAGCATCCCCGAGCGCTGCCAGCAGGGCCAGAAAGCCGCTGGGGGCGGCACTGTGGGCGTCGTCCGGCGCCTGCGCCGTGGACCGGGTCCGCGCGGCGTGGGCCGGCTGGGTGCCCTGGGGAGAAGAAATTCTTGCTTGTTCCATTGTCACTACTCCCGGCCCGCAGAGCCTTGCATCGCACTTCGGTACTGCAGGGCAGCCCGTTCATCGGTTTGTTTCTGATCTCTTCGCATTTCAGCCCGCTCCAGGTCGTGGCGCCGCTTCTCCATGACCTTGCGCAGGCTGGCCAGCCGCAGTTCCGCCTCCAGCAGGTTGCGCCGGGCCGCCTCCACCCGGTTGGCATGGTCACCCACCACCCCGGTCTGGACACCCGCCGCATGTCCCAAACGGTCCATGAACTGGTAGTGGTGGTACATCACCTCGGGCTTCATCGTGGTGTCGGCCTTCATGCCCCAGCGCGCTTGCGTTTCACGGGCATAGTCTTCGAGCTGGTCGAGCTGGGCGCGTGCCGCCTGCTGCGCTGCCTGCGTGTCCTGCAGCACCTTGCGCGCGTCGTCCCGCTTGCGGGAAGCCACCTCGACGGCGACGGACAGCGAATTGAGGCTGGACATGGCTGGCGATCCGCTGTGTTCAGTGGTCCAGCACCGCCGCCATGCCCGCGACGCTCTGGTCCATGGAGGCCGCCTCGAACATGTCCTGCTGCAGGAACCCCGCCATCTGCGGCTGCAGACGGATGGCCTCGTCCAGCGCCGGATCGGAGCCGCTCATATAAGCCCCCACCTGCACCAGATCGCGGCTTTTCTGGTAGCGCGAATACACCGCCCGAAAGCGCCGCGCCAGGTCGAAATGCCCGCGCGACACCACGTTGTGCATCACGCGCGACGCGGATTGCTCGATGTCGATGGCGGGGAAATGGCCCGTCTCGGCCAGCGCGCGCGAGAGCACGATGTGGCCATCCAGGATGGCGCGCGCCGCGTCGGCGATGGGGTCCTGCTGGTCATCCCCTTCCGAGAGCACTGTATAGAAGGCCGTGATGGACCCGACGCCATGCAGTCCGTTGCCGCTGCGCTCCACGAGTTGAGGGAGCTTGGCGAAACAGGAGGGCGGATAGCCCTTGGTGGCAGGGGGTTCGCCAATGGCCAGCGCGATTTCGCGCTGGGCCATCGCATAGCGGGTCAATGAATCCATGAGCAGCAGCACATGCTTGCCCTTGTCGCGGAAATGCTCGGCCACGGCCGTGGCATAGGCCGCGCCCTGCATGCGCAGCAGGGGGGGTGCGTCCGCCGGAGCGGCCACCACGACCGAGCGCGCGCGGCCGTCTTCGCCCAGGATGTCCTCGACGAATTCCTTGACTTCGCGCCCCCGCTCGCCGATCAGCCCCACCACGATCACGTCGGCGCGGGTGTAGCGGGCCATCATGCCCAGCAGGACGCTCTTGCCCACCCCAGAGCCTGCGAACAGGCCCAGGCGCTGGCCGCGCCCCACCGTGAGCAGGGCGTTGATGGCGCGCACGCCGGTGTCCAGCGATTCGCGCACGGGATCGCGGTCCATGGCATTGATCTGGCGGCGCCCCATGGGCTCGGACACCACGTCCTGCACCGGCCCGCCATGGTCCAGCGGCAGGCCCTGCGCGTCCACCACCCGTCCGAGCAGGCCCTCGCCCATGGGCAAGCGCAGCACACCGGCGCGCTGGATGGCCCGCGCGGGCTCGCCCAGTCGCGGCATGGGAACGTAGGGTGCCGCCGGCACCACGCTCGCGCCGCTGGACAGCCCGTGGATGTCTCCCGCCGGCATCAGAAACGCGCGATCGGCGGAGAACCCCACCACCTCGGCCAGCACCGGGGCATGGCCCGGCATCTGGACCATGCACTGCGAGCCCACCGGCACGCGGATGCCCACGGCCTCCAGCACCAGGCCTGTCAGCCGCGTCAGGGTGCCGCGTGTTTCCAGCGGAGCGCCCTCGGCAACACGCTCGCGCGCATCCTCGATGAGGCGTGTCCAGGCGGCGGGGGCCTCAACGCTCATCGCCGCCCTCCTCCTGCCAGGGCGACTGGAGGCCCAGCGCCGCAATGGCGCGCTGCCAGCGCTTGTCCAGGCTGCCATCCACCACGGTGCCCGCAGACTCGACCATACAGCCGCCTGGCGGTACTGCGGCATCGGCCATCCACTGCACCCCTGGCGCATCCATCTCCTCGCGCAGGGGCTGGGCCATCGCCTCCATGTCGGCGGGGTTCAACCGGACCATCGCGGGCCGGCCTTCGGTCACCAGCATGCCCACGGCCTCCCGCACCACGGGCTGCAGGGCATTGGGGTTGACGGACAGCTCCTGGCGCACCACCTGGCGTGCGATGTCGCACGCCAGTTCCAGCAGCTGCTGGGCCATCTGCTGCTGCATGTCGATCAGGCTCGCGTCCAGCGTCTGCATCACACCCTGAAGGCGCAGGGCGGCTTCGTTCCCTTGCTGCGCGATGTAGTCATCCATGCGGCGCTGCCACTCCAGTGCCGTTTGGGCCTGGCCCTGGGCAAAGCCCTCGGCATACGCGTCGTCACACGCCTGCTGGACCAGCGCCTGCTGCGCGGCCTCGTCTATTTCGACCGGAATCTCGGCCACGGGCTCTGGTTCTGGCTCGACGAGGTCGGAGCCATCCACGGCGCCAAACTTCCACTGTGTGAAATCGCCGACTTCCTCGCTGGGGATGAAGCGCGAGTACGAACGCTGGCTAGACGAAGGCATCATCACCGCCGGATCCAATCACGATCTGACCCTCGTCGGACAGGCGACGCACGGTCTTGAGAATTTCCTTCTGCTGGGCCTCGACTTCGGACAGCCGCATCGGGCCGCGCGATTCGAGGTCTTCGCGCAGCGCTTCGGAAGCACGCGAGGACATGTTCGAGAGGAACTTCTCGCGCAACTCCGGCACCGCTCCCTTGAGCGCAACGATGAGCGTTTCGGAAGCCACTTCCTTGAGCACGGTCTGGATCGCCTTGTCGTCGAGCTTGAGCACGTCCTCGAACACGAACATCTTGTCCATGATCTTCTGGGCCAGGTCGGGGTCGTAGCCGCGGATGGACTCCAGCACCACGGCATCCATGTTGCCGCCCAGCAGGTTGATGATCTCGGCCGCTGCCTTGACGCCGCCGAGCGAGCTCTTGCGGATCTTGTCGCCGCCGGCCAGCACCTTGAACAGCACCTCGTTGAGGTCCTTGAGCGCCGTCGGCTGTATGCCTTCGAGCGTGGCCACGCGCAACAGAATTTCACTGCGCTGGCGGTCCGTGAGGTGCATCAGGATGCCCGATGCCTGGTCGCTGTCCAGGTGCACCAGGATGGCCGCGACGATCTGGGGATGTTCGTTGCGCAGCAACTCGGCCACGGACAGCGGGTCCATCCACTTCAGGCTTTCGATGCCCGAGACGTCGCCCCCCTGCAGGATGCGGTCGATGAGCAGCCCGGCCTTGTCATCCCCCAGCGCACGCCGCAGCACGGCGCGCACGTAGTTGCCGGTATCCGACACCAGAAGGCTCTGCGCCGCCGCCGCGTTGGAGAACTTGTTGATGACCTCGTCCACCTTGTCGCGCGACACGGAGCGCATGCGCGCAATGGTTTCGCCGAGCTTCTGCACTTCCTTGGGCGAGAAATGCTTGAACACTTCGGCCGCCTCTTCCTCGCCGAGGGACATCAGCATGATGGCTGCGTCGTTGAGTCCTTGGTCGTCCATGGTGGTCGTCGTCCGTGATGTCGGCGGTCAGACTGGCTCGCCGTTGAGCCAGGTCTTCAGGATATTGGCCACGGCCACAGGGTTCTCCTTGGCCAGCACCCGCGCCTCTTCCAGGCGCAGCTGCTCCGGCGTGGCGGGAAGCACTTCGTTCTTCGCGGCGGGCGCAGGCAGCGCGGGGCGCTCGGGTGTTTCGGACTCCACGGCGTCGAGCTGGCCGCCGGCCACCGGGATGGCGCGGGGCTTGGCAGCGGCGCCGCCCTTGAGCGCCGGCCGCACCAGGCCCAGCAGCACCAGGGCCGCGAACAGAACCGCACCCACTGGCCAGGCGAAGGTCTTGGCCAGTTCGATCACTTCAGGCTGTTTCCACAGCGGAACGTCGTTGGCAGGCGTCGCGTCCACCTGGAACGGGGTGTTCATGAGGTTGACCGAGTCGCCACGATCCCGGTTGAAGCCAATGGTTTCGCGCACCAGGGCGGTCATCTGCTCGAGCTGCTCTGGCGTGAGCGCCTTGGATACCGTCTTGCCCTTGTCCTCGGCGGACTGGTAGTTCACGACCACCGCCGCACTCACCCGCTTGAGGGCGCCGCTGCCGCCACGCGTCACGCGCACGGTCTTGTCCACTTCGTAATTGGTGATGGATTCGCGCTTGCTCGCCGCTGCCTGCGCACCCTGGGCCTGCTGGCCCGCCGCCGTGGGTGCCGGATTGGCGCCGTTGATGGGCGCCGCAGCAGGAGCGGGAGGCTGGTTGGTCGTGGCGCCAGGCACGCCCGTGGGCAGCGGATTGCCCTGCGGACCGGAGCTTTCCACGATCTGCTGGCTGCGGATGGCGCTGGCATCGGTGGCGAGGTTGGGGCGGTGCTGCTCGGACGTGGATTCGGTCTGGGTGAAGTCCACCTCGGCCGTCACCTGCGCCTTGACGTTGTTGCGGCCCACCACGGGTTCCAGGATGTCCAGGATCCGGCGGGTGTACTGCTGCTCGATCTGCTGCACATACAGCAGTTGCTGCGCGTCGACCCCGGTTCCCGCGGCGCCATCGGGCGATTGGGACAGCAGCTTGCCCGTGTCGTCCAGCACGCTCACGGCGGAGGGCGCCAGTTCCGGCACGCTGGAGGCGACCAGGTGCACGATGCCCGCCAGCTGGGCACGGTCGAGCACGCGGCCGGGATGCAGGCTCACCAGCACGGAGGCCGAGGGTTTTTGCTGCTCCCGGAAAAAGCCATTCTGATTGGGAAGCGCCAGGTGCACGCGCGCGCCCTGCACGGACGACAGCGCCTGGATGGAGCGGGTGAGTTCACCCTCCAGGCCCCGCTGGAAGTTCAGGCGTTCCTGAAACTGCGTCATTCCGAACTTGCTGGACTCCATCAGCTCGAAGCCCGCCACGGAACCCTTGGGCAGGCCCTGGGTGGCCAGGCGCAAGCGCACGTCATGCACGCGGTCGGCGGGGATCAGGATCGCACCGCCGCCGTCGGCATGCTTGTAGGGCACGTTCATCTGCGACAGCTGGGCGACGATGGCACCGCCATCCTTGTCGTTCAGGTTGGCGAACAGCACCCGGTAGTCGGGCTGGCGCCCCAGCACGATGGCCGCAATGGCCGCCGCCACCAGGAGTGCCGCACCCACGCCCAGCCGCATGCGCTGCGCCCTGTCCAGGGCAGACAGCCGCTGCAGCCAGTTCGGGCCGGCAGGGGGAGTGAGAGGAACTTCAGCAACTGCAGACATCTTGCTTTCCAGTAGGGCAGGCCCGACAAGGACCAAAGCGTGGGGTCGATTATTCGGCCACGCCCTCAAAATGTTCGCTGGATAAGCCGCGCGTTTGGCCATCAATTCAGAGCGATGGGCGGGGGCGCGATGGCTAGGATACGCAGCATACCCCCATTCCCACGGACACCGCCATGGACCTTCGCATCTCAAGCTCTACCGCCCCGCTCACGGGCGCTGGCGTGGCGCGCCGTGCTGCGGCGCCGCAAAACGACGCCAATGAAGTGGGTTTTTCAGGGGCGCTCAAAGGCGCGCTCCAGTCGGTCAGTGCGGCCCAGAACCGTGCCAGCGACCTGCAGACGGAAGTCCAGATGGAGAACCCCTCCGTCAGCCTCGAGGAAACCATGGTGGCGATCCAGAAGGCCCAGATCGGATTCCAGGCCACGCTGCACGTGCGCAACCGGATGGTGCAGGCCTATACCGACATCATGAACATGCAGGTATAGCAGGGGCGCTCCCCTGAGGCGCTGCGCGGCGTGGGCAAGGGGACGATGCCCTCGCTGCGGGGCGGCCCTTGCTGGGCATCCCTCGCGGGGGGCGCGCCGGTATCTGGCAGCGCAGGTCTGCGCTTACTCCTGATTTTGTAGCTGCTTGCGCTTTATGGATAAGCGCTACAGGCACTTTTTATTCCGTAAAAGACACGCCACACTCTCAGCACAGGGAGCTCCGCGACGCATCGCTGGCCGTGGCAGCTTCGTGACAAGCGTCAGGAATCAGCCGCTCTCAATTTAATAGCTGCTTGCGCCTGATGGACAAGCGGTAGCGCCGTATTTCATCCATGAAAAAGCCGACCTCGCGGGGTCGGCTTTGTCTGGGGCTTGGCGCATGCCTCAATGCATCATCTGCGGCTGGCCTTCGAACAGGTGTTCGAACTGCGCCAGCCAGGGCTCGGCCAGGCAACGGATCTGGGCATCGTTGCGCAGGATGCGCTGCATGATGCGGGTCTTTTCGCGCCGATGCTCTGGCAGCAGTTCGTGTTCCTGCGACTTGAAGCGCAGTTGCTCGATCAGCACGGCACAGGCTCCTTCATAGCGCACCACGCCATCCCAGTCCTTGAGCCTGGCGGCCTCCAGCATCTTGGCGCTGCTGTCTTCGATCGCCTTGTAGTAGTCAATCAGCATGTGGGACATGGTTCAGGCCTCCACCAGTGCTGGCTGCCCCGGGGTGGCGGCCTCCGCGACGGCGCCCGATTGCTTGATCTGGCTCCAGCCCTGCGCCACCGGCTCGATCAGGCGCATGACCTCCTGCATCATGGCATCGTCGTTGCGGGCATTCGCCAGGATCAGGCGGTGCAGGCAGTAGTCATACAAGGCTCCCAGGTTCTGGGCCAGCTCCCCGCCATCCACCTTGTCGAGCGCCGTGCTCAGCCCCTCTTCAATGATGCGGACGGCCTTGGAGATATTGTTGACCTTGCCCAGCACGTCGCCGCGCGCCATGGCACCCCGCGCCGTGGCGATGGAGTTCAGGACACCTTCATACAGCAGGCTGACCAGCTGGTGCTGGTCCATCGTGTGCATGCTGGTTTCTACATTGATACGCTGATAAGCGTTGGCTGCACGGGGGCTATAGGCGCTGAACATGCTGGCAATCCTTGCGATGTATTACTTTAGTTATCGGCTACAGCCAGAAAAACTGAAGCGGTCAGCCCGAGGATTTATTCCAGGTGGTCACCTGCTGCGAGATATACGCATTGAGCGCATTCAGGCTCGACATCTTTGTATCAAGGGCGGTGTAGCGCGCCGTCAGGCTCTTTTCCAGGCGGTCCGCACGATCATTGATCGTCTCCACGTCCTTGGCATTGAGCTTGAGGGATTGCTCGTAGATTTTTGCCTTGCTGGCGAAGAACCCGTCGTTTGCGAGCAGCTTGGTCGTGACCGCCTTGAATTTTCCGGCGAACCCGTCCTCCACGCTGCCGCCCTCCGGCCCCCGGAAGAAAGCCTTGACGTCGTCGGCGTTTTCCATGGCCTTGTTGAACTTGGTCGCGTCGAGCGTCAGGTTGCCGGTGGGTGCCACGTTGCCGAGCCCACCCTCCGAGACCACTCCCACGGCAGACAGATTGCGCAGCGCGCCCGAGCTGTTCACGGACTGCAGCGCCATGCGCAAGGTGTTTTGCAAGGTCACCGCCGCGCTATCCCCCTGCAGCAACCCCGCCGTTTTGGTGCCCTGGTCGTACTTGGTGACCTCATTCAACGCCTGATTGATGGCGTTGTATGCGCTCACGAAGGCCTCGATGTTCTTCTTCACGGCAGAGTTGTCCTTGGCCACCGTCACCGCCACGTCGCCCGTGGTGACCTGCAGCGCCGTGAACGTCACGCCCGACACGGTATCGGCAAAGGCATTCGTTGCCGAAGTGACGGCAACGCCGTTGACGGTCGCGTTCGCGTTCGCCGCATACTCCGTCACGCCGCCCACCACGAGCCGCGACAAGCCCGCACCGTCCGCCAGGTTGCCGTCGGCGTCCGCCGCGCTCATCCGGTAGCCGGCATCCTCGCCCGTTGTCTTGCTGCGCAGCATCAGGCGCTCGCCGGAGGCATCGCTCAGCACGGTGGCCGTCACGCCGGCCTTCGAGCCATTGATCTTGCTGGCGACGTCCGCCAGCGTATCCGTGGCGCTGACTTCCACATTGACCGCGCCCGCGCTGCCCATCGTGAAG
This sequence comes from Acidovorax sp. A79, assembly GCF_041154505.1. Lineage (GTDB taxonomy): Bacteria > Pseudomonadota > Gammaproteobacteria > Burkholderiales > Burkholderiaceae_C > Acidovorax. Next base: position 2,274,187 of record NZ_AP028672.1, read on the forward strand.
ACCTTGGGCTCGCCGGACCACTTGCCCGTTTCAAAGGTCAGCGTGCCCGCCCCGACGGCCTGCTTGACGGGCGACAACGCCACGGAGATGGAGGACTGCGCCTTGGCCAGGTTCTGCACCTGCACATTGAATGACGTCGCCGCCGCGCCGCCCACGGCGGAGACCGACACGGCTTCCGGCTTGGCGGAGGTCGCGCTCACCCCGTTCCAGCCCGTGACGCTGGCGAGCTTGCTGGCGGCATCGGCCAGCGTGGAGACCAGGGATTTGAACTGGCCGAAGGCAGACACCTTCGCATTCGTGATGGCCGCCTGCTGGTTCAGGCCGTTGGTCTTGGTGATGGGGATCTTCACGGCGTCGACCGAAGCCTTGATCAGCCCATTGACGTCCACGTTGCCGCCCAGGCCGATGCCTATCGATGAAAAGCTAGCCATATCCCACCTCCTGAATCCGTGTCGGGTTGAATCGCCAGAAATTATCCAGGCCTTTGGCTTGTTGCATCCAGCCGATAAGCACCCAAGAAAGCCACCAATCTACCGCGTTGCAGCCCGATTGGCAAAAAGCGGAAAGCGGCGGCGACCAGGTCGCCTCCGCCTTGTGAGGAGCGGGCTTGTTTCACAAACCCGCCCCGCCTGTTCAACCCTCTGCCAAAGATGATCAGCGCAGCAGGGCCAGAACACCTTGTGGCAGCTGGTTGGCCTGGGCCACCATGGCCGTGCCAGCCTGCTGCAGGATCTGGGCGCGCGACAGGTTGGCGGTTTCTGCGGCAAAGTCGGCGTCCTGGATGCGGCCACGCGAGGCAGACATGTTTTCGGACGTGCTTTGCAGGTTGTTCACCGTGGTCTCGAAGCGCGATTGCAGGGCACCGAAGCTGGCGCGCTGGCCGTTGACGGCGGACAGGGCCGAATCGATGATCTTCAGGGCCTTGGTCGAACCGTCGACAGTCGACACGTCGATGGTGTTGACGGAATTCAGGGTCGAAGCACCGGCTGCCACGTACGCGGAGGTGCCACCCAGAGAGAAGCCCTTGTCGGAGCTGAACTCCACCGTGCCACGGGAGTTGGCCGTGCCGCCAGCGACTGCCATGGACTGCGCGGCAGAGAAGGTCAGCGTAGCGGCCGTCGCGTTTTGCGATGCCAGGGTGGTCACGGCCACCGTCGAGTTGTTGACGATATTGATGTCCGAGCCCGCATCATTGGTCAGCAGGATGCCATCGCCGGCGCTGTTGAGCTTGGCGGTGATGCCGGTCTGCGATGCCACGTCATTGAATGCCTTGACGGCTTCGCCCAAGTCGGTTGCCGAGGTCGCGCTGAAGGTGATGTTGGCGGCGGTCGTGGTGTTGTCGCCCTTGATCGCCAGGGACACGGCACCTGCCGTGGTGATCTTGAACTCGGACAGATTGCGAGCCGAAGCCGTCACGCCGGTGGTCTCGGCCGCTGCGTTGACCGCTGCGGCAATTTTCGAAGCCGTGTCGGCAGCGTCGACGTTCACCGTCTTGCTTTGCAGGCCGTTCACGATAACGGTCGCGGCGGCGGCGGCGGGGGCGGCGGCAGCCGCAGGAACGCTGGCCGAGGCCTTCAGCTGCGCACCATAGGTGGTCGTGCGGAAGTTGCCGGTGGTCGCCGTGATGGTCTGGTTGGCGTTGGCGCCCACCTGGAAGGTGGCGGAGCCGAACGAGCCGTCCAGCAGCTTCTGGCCATTGAATTCGGTCGTGGTGGAGATGCGATCCAGTTCGGACAGCAGCTGGCCGACTTCAGCCTGGATGGCCTTGCGGTCGCCGGCGGAGTTGGTGGCATTGGCGGACTGCACGGACAGTTCACGCACACGTTGCAGGATGTCGCCAGAGGCCTTGAGCGCGCCTTCAGCGGTTTGCGCCAGCGAAATGCCGTCGTTGGCATTGCGCACTGCCTGGTTCAGGCCGCGGATCTGCGAGGTGAAACGCTCGGAAATGGCCAGGCCGGCGGCGTCGTCCTTGGCGCTGTTGATGCGCAGGCCCGACGACAGGCGCTGGATGGAGGTGTTGAGCGACAGTTGGCTCATACCCAGATTGCGCTGGGCGGTCAAGGAACTGACGTTGGTGTTGATGGTAGCTGCCATTTGCAAATCTCCTGAAAAGAACTGACTGAACATGGCGTTGCCGCCAACCTGGTGCCAGGCAAGGCACCCGGCCATACGGTTCACAGCGCCAGCATGGCCTTCTGTAGAACGGCGGGCATTTACGTCCCGTTGCAAATGTTTTCGGAAGCTGCGGCGAAAACTTTAGGGCGAAACGCACAAGTTGCAGGGTTTTTGTGCGCTTTATCGCACCACTGCGCACCGCGCTCGACTTTCACAATTCACCCATCGTTCCCGTCTTGTCTGCCGGACGGTGGGGCTTCTACCGGCGCAGATTTGGTTTTTCAAGCCTTTAAGGAGCATATCCATGGCAGCCACTATCAATACCAACGTCAGCTCCCTGACCGCCCAGCGCAATCTGGGCATGAGCCAGGCATCGCTCAGCACCTCCATCCAGCGCCTGTCGTCGGGCCTGCGCATCAACAGCGCCAAGGACGACGCCGCCGGCCTGGCCATTTCCGAGCGCTTCACCACCCAGATCCGGGGCCTGAACCAGGCGGTGCGCAATGCCAACGATGGTATTTCCCTGGCCCAGGTCGCTGAAGGCGCCCTGGCGGGCGCCAGCAACATTCTGCAGCGTGTGCGCGAATTGTCCGTGCAATCCGCCAATGCCTCCAACTCCGCCGGCGACCGCAAGGCCATTCAGGCCGAAGTCGGCCAGCTGCTGTCCGAGCTGGACCGTATTTCCGTCACCACCGAGTTCAACGGCCAGAAGCTGCTGGACGGCTCGTTCGGCTCCGCCACCTTCCAGGTGGGCGCCAACGCCAACCAGACCATCACGGCGACCACCGGCAACTTCCGCACGACGACGTACGGAGCACAGCTCAAGCAGTCGGCGCCCGTGGTGGTGACGGCGGCGGCGGCCCCCACGGCGCTGACCGGCACGTTCGACATCGCCGGGCTGCAAACCAAGACGGTCACGCTCACCGCCACCGACACGATGGCCACCGCGGCCGCCAAAATCAACGCGCTCTCCGAATCCACCGGTGTCTCCGCGTCTGCACGCAACCAGGTCAACCTGACCACCTTCGTGGCTGGCGGCTCCTATTCGCTGGCGGTGAAGGGAGACAACGCGACCGCCGCCAACGTGACTTTCAGCGTATCCGCCGCCGGCGCGACCGCGGGCGGGCTGGCGGAAGCCATCAAGGGTTTCAACGACGTGTCGTCGCAAACCGGCATCACCGCCAAACTCAACGACGCCGGCGACGGCATAGTGCTCATCAATGAGTCGGGTGCCAACATCCAGATTCAGAACAACTCCCTGGCGGGCAACACCATTGCCGTGGGCGCCTACGATGCCGCGACGTCGGCCTCCACCGGCACCCCCACCTTTGTCGCGGGTGTCGCCGCTGCGCCCGCCGGCGGCTTTGCGACGGCCACCGGGTACCTGGAGATGAGCTCGGACAAGGGCTTCGCCATTACCAATCTGACGGGCACGCCCCCGGTCACGGCGACGGCATCCACGTTGAACGCCGTCAACGTCATCGACGTGTCCACCGTCGACGGCTCGACCAAGGCCCTGAAGATCATCGATTCGGCCCTGGCGGCAGTGAACGGCCAGCGTGCAAGCTTTGGTGCCTTGCAGGCGCGATTCGAGACCACCATCTCGAACCTGCAGCTGTCCTCGGAAAACATGTCTGCCTCGCGTGGCCGCATCCAGGACGCCGACTTTGCCGCAGAAACCGCCAACCTGTCGCGCGCCCAGATCCTGCAGCAGGCTGGCACGGCCATGGTGGCCCAGGCCAACCAGATTCCGCAGGGCGTGCTGGCCTTGCTCAAGTAGTGGTGGCACGCAGGCCTGGGTGGGCGAAAAGTCTCAAAAACAGGAGCATCTACCGCTTACCACACAACCACTAGAGGCCAATTTGGCCTCTTTTTTTGCGCCGTCTTGTGCTAACGTCATTGCGCGGCACGCCGGCCGCCAGGTCGTCCCAGGCAACCCGTTCGTTGGTCTGGCCCCTGCAATCCGATACATTTGAGAACACAGCGCCCGCGTTGTCTGCCCCCTGAATCCGCCGCATCGTTTGCCCGCTCGCCGCAACTCATCACGCACAAAGCATGTTTGTCATCATCGGTTACGTCGTTTGCCTAGGCTGCATCTTCGGCGTGTACATCGTGCACGGGGGAAATATCAGCGTGATCCTGAAGGCCCTGCCCTTCGAGATCATCACCATCCTGGGGGGCGCGCTGGGCGCCTTCGTGGTGAACAACCAGCCCAAGGTGATCAAGGCCACCATGGCGGCCATCCCGATGGCGCTCAAGGGATCCAAGTACACCAAGGCGCGCTACATGGAGCTCATGGCGATGCTCTATGACATCCTGCAGAAGGCCCGTAAGGAGGGGCTGATGGCCATCGAAAAGGATGTGGAAGCACCCCACGAATCCGAGATCTTCAAGAAATACCCCACGGTGGGCAGCGACCACCACGTGATCGAGTTCACCACCGACTACCTGCGCATGATGGTGTCGGGCAACCTCAACTCGCACGAGATCGAGGCGTTGATGGACAGCGAGATCGACACCCACCACCAGGAGGCCCACGCGCCCGTGGCCGCGCTGGCGCGCCTGGCCGGCGCCCTGCCCGCGTTCGGGATCGTGGCCGCCGTGCTGGGCGTGGTGAACACCATGGGCTCGGTGGGCCAGCCGCCCTCGGTGCTGGGCGGCATGATCGGCTCGGCGCTGGTGGGCACGTTCCTCGGGATCTTGCTGGCCTACGGCGTGGTCGAGCCCCTGGGCGGCCTGGTCGAGCAAAAGACCGAAGATGCCGCCAAGGAGCTGCAGTGCATCAAGTCCACCCTGCTGGCCAGCATGCAGGGCTACAACCCCGCCACGGCCATCGAGTTTGGCCGCAAGGTGCTTTTCTCCAGCGTCCGCCCCAGCTTCACCGAGCTGGAGGGGCATGTGAAGGGGAAGAAATGAGACACCGCCCTGGTGCGCCACGCGCCTTCCCTCCGCGCTCGCGGCGCTGCGGGGCGAACCTTGGCTTGCTGCCCTGGCTTGGGACACGCCGGCATCAAAGGCTGCGGGTGGTGCGCGGCGCCATGGGGAGCCGACGGGATAGCTGACCATGGCAGAAAAGAAGCTCCAGCCCATCATCATCAAGCGCATCAAGAAAGGCGGCCATGCGGTGCATGGCGGCGCCTGGAAGATCGCATATGCCGACTTCGTGACAGCGATGATGGCGTTCTTCCTGCTGATGTGGCTGCTGGGTTCCACCGCCAAGGGCGAGCTGCAGGGGATTGCAGCCTATTTCGCGTCGCCGCTCAAGGTGGCCATGACCGGCGGCGACGGTGCCGGCAACAGTTCCAGCGTGATTCCCGGCGGGGGGAACGACCTGTCCAAGGTGCACGGCCAGGTGCGGCGCTCCGACGTGGAGGCCGCCAAGCAGCGCCGCATGAGCATCGACGCAGCCCGGGCCGAGCAGGCCAAGCAGGACCTGGACCGCATCAAGGCGCTGGAAGCCAAGATCGATGCGCTCATCACGGAAAACCCGCGCCTGAATGAATACAAGTCGCAGATCCGCATCGACATCACGCCCGACGGGTTGCAGATCCAGATCATCGACGACCAGAACCGCCCCATGTTCGACAGCGGCAGCGCGTTGGTGAAACCCTACATGCGCGACATCCTGCGTGAGATCGGCGCCGCCCTCGGCGGGGTGGAAAACCGCATCAGCCTGGCTGGCCATACCGATGCAGTCCCCTACGGAAACAGCGACCGGGGCTACAGCAACTGGGAGCTTTCGGCCGACCGCGCCAACGCCTCGCGCCGGGAGCTTGTCTCGGCCGGCATGCCAGACGCTAAACTGGGACGTGTGGTGGGCCTGGCGGCCAGCGATCTGCTGGAGCCAAAGAACCCGCGCGCACCCGCCAACCGGCGCATCACCATCACGGTGCTGACCCGGGAGGCCGAAGAACGACTCATGGGCAAGGGGATTCCCGAAATCACTTCGACAGAACTGTTGAATGAAAAGCGGGAAAATCCCCCCCTCGGCAGGTAAACGTTACGACTTGTCACCAACCCTGCCACCCATGACAATACTTACAGCCATTTCCGACCGAAAGGGTCCCACGTGACCACAGCCCTTCGTTTTTTGATCGTTGACGACTTCTCCACCATGCGGCGCATCGTGCGCAATCTGCTCAAGGAAAGCGGCTTTGCCGATGCCGACGAGGCCGAAGATGGCGTGGCCGCCCTGAACAAGCTGCGCAACAGCAAGTTCGACTTCGTGGTGACCGACATCAACATGCCCAACATGAACGGCTTCCAGCTGCTGGCGGAAATCAAGAAGGACGACAAGCTCAAGCACCTGCCCGTCCTGATGGTCACCGCGGAAGCCCGCAAGGAAGACATCGTGGCCGCCGCGCAGGGCGGGGCCGCCGGCTACATCGTCAAACCCTTCACCAAGGCAACACTCGAAGAGAAAGTGACCTTGATCCTGAAAAAGATGGGGCTATGACACCATGGACGACATACCGGACAACAGCCAGCCGCCTGCGGATGTACACCACAAGATCGGCCTGCTGACACGCCAGCTGCACGACTCGCTCAACGAGCTGGGCTACGCCGACAAGCTGCGCGGCTCCATGGGCGAGCTGCCCGACGCCCAGAGCCGCCTGTCGTACATCGCCCGGCTGACCGGGGAAGCCGCCGAGAAAGTGCTCAACCGCGTCGAGCAGGCCAAGGCGCAGCACGACTACATCGCCGCCGAGACGCGCCGTGTGGTGACGTCCCTGGTCAAGGACCCGGTGGCGGCCGTGGCCAAGGGGGAAATCATGAATTTCCTCACCGATGTCGAGCGGGTGACGAAGGAAGCCGACACGCACCTCACCGAAATCATGATGGCGCAGGACTTCCACGACCTGACCGGGCAGGTGATCGCCCGGGTGGTCAATCTCGCCGCCACCATCGAGGACCAGCTGGTGCAGCTGCTGATCCAGACCGCCCCCCCCAATGCACAGGTGGCCGCCGTGGCCGAACCGCCCCGCACCCAGCACCTGCAGGGCCCCGTGGTGGACCCCGAGCACACTCCCGACGTGGTGACCGACCAGTCCCAGGTGGACGACCTGCTGGCCAGCCTCGGCTTCTGAGGCTGCGGCCACGCAACGCCGCCCGCGGCCCTGCGGCGGCCGCAGGCGCCACGCCGGCGCCTGTTACGTCTCTGAAAAGAGGGGGCTGCAGCCTCCTTATCGGCCTTTAGATTTCCGGGTCGCTCACGACAATGGCATGACACGAGCCGTCATGCCACCATGGAATCCAGCCAAGAAAAAAGCCTACCCGCGTCAGAGCGCAAGCTGCAGAAAGCGCGCGAAGACGGCCAGGGAGCACGCTCGCGCGATCTTTCCCACCTGGCGATCCTGGGCGCGGGCGCGGCCTGCCTGCTCATTCTGGCCCCCCAGCTGATGGACCACATGCAGCGGGCGATGAGCCAGCAGCTCGCGTTTGACGCCACCACCGTCATGGCGCCCGGCACCATGCTCAAGCGCCTGCAGGACATGGTCGTCGTGGGCCTGGTGGCCAGCGCGGTGTTCGCCATCCTCACCGGCGCCGCGGCCCTGATCAGCGCCATCGGCGCCGGCGGCTGGATTCTGAGCCTCAAGCCCATCTCGCCCCAGTTCAACCGGCTCAATCCGATCTCGGGGCTCGCCAACCTGTTTTCCAAGCAGCAGATGGCCAACGTGGCCAAGATGGTGCTGATGACCGCGGTCCTGAGCTACGTGGCCTGGAAGTTCATGGGCAACAGCATCGACACCGTGGCCATGCTGGTGCTGCAGCCCTCCCCCATGGCCATCCGCCAGCTGGCCGACTGGCTCACGTCCGGCATGAGCCTGCTGCTCCTGGTGGTGTTCCTGGCGGCGCTGGTGGACGTGCCCCTGCAGGCCTACTTCTTCAAGGCGCGCCTGAAGATGTCGCACGAGGAAATCAAGCAGGAGCACAAGGAATCCGACGGCAACCCCCACACCAAGGGCCGCATCCGCCAGAAGCAGCGCGAGATCGCCGACCGTGCCAGCGTGGGCGCCGTTCCCAAGGCCGACTTCGTGGTCATGAACCCCACCCACTACGCCGTGGCGCTCAAGTACGACGAGAAGACCATGAGCGCGCCGCAGGTCATCTCGCGCGGCACCGACCTCATCGCGCTCAAGATCCGCGACGTGGCCAAGGAGCACAACGTGCCCGTGCTGCAGTCGCCCATGCTGGCCCGGGCGCTGTATGCCCATGCCGAGCTGGACCAGGCCATTCCCGCCACGCTCTACACCGCCGTGGCCCAGGTGCTGGCCTACGTCTACCGCCTCAAGGCCGCCCTGCGCGGCGAAGGCCGCATGCCCGACAGCCTGGTGGAGCCGTTTGTGCCCCCTGAACTCGATCCGCTGAACCGCACGCCCGTGCAAGGTGCCGCCGCATGAACACCTCCGTGAAATCTTTGCAGCAATGGGCGGGCAGCAATGCCAACGCCCTCCAGGGGCTGTCGGCCCCGTTGCTCGTGGTGGCCATCCTGGCGCTCATGGTGCTGCCCATCCCGCCGTGGCTGCTCGACGCGTTCTTCACGCTGAACATCGCCGTGGCCCTGATGGTGATGATGGTGGCGGCCTACATGCTGCGCCCCCTGGATTTCGCGGCCTTTCCCTCGGTGCTGCTGCTGACCACCCTCATGCGCCTGTCGCTGAACGTGGCCTCCACCCGCGTGGTGCTGCTGGAAGGCCACACGGGCCCGGGCGCCGCCGGCGCGGTGATCGAGGCCTTCGGCCACTTCCTGATCGGCGGCAACTTTGCCGTCGGGCTGATCGTGTTCGCGATCCTGGTGGTGATCAACTTCGTGGTGATCACCAAGGGCGCCGAGCGCATCGCCGAGGTGTCGGCACGCTTCACGCTGGACGCCATGCCCGGCAAGCAGATGGCGGTGGATGCCGACCTGAACGCCGGCCTGATCGACGAGAAGGAAGCCAAGCGCCGCCGCGCCGAAGTGGCGGAAGAAGCGAACTTCTTCGGGTCCATGGACGGTGCCTCCAAGTTCGTGCGCGGCGATGCGGTCGCCGGCATCCTGATTCTGCTGATCAACATCATCGGCGGCTTCGCCATCGGGGTCTTGCAGCACGACCTGTCGGCCAAGCAGGCGGCCGACAGCTACATCCTGCTGGCCATTGGTGATGCGCTGGTGGCGCAGATTCCCGGCCTGCTGATCTCGGTGGCTGCGGCCATGGTGATCTCGCGCGTGGGCAAGGACCACGACATGGGCCGCCAGATCGTGCAGCAGCTCTTCATGTCGCCCCGCGTGCTGGGCGTGACCGCCGGCATCCTGCTGCTGCTGGGCCTGATCCCGGGCATGCCCCACGTGGTGTTTCTGACCATGGGTGGTCTGCTCGCCTATGGCGCCTGGGTGCTGCACGAACGCCAAAAGGTGCCGCCCGAAGTCGAGGCCCCGCCCGCCCCCGTGAGCGACGGCGAGGCCACCTGGGACGACCTGCAGCCCGTGGACCTGCTGGGCCTGGAGCTGGGCTACCGCCTGATCAGCCTGGTGGACAAGAGCCGCCAGGGCGACCTGCTCACGCGCATCAAGGGCGTGCGCCGCAAGTTTGCGCAGGAAGTCGGCTTTCTGCCGCCCGCCGTGCACGTGCGCGACAACCTCGAATTGAAGCCCAGCGGCTACCGCATCACGCTGCGTGGCGTGGTGGTCGGCGAAGGCGAGGCCTTCCCCGGCATGTTTCTGGCAATCAACCCGGGCGGCATCACCACGCCCCTGATCGGCACCCCCACCACCGACCCCGCGTTCGGCCTCCCAGCACACTGGATCGACGACCGCCAGAAGGAAGCCGCACAAATGGCGGGTTTTACGGTCGTTGATTCCGAAACCGTGATGGCCACCCATTTGTCACACTTGATGCAAGTGCAAGCCGCCAAGCTCCTCAGTCGCACGGAAACGCAGCAACTCGTGGAGCACGTGGCCAAGCTGGCTCCCAAGCTCATCGAAGAAGTGGTCCCGAAAATGGTCTCCATCGCAACGTTCCAGAAAGTCCTCCAGCTGCTGCTGGAAGAGTCTGTGCACATCCGCGATATCCGCACCATCATCGAAACGCTGGCCGAGTTTGCCGGCGGCATCTCCGACCCGGTCGAGCTGGCCCGCCGCGTGCGCATCGCGCTGTCGCCCGCCATCGTGCAGCAGATCTACGGCCCCACCCGCGAACTCAACGTCATCGCCATCGAACCAGGCCTCGAACGCCTGCTGGTGCAGGCGCTGGGCAACACGGCCGGCCCCGCCCTGGACCCTGGCGTGGCCGACATCCTCACGCAAAAGGCCGCCGAGGTGGCCCTCAAGCAGGAAGAGATGGGCCTGCCCGCCTGCCTGCTGGTGCCAGACCAGATCCGCAATGCCATCTCCCGCCTGGTGCGCCGCGTCGCGCCCCGGCTGCAGGTGCTTGCCCACAGTGAAATCCCCGAGACCCACACCATCCGCATTGGGCCGATCCTTAGAGGTGCATCAGCATGAACATCAAACGCTTCCACGCTCCCACATCCCGGGAGGCTCTGGCCAAAGCGCGCATGGCCTTTGGTGACGGCACATTGATCCTGTCCAACCGCCCCACGGCCAACGGCGTCGAAGTCGTGGCCACGGCCGAGGACACGCTCTCGGCGCTGGATGGTGGTGGCGCGGGCCCGTCCGCCAACCCGCCCTTGCTGGCCCCCACACCGGCGCGCAGCGCGCCCCAGCGCGCAAGCCAGGCAGCAGCAGCCGCCGCCGCCAGCACCCTGGGCCGCAACGCGGTGGAGGAAGACACCGAGCAGCTGGCGATGAGCACGCTGTCGTTCCAGGACTATGTGCGCGAGCGCATGCTGCGCCGCCGCCACGAGGCGCTCAATGGCCCGGCCGAACCGCAAACCCTGTCGGAGCGCAGCCGCGACCAGGAACCGGAGCGCGAACGCATGCCCGCGCCCGCCGTGGCGCGCCACAACCCGCTGCGCACCATCCCCATGGACATTCCGCCCGAGCCGCCACGCCGCCGGCAGGAGCCCGCCGTGAGCAGCGCCGTGCAATCGGCCGCCAACCAGCAGAGCGTGATGAGCGAGCTGCACGCGATGAAGGAACTGATCGAGGACCGTTTCAACACCCTGGCGTGGCTGGGGCAGGCGCGGCAGAACCCCATCCAGTCCAACCTCATGCTCAAGATGATCCGCGCAGGCTACTCCCCTTCCCTCGCCCGTGCCGTGCTGGAGCGCATGCCCGAGGAGCTGTCGGCCGCCGAATCCGTGCGCTGGCTCATGGAGGTGCTGGAGCGCAACCTCAGGACCGACCTGGCCGAACCCCCGCTGTACGAACAAGGCGGCATCTTCGCGCTGGTGGGCTCCACCGGCGTCGGCAAGACCACCACCACCGCCAAGCTGGCCGCGATGTGCGCGCGCATCCACGGCCCCGGCAGCGTGGGCCTGATCACGCTGGACACCTACCGTGTGGGAGCCCACGAGCAGCTGCGCACCTACGGCCGCATGCTGGGCATCGTCGCCCATCTGGCCCACGACCGCGCCGCGCTGCAGGACCTGCTGGGCCTGCTGTCGGGCAAGAAGATGGTGCTCATCGACACCACGGGCGTGGCCCCGCGCGACCCGCGCAAGCGCGACATGCTCGACGTGCTGGACCTGCCCCATGTGAACCGCCTGCTGGTGCTCAACGCGGGCTGCCATGGCGACACGCTCGACGATGTGCTCACGGCGTTCAAGACCGAAGGCTCCCAGCAGGCCATCCTGTCCAAGGTGGACGAAGCCGTGAAACTCGGCCCGGCCATCGACGCACTGATCCGCCACCAGATGGTGCTGCGCGGCGTGACCAACGGCCAGCGCGTGCCGGAAGACTGGGAGCGTGCCGATGCGCACAAGCTCATCAGCACCTCCATGCGCGCTCCCGCCAAGTCGGCTTTCGACCCCAAGGCAACCGACCTGAACTTCTTCTTCTCGCATTCGCCCGACACCACGAACGAACGGGGGCTGGTCGATGCTTGATATCGGCTTTCACCAGGCGGCAGGCCTGCACAGCTTCACCCCGCAGTCGGAACTGCGGGTGGTGGCGGTCGCCAGCCAGGACAACGCGGGCACCGGGCTGGAGACGCTGTGGCAGATCTGCGCAAGCCTGCAGCGCCTGGGCTACCCGGTGGTGGTGCTCGACGGCACCGCCCAGGAGACGGACGACAGCCCGGGGCTGCTGCACCTGCTGCAACAGGCGCCCTGGAACGAGGGCGTCAGCCTGAACATGGGGGCCATGGCTTCCTCGCTGGCGGTGATTCCGGCGGCGAAGGGCCTTCTGCGCATCAGCCGGGAAGCCAGCCGCAATGAAACGGCCCCCCTGCCCAGCCTGCTGCCCTATTTCCGGACCTACGGGTTGATCGTGCTGCACGCGCCTGCGGCCACGCTCGGGCCGCTGCTGACGCACACGTCCACCATACCGCTGGTGGTGATGGGCGACGGATCGGCCGGCGTGCTGACCAGCTACAAGAGCCTCAAGCAGATCGCCCTGCACACGACCCTGCCCTGCATGGTGGCGGCCTTGCTGCGCGGCGACACCGCCGCCGAACGGCGCAAGACACAGCACGCGCTGCTGACCCTGCAGGACTGCGCGGAGCGCCACCTGGGTGGCCCGGTGCGCACGACCACCATCGCCACGCAGAACCCCCAGGACCTCCAGCGCCTGGCCTTGCAACTACTGGAAAATGCGGGCACTATCAGTGAATCGCTGACTGCGCTGCCACCCAGCAACTTGACAGGCATGCCTGCGCATTTTGTCCGGAGCCACTGATCTGATGTACACCGCCAAAGGCCAGCTCGATCGTGATGCGCTGATCCGCCAGCACGTCCCGCTGGTGCGAAGGATTGCGCACCACATGATCGCCAAGCTGCCGCCCAACGTGGAGCTGGACGATTTGATCCAGGTCGGCATGATGGGCCTGGCGGAAGCACTCTCGCGCTACGAAGCCGCCCAGGGCGTGCAGTTCGAGACCTTCGCGACCCAGCGCATCCGCGGCGCCATGCTCGACGAGTTGCGCGAGGGCGACTGGATGTCCCGCAGCTCGCGCAAGAGCCAGAAAGACATCGAGCACGCCGTGCAACGGCTGGAGCAGAAACTCGGTCGCAGCCCGCTCGAATCCGAGATCGCCAGTGAAATGGGCATGAACCTGGCGGACTACCAGAACCTGCTGGGCAAGGTGCGGGGCACGCAGCTGGTGTACCTGGAAGACATGACACACGGCAACGAGGACGACGACGGTTTCCTGGACCGCCATGTTGCCGACGGCGATGCCGACCCCATGGAATTGCTGCGCGACCAGCGGCTCAAGATGTCCCTGGTCAACGCCATCAAGAGCCTGCCCGAGCGCGAGCAGCACATCATGGGCATGTACTACGAGCACGACATGAATCTCAAAGAGATCGCGGCCGTGCTGGGGGTTACCGAGTCACGGGTGTGCCAGCTGCATAGCCAGTCCATCGCCCGCTTGCGTGCCAAGATGCGGGCGCATTAGGGCTCCCTGAGGCCATGGCTCCCCCTGAGTCGCCTGCGGCGCCTTCCCCCTGAAGGGGACGCCACCCCTGGACTGGCGAAGCCAGATCCACGGTGGCACTGGTATTGGGCTGCGACCGTTTCGACGGCCATTGCGCAAGGCCGAACTCCGGCGTACTGACCCCGGTTCGCTATCGATGGGATAGCTGCTTGCGCTTGACTTGCGTTGGATCAAGCCGGTTTGGCCATTCAAACGCAGGTAGCTCAAGCGCTGGCAGCTATCTTTTTTGAGTTGCGACTCGACTCAGCCTGCCGACTTGTAGATCCGTGCCACGCCGGGCTTGCCGGGCTGGGCGCCGCGGCCGTCGCCATAGGTGGCGGGGGAGCCGGCCTGGGGCAGCAGGCTGGCAACCTGGCGGTCGGCGTTGGCGGACAGGCGGGCGAGGCCCTCGCGGTGATTGGCGAGCATGTCGCCGATGGCATCCACCCTCTTTTGCAACTGCGCGGGCAAAGGCAGGCCCCGGGCCGCCGCCTGCTCCAGGACGCGCGCGAACTGGGCCGCAGCATCCCGCAGGGCCATGCTGTTTTTCTCAAGGGATGGGGGATCTGCCGCAAGAAGGGCGGCGGAGACTTTTTCGATCAGCTGTTCAACAGCCGAGAGGGATTCTTCCAGCGACATGGCCCATTGTGCGCTGGATGGCATCTGACTGCCAAGCGAGCTGTGGGATCAGCCGCGGGAGCGGGAGAGGATTTCCTGGGCGTTAGTGAGCATCTTGTCGGCAATGGCCTCGGCATCCACCGAGAACGTGCCTTTTTCGATGGCCGTGCGCACGGCCTTGACCTTGCCAGCATCGAAATCGCCCGTGGAACGGGCCGTCTGGTCCAGTGCGCGGGCTGCGGTGGACACCGTGACGGGCACACCGGCGGTTGACACGGCCGCTGCGTCCTTGGCGGCTCCTTCAGCAGCGCTGGCAGGACTTTTGGCCTGCTTGGCAGGCCCCGTCTGCGCCAAGGCGCCCGGGAGTTCCGGTTTTTGACCAATCTTCATCGCTCTCTCCACCACCCCGCTTGATGTGGGGCACAGTAGCAATGTTTTCGACCCTTTTGTCCCGGACTTTAGCCATTTATCGCCACAGCGTCATCAAAGAGCCACGACCACTGTCCCAATCTCATTCACAGTTCCACTGACAACGCGGCCATTGTCCATGCGGATGCGAACAATCTGCCCCGCTGCCCCTGCCGACATTGCCTGGCCGGCCGATGTCACGGCATAGCCCGGCCCCTGCGCGACCACCTTGACCTGGGCCCCTGCCCGGAAAAGATGCGGGGCCCGCACCATGGTCTGGCGCAAAGTCTGCCCGGCGACCAGCTGGCGGGCGGCCACCTGCCCGACCCACAGCTCCGGATTGGCCATGACGGCCGCCGACTCCTCGGCCCAGTCCACCTCGGCCTGCGTCGCATCGTTGGCCGTGAGGATGGCGCCAGGAGCCACGGGGTTGATCAGCACCCAGGCGGGGCCAAAGGCCTTGACGGTCACCGGAAGATACACGTTCCATGCGGTCTGCCCCTCCACGCAGCGCAGTCCCAGGCGCGTACGCCCCCACAGCCGCGCGCCGGCTGGCAGATAGGGCTCAACCCGCGCACACGGCGCTAGCCGCAGTCTGGAATCCAGTGAGCCAACGCTCACTTCCATCCGCAAGGGGAGCCCCGCAGGCTGGTTGCGCGACATCGCATCGTCCAGCCAGCGCTGGGTCAGCGGCCCCAGGTCGGCCGCGGGATCGGCGGCGGCCTGCGCGAACGCGGCGCCGCTGCCGCCGGCCACAGCGGCCGCCAGCGCCACGCCCGCCAGGGCGCGGTGCGCGGCCATCTGCCCGCGCAAGGACACAGCCTGCGCGCAGGCTCGGACGAAACGGGAAGAAAAGATCGATGGCATGGGGCCTCCTGGGCGTCGCGCGTCTTCCCGCGCAGGGCGGCAAAGACTATTTCACGACTGGAACTATAGGCAGCCGGGCACAGCGCAAAACCCGAAACTGCGCGCCCATTTCCTCGTTCTTCGCGCTTTAGAAAAAAGCCACGGTTTCCATAATCAAGCCACGCCGGAAAGCCCCCTGCCCGGCGCCATTGCAACCCAGGGTGTGAGGCAACCATGCTTGACAAGATGACCAACCGGCTGGACTTTCACGGCAACGCGCTGACGCTGCGTGCCGAGCGCCAGCGCGCCATCGCCAGCAACATCGCCAACGCCGACACCCCGGGCTACGTGGCACGCGATTTCAGCTTTGGCGACGCGATGCGCGAAGCCACGGGGTCCGGATCGGGCGTAACCCGCCTCGCCACCGCAGGCTCCGTGGGCACCACGGGCAACCTGGGGGCCAAGGGCGCCACGGACCCCCGCCACATTCCACTGCCCGCGGCCAGCACGGGCACTGGCGCCCCCGGCGCGCTGGGCTATTCCGTGCAGGCGCAGCCGAGCCTGGACAACAACACGGTGGACCTGGACCGCGAGCGCGCGAACTTTGTCGACAACGCGGTGCGCTACGAAGCCACGCTGCGCTTCATCAACGGCAACGCCAAAACCATGCTCAGCGCGATCCAGGGCCAGTAAAGCCCACCGCATTGCAGCGCAGAAAGCGAGTCACCCCATGTCCATGTTCTCCATCTTCAGCGTGTCGGGCAGCGCCGTCAGCGCGCAGTCGCAGCGGCTCAACGTGGTGGCCAGCAATCTGGCCAACGTCGATGCGGTGGCCGGCCCCGACGGCCAGGCGTACAAGGCGCGCCAGGTGGTGTTCCAGACCGCGCCGATGGGCGCCGACAGCTCGGCCGGCGTGCGGGTGAGCGCCATCAGCGAAAGCAACACCCCCGGGCGCCGCGTGCACGACCCCGCCCACCCCTCGGCCGACGAGCAGGGCTACGTGACGCACTCCAACGTCAACGCCGTGGAGGAAATGGTCAACATGATTTCCGCCTCCCGTTCGTACCAGAACAACGTCGAGGTCATGAACACGGCCAAGTCGCTGCTTCTCAAGACCCTGCAGATGGGCCAGTAATTTCCGGGAGACCCCACCATGATCCTCAGCGCCACCAACGCCCCTTCCGTGACGGATGCGACCGGCACGAAAGCCAACGCCGCCACCGACCCCGCCGCCGCGCAGGACCGGTTCCTGAAGCTGCTCGTCGCGCAGCTGAACAACCAGGACCCGATGAACCCGCTGGACAACGCGCAGATGACCTCGCAGATCGCGCAGATCAACACGGTGACCGGCATCCAGCAGCTCAACCAGACCATGCAGAGCATGTCCGAGCAGTTCAACTCGCTGCAAGTGATGCAGGGCACGGCGCTGATCGGCCGCAACGTGATGACCGAAGGCTCGAGCGTCGCCGTGGCCGACAAGGTCGGCAAGGGCGGCTTCGAGCTGCCCTCGGCCGCCACGAACGTGAAGATCGAGGTCACCACCGCGGGCGGCCAGGTGGTGGACACCATCGACCTGGGCGCCAAGGCCGCGGGCCGCCACACGTTCGAGTGGGACGCCAGCAAATACACCGGCGCCACCGATGCGCTGCAGTTCCGCGTCAGCGCCGTCAACGGCTCGGCCAAGCTGTCGAGCACGCCGCTGTCCCTGTCCAAGGTCACCGCCGCGGGCGCCGAGGACGGCCAGCTCAAGCTGACGCTCGCGAACGGCAAGACCATCAGCTACAGCCAGATCAAGGCCCTGGTCTAACGCCGGCCCAAACCCTTTCTTCGCCTCTATCAGGAGAACACCATGAGTTTTCAGCAAGGCCTCTCGGGCTTGAATGCCGCCAGCAAGAACCTCGACGTCATCGGACACAACATTGCCAACTCCAACACCGTCGGGTTCAAGGCCTCGCGGGCGGAATTCGCTGAAATGGTCGCTTCCGCCATCGGCTCGGCCGGCGGCACCAACGCGGGCATCGGCGTCGAGGTCGGCGCCGTCTCGCAGCAGTTCACCCAGGGCAACCTCACGATCACGGGCAACAGCCTGGACGTGGCCATCAACGGCAATGGCTTCTTCACGCTGACCCTGCCTGACGGCACGCCCGCCTACACCCGCTCCGGCAACTTCAAGCTGGACAAGGAGGGCAACATGATCACGAACGACAACGCGAACGTGATGGGCTACCCCGTGGACCCCGTGACCGGCCTGCGCTCGGGCACCGACCCCATCCCCATGGTCTTCCCCACCTCCGAGCCGATCCCGGCCAAGCAGACGACGAAGATCACCGCGGCCTTCAACCTGCCCGCCACCGCCACCGACGCGGCCGGCGACCCCGCCGCCACGCCGCCCATCCCGGCCACGCCGCGCGCCACCTACGGCACCTCCATCAACGTGTTCGACAGCCAGGGCGTGGCCAAGCCGGTGAGCCTGTACTTCCAGAAGACCGCGACGGACAACACCTGGGACGTGTACGACGCGCTCGACGATCCCACGGCCACCCCGCCCGTGGTGGCCACCCCCATCGGCCAGATCACGTTCGACAACAACGGCGTCATCACCGGCCCCACCGCCACGCCACCCGCCACGGGCTTTTCGCTGCCGCTCACCGTCAATCCGACGCCGCCCAACCCGAACAACCTGCCCACGTTCACCGTTGACGTGAGCCTGGACAAGGTCTCCCAGAGCGGCAGCAAGTTCGCGGTCTCGAACCTGAGCCAGGACGGCTACACGACGGGCGAGCTCACCGGCATCAACATCGAGAACAACGGGATGATCATGACCCGTTACTCCAACGGCGTGACCCGCGCGGAAGGGCAGCTCGCGCTGTCGAGCTTCCGCAACACGCAGGGCCTGGCATCGGTGGGCGGTAACAACTGGGTGGCCACCTTTGAATCCGGCCAGCCCGTGGTGGGCACCGCGACGGACGGCAACTTCGGCGCCCTGCGCTCGGGCGCCCTGGAAGACTCCAACGTCGATCTCACGGCCGAACTCGTGAACATGATGACCGCGCAGCGTGCCTACCAGGCCAACGCCCAGACGATCAAGACGCAAGACCAGGTGATGTCCACCCTGGTGAACCTGAGATGAAACACCCCCTGAGTCGCTTCGCGCCCTCCCCCTCTCTCGGCGCGCTGTGCGTTCCGGGAGGGGGACGCAGCCAGCGCGGCGGGGCGGCCCTTGCGCGGCTGCCCGCGCCTGGGCCGCGCCGGTTGCACACGCTGCGCACCGCACGCAGCACTGCAGGGTACTGAAAGGAGCATCGCACCATGGACCGCATCATCTACACCTCGATGACGGGCGCGAACGCCGCCGCCCACCGGCAGGCCGTGCTGTCCAACAACCTCGCCAACGCGTCCACCCAGGGGTTTCGCGCGGAGCTTTCCACCTTCCGCTCGGTGCCGCTGCAGGGCGACGGCTCCAAGACCCGCGTGTTCGCGCTCGAAGCCACCTCCGGCCATGTGAACACGCCCGGGCCCGTGCAGCGCACCGGCCGCAATCTCGATGCCATGGCCGCGGGCAACGCCTGGTTTGCCGTGCAGGGCCTGGACGGCACCGAGGCCTACACCCGCGCGGGCACCTTCGAGCTGTCGGCCACGGGCCAGCTGCTCACGCCCACCGGGCTGCCGGTGCTCTCCGATGGCGGAGCGCCCATTGACGTCCCGCCGGGCGCCGAGGTCACGCTGGGCTCGGACGGCACGGTCACCGCCAAGGCCGCGGGCCAGCCCGCGCAGGCCATCGGCCGGCTCAAGCTCGCCACGCCCACGCTGGAAGACCCGCTCAAGCGCGGCGATGACGGCCTGTTTCGCACCACGTCCGGCGATCCCATCGCGAACGATGCCAACGCCCGCATGCTCGCGGGGGCCGTCGAAGGCTCCAACGTGAACCCGGTCGAGAGCATGGTCGGGATGATCGCCGCATCGCGCCAGTTCGAGCAGCAGATGCGCCTGCTGCAGACCGCCGAGACCAATGACAAGACCGCCAGCCAGCTGCTGGGCATGAACGGTTGACGCGGCACCACCCACGCCCGCATCGCCCAAGGAAGGAAGCACACCATGATCAACTCCCTCTGGATCGCCAAGACCGGCATGTCTGCCCAGCAGACCCAGCTTGACGTCATCTCGCACAACCTGGCCAACGTTTCCACCACCGGCTACAAGCGCAACAACGCGGTGTTCGAGGACCTGATCTACCAGAACCTGCGCCAGGTGGGCGCCAACACCACCGAACAGAACCAGCTGCCCACCGGCCTGCACCTGGGCCTGGGCGTGCGCACGGTGGCCACCAGCCGCAACTTCGTGCAGGGCAGCCTGCAGGAGTCCAAGAACAACCTGGACGTGGCCATCAACGGCAACGGCTTCTTTGAAGTGACCATGCCGGACGGCACCCTGGGCTACACGCGCGATGGCTCGTTCCAGGTGGATGCGCAGGGCCGCCTCGTCACCTCCAGCGGCCTGCCCGTGGCCAACGGCATCACCGTGCCCCCCAACGCCACGAGCGTGAGCATCAGCGCCGACGGCGTGGTGTCCGCCACGGTGCAGGGCAACACCCAGCCCCAGCCGCTCGGGAACCTGGCCATGTCGGCCTTCGTGAACCCGGCTGGCCTGGAGCCCATCGGGCAGAACCTGTTCAAGGAATCGGCCGCCTCCGGCCAGCCGCAGCAGGGCACGCCGGGCACCAACGGGCTGGGCATTCTCAAGCAGGGCTTCCTGGAGGCCTCGAACGTCAACGTGGTGGAAGAGCTGGTCACCATGATCCAGACCCAGCGCGCCTACGAAATGAATTCCAAGGCCATCCAGACCTCGGACCAGATGCTGGCCAAGCTCAGCCAGCTGTGACGACGACAGGACCTTTCGCCATGCTGCACTCCACACGCCTCCCAGCCCTGGCCGCCGCCGCCGCGGGCGCCCTGCTGCTCACGGGCTGCGCCACCATGTCGCCGCCCCCGCCGGTGGACATCCTTCCCACCACGCCCCCTCCGCTGGCCGCCGCCCCGCGCACGCCGCCACCGGTCACGGGCGGCCTGTTCCACCAGGCCAGCTACCGCCCCGCCTTCGAAGACCGCCGCGCGCGCATGGTGGGCGACAACGTGACGGTCATGATCGTCGAGAACGTGACGGCCAGCCAGAAATCCTCCTCCACGGTGGACCGCACCTCCGAGGCCTCGGCCGGCATCACCAACCTGCCCTTCGTGAAGAAATCGCTGGCCGACCGCACCACGCTGGGCGCGGCCTCGGAAAACACCTTCTCCGGCAAGGGCGGCACCGAAAGCGCCAATACCTTCACGGGGTCGATCACCACCACGGTGGTGGACGTGCTGCCCAACGGCCACCTGGTCGTGACGGGCGAGAAGCAGATCGGCGTCAACCAGAACGTGGACGTGCTGCGCTTCTCGGGCACCATCGATCCGCGCGCGCTGCAGCCGGGCAGCATCGTCAACTCGACCCAGGTGGCCAACGTGCGGGTGGAATCCCGTGGCCGTGGCGCGCAGGGCGAGGCCCAGGCCATGGGCTGGATGGGACGGTTCTTCAATACCATCACGCCGTTCTAGATTCCCCCCTGAGTCGCTGCGCGCCTTCCCCCCTGAGGGGGAACGCCACCCCCGGCCCGGCAAAGCCGGATCCGCAGTGGCGCTGGCCTTTGGCCGCGCCAGTTTTTACGGGTGTGGTTTCTGGATGCGCCGGGGGCACCAAGCCTGGGGTTTTGAGGCTTCGGGATGTCTGACCGTTGTGAAAAATCCTCGCCCCAGTTTGCTACATAATTTATAGCTTCTAGCGCTTACCCATAAAGCGGTAGAGGCTGTTTTTATTCATACTTTCTCCGGTAGCGCGGCACCAGCGCCTGCCTGGTTTTCCACGCACCACTGGCCGCTCCCCACCCGCCCGGGAACCCATGCAATAAGCCGGTGAACCCGCTTCTTTTTGGGTTTTAGTTCCTGGCGGGGCCGCCCACAATGGATGCCATGAAAGCCTTGTCCCATTCCCTCCTGCCACGCTCCGCGCGCGCGCTGTGGCTGCTGCTGGCCCTCGTGGCCGCCTGCCTGGCCATGCCCGTGCACGCGTTGCGTATCAAGGAAGTGGCGGCGGTGCAGGGCGTGCGCACCAACCAGCTCACGGGCTACGGCCTGGTGGTGGGCCTGGACGGGACGGGCGACCAGACCACGCAGATGCCCTACACCACGCAGGCCATGTCCAACTACCTGCAGCAGATGGGCATCAGCCTGCCACCCGGCTCGGCCAATCAGCTGCAGCTCAAGAACGTGGCGGCGGTGATCGTCACGGCGCAGTTGCCCGCGTTCGCCCAGCCCGGCCAGACGATCGACATCAACGTCTCTTCCATGGGCAACGCCAAGTCGCTCAAGGGCGGCACGCTGATCGTCACGCCGCTGCGCGGCGCCGATGGCGAGATCTACGCGCTGGCCCAGGGCAACGTGGTGGTGGGCGGCGCGGGTGCCTCGGCCGGCGGCAGCAAGGTCCAGATCAACCACCTGAGCGCGGGCCGCATTCCCCAGGGCGCGCAGGTCGAGCGCGCCGTGCCCACGCCGCTCAACGAGGGCGACACCATCAACCTCGGGCTCAACGCCTCCGACTTCCAGACCGCGCGGCGCGTGGCGCAGGCCATCAACACCAAGCTGGGCAGCGGCCTGGCCACGGCGCTGGACGGCCGCACGGTACAGGTGCGCGCGCCGCTCGACCCCGGCGCCCGCGTGGGCTTCATCGCCGACCTGGAAGAGCTGGCGCTGGAGTCGTCCACGCCCTCGGCCAAGGTCGTCATCAATGCGCGCACCGGCTCGGTGGTGCTCAACCAGGCGGTCACGCTGGGCCCCTGCGCCATCGCGCACGGCAACCTCTCGATCACCATCAGCTCCACGCCCATCATCAGCCAGCCCGCCCCGCTCTCGCAAGGGCAGACCGTGGTGGCGCAGCAAAGCGACATCCGCATCAACCAGGAGCCGGGCAACATCATCCAGATGCCGCCCTCGCCCCAGCTCGCGGACGTGGTGAAGGCGCTCAACACGCTGGGCGCCACGCCGCAGGACCTGCTGGCCATCCTGCAGGCCATCAAGGCTGCCGGCGCGCTCAACGCCGAGCTGGAAGTGATCTAAATGCTCCCCCTGAGTCGCTTCGCGCCTTCCCCCAAAGGGGGACGCACCCGGTGGCCTGGCAAAGCCAGTTCCACGGGTGCACAGGCCTGGGCAGCGCCAAATTCACTGTCTGTGGGTAGCCCAGCGCAGGAGGCTTGACCATGGCCCTCACACTCCCTTCGTCCGGTAGCACCACCAGCACGTCGAACGCGCTGGCGGTGGACATCCGCTCGCTCAATTCCCTCAAGTACGACGCGGGCACGGCCAGCAGCGCCCAGACCACGCGCGAGGTGGCCAAGCAGTTCGAGTCGCTGTTCATGCGCGAGCTGATCAAGAGCATGCGCGACGCCACGATGAAATCCGGTCTCATGGAGGGAGAGCAGGCCAACCTGGGGCAGGACATGCTCGACCAGCAACTGTCCGTGAGCATGTCCGGCATGCAGGGCGGGCTGTCCGAGGCGATCGCCCGCCAGCTGTCGCGCCAGATGGGGGGCGCCGACGCCAACTTCTCCGTGCCCTCCACGCTGAGCCTGCAGCAGCAGGCGCTGCCCCGCGCCGCCGCGCCGGCCACGGCAGCCCCCGCGGAGGCCACCCTGCAGGCCCCCAAGGGCCGCGAGGGTTTCGTGCAGCACCTCTCGGGCACCGCCGAGCGCGTGGCCCAGGACAGCGGCATTCCCGCCAGCTTCATGCTGGGCCAGGCCGGCCATGAAACCGGCTGGGGCAAGAGCGAGATCCGGAACAAGGACGGCTCCAACTCGTTCAACCTGTTCGGCATCAAGGCCGGCAAGGGCTGGACCGGCAAGGTGGCCGAGATCACCACCACCGAGTACATCAACGGCAAGCCCCAGAAGGTGACGGCTAAATTCCGCGCCTACGACTCGTACGAAGATTCGTTCCGGGACTACGCCCGCCTGATCACGGACAACCCCCGCTACGAAAAGGCGCAGGCCACCGCCAAGAGCGGCTCCGCCGTGGCCTATGCGGCCGAACTGCAAAAGGCGGGCTACGCGACCGACCCCGAATACGCCCGAAAGCTCAGCGGCGCCATCAACAGCGCATTGCGCGTACAGCGCGCCCAGGCGTGATGAGAAAGCCGAGGTAAGCCATGAGTCTTCTCAACGTCGGCGCCCGCGCCCTGCTGGCCAACCAGGTGGCCCTGCAGACGGCGGGCCACAACATCGCCAACGTCAATACGCCTGGCTATTCGCGCCAGACGGTGGTGCTGCAGACCGTGCAGGGCCAGTTCACCGGCGGCGGCTACATCGGCCAGGGCGTGGACGTGCAGACCATCCTGCGCAACCAGAGCGAGCTGCTCACGCGCCAGTCGGCCACGGCGGGCTCGGTGCAGTCGTCCGACATCGTGCGGGCCGAGCGCCTGCGCCAGTTGCAGGAGGTCTTCAGCGGCGGCACGGCGGGGCTGGGTGCCGCCATCAACGACATGATGAATGCGTTCTCGGACGTGGTGAGCGCCCCCACCGACATCACGGCGCGCACCGTGGTGCTCACGCGCATGGACGAAACGGCCTCGCGCATGCGCTCGGCCGCCGACCGCATCAACGAGATCCAGTACACCGTCACCGAACAGCTGCAGAGCAGCGTGACGGCCGTCAACAGCCTGGCCCAGCAGATGGCCAGCGTGAACGAGCAGATCGCGCGCGCCAAGGGCAACGGCCAGACGCCCAACGACCTGCTGGACCAGCGCGACCAGATCATCCGCGACATCAACCAGTACGTGCAGACCACGCAGATCCCGGCCGACGACGGCACCGTGGGCCTGTTCGTGGCGGGCAGCCAGCCCCTGGTGCTGGGCACCACGGCGACCAGCCTGTCGGTCGGGGATGCGACGGCCTTTCCCGGCAGCGGTCAGCTCAAGCTGTTCTTCAACCGGCCCGGCGCACCGGCCGTGGAAATGGACGAGAACGTGCTGGGCGGCGGGTCGATGTCCGGCCTGCTGCGCTTCAACAACAACGACCTGAGCGAAGGCCGCAACCTGCTGGGCCGCATGGCGATGGCCATCGGCATGACCATGAACGACCAGCACAACCTGGGCCTCACGCTCGACGGCGCGCTGGGCAAGGACCTGTTCGCGGTACCCACCAGCATGCCGGGCCACACCAACGGCGCGGGCGTCGGCACGGTGTCGTTCACCGGCCCCACGCAGTTCGCGGCGTCGGACTACGAGATCCGCTTCACCACCGGCACGGCCGGGCAGGTGGTGCGGCTGTCGGACGGCAAGTCCACCCCCTTCACCGACGCGGCCAACCTCGCCACGCTGCAGATCGACGGCCTGAACTTCAACCTGACCACGCCCGGCAACCCCGGCGAGCGCATGCTGTTCAAGCCGTTCAGCACGGCGGCGGCCAACATCCAGTCCCTGGTGTACTCGCCACGCGACCTGGCGGTGGCCAATCCGGTCAACGCGGCCATGGGCACGTCCAACGGCGGAACGCTGCAGCTGTCGGGGCTCAAGGCCACGGGCCTGCCCAACCCGCCGGGGCTGGTGCTGCCGGCCAATGCGAACCCGGCCGCGGTGCCGCCGATCCTGGGCGGGGTGCAGCTGCGCTTCACCGCCGGCCCGCCGACCACCTACGACGTGCTGGACCGCGGCACGGCGCCCCCCACGACGATCGCCGCCGCACAGCCCTACACGCCCGGCGCGGCCATCTCCATCAACGGCTGGGAGATCAAGCTGCAGGGCTCGCCGAACACCGGCGACACGGTCGTCATCGGCAATGCCGCCGACCCCCAGTACGGCGACACGTTCACCCGCAACTCGGGCAACGCCAGCGCCCTCATGGGCCTGCGCGACGTGAAGATGTTCGACGACTCCACGCTCAGCGACGGCTACGCGGGCGCCATCGCCCAGGTGGGGACCCGCACGCAGAGCGCGCTGTTCGCCGCCGAGCTGTCCACCACCATCGCGTCCAACCTGGAGCGGGACCGCACCGCGATCTCGGGGGTGAATCTGGACGAAGAGGCCGCAAGGCTGATCCAATACCAGCAGGCCTACCAGGCATCTTCCAAGATGATCCAGATCGCGCAAAACATCTTTGACTCGCTGCTGCAGGGCCTGGGCCGCTGAATGCGGACGGGAGTTAGGAGTTCGACATGAGCAATAGCATCTACCGCCTTGGCACCGCCAACATGTATGACAACGCCCTGCGCAATCTGGGCACGCGGCAGACCAGCCTGTCGAACCTGCAGGAAAACCTGACCTCGGGCAAGCGCGTGGTGCGGGCGAGCGACGACCCGGTGTCGGCCGCGCAGGCCGAGCGCGCCATCAACCGCCTGGCCCGCATCCAGACCGAGCAGCGCGCGCTGGAAACCCAGCGCAACGCCATCGCGCAGGCCGAATCGGCCCTGGGCGATGCCGTGAATCTGGTACAGAACTTCCGCGAACTGGTGGTGAGCGCCGGCAATGCCGCCCTCACCCCCAACGAGCGCACCACCATCGCCAACCAGCTGCAGGGCTTGCGCGAACAGCTGGTGGAAGTGGCCAACCGCAAGGACACCAACGGCATTCCGCTGCTGGGCGCGCTGGGCAGCGCGCTCGCGCCGTTCCTCGGCCCGCTGAGCAGCTCGCCGGACTACAGCTTCGACGGGCTGCCCGGGCAGGCGGCCAGCTCCGGCGTGACCATTCCCGGCGCGCTGGACGGCGAAGCCGCCTTCATGTTCGACCCGCAGCGCGACGGCGTCTACACCGCCGGCATCAGCGCCATTCCCACCGGGCGCATCCTCAACACCACGGCCATCACGCCCGTGGACCCGAGCCTGGTGACCGGCGACAACTACACCATCACGTTCAGCGCCGTCGGCCCCGGAGCCACGCCCGGCACCACGACCGCCACCTACACCCTCACCAACACCACCACCGGCGCCGTCTCCCCTGCCGTGGTGGTGCCCGACTTTCCATCGGACAAGCCGGTGACCATTGCCGTCACCGGCATTCCGGGGCTGACCTTCGACATCAAGGGCAATCCGGCCAACGGGGACACCATCACCCTGCAGCCCAGCCCCAGCATGTTCAGCACCATGGACAGCGCGATCAACGGCATCCGCAACGCACCCAACAGCAATGCGGCGGCGCAGGCCGTGGGGCAGGCGCTGGGCAACATGGACATCGGCCTGGAGCGCATGCACAACATGCGCGGCTATGCGGGTGAATTGCTCAACCGCGCGGACCGCATCACGGGCGACCAGGAAAAGCGCTCCATCCAGCTCGAAAGCGACCGCTCACGCGCCGAGGATCTCGATATGATCCAGGGAATTTCGGACTTCCAGAACCAGCAGGTGGGCTATGAGGCTGCGCTCAAGTCCTATGCCCAGGTCCAGAAGCTGTCTCTGTTCAACTTCATTAGCTAGGACCTGCTCACGCGGTGGAGGGGATGCCCCCACCCGGGAACAGGCCCCCGTACATTTGCCTGAGAGCACATGGTCCAATCTGTCCTTGGCAGCCTGATTCTGGGCTATCGCCCCTTGTGGAGCCGCGCCCGCAAACTCGCCGGCATCCAGCTCTACGTGCACAGCGAGGCAACGGCCCTGGTCGATGCCGCCCATCTGCTGCGCACGCTGCAGGAGCTCTGGTCGGCCAGTTCCCCGCCGATCCTGCTGTCGCCCCAGAGCCGCCAGCTGCTGTGCGACATGCTCGAGCACGCGCCGCGCGGCACCCCGTGGATCGAGGTGCGGGGCGGCTGGCTGGCCGATTCCGCCATCTACACGCGCGTCAGGTCCGCGCACCAGCGGGGCCTCAAGCTGGTGTGGCGGGGTGAACTGGGCAAGCTGCCAGAACCCGACATAGCCCAGTGCTTCGACAACAGCCTGCTCACCCTGCGCCCCGAAGACGCCGTGGCGGCGCTGCAGGCCGCACCCGCCCGTCCCGGCGCGCCCGCGCAGCCGCTGCGCGCCGCCAGCCCGGTGCTGGCCGGGCAGATGTACGAAAACGTCGCCAGCCGCGCGCTCATGGAGCATTGCCTGGACCAGAACAACGCGCTGGCGCTGGCCGGCTGGCCGTCGGAGGACGTGCTCTACAGCCTGCGCCACCACCCCCAGCAGCCCTCGCACGCGGTGATCTTCAAGCTCATGAAGGCCATCGACGACGAGCAATCGCTCGAGACCTTCGAGGCCATCATGGGCGAGGACCCGCTGCTGGCCTACCGCTTCATGGTGTACACCAACTCGGCCGCGCTCGGCCTGCGCACTGGCATCGACTCGCTGCGCCGGGGCCTGGTGATGATGGGCTACGGCTCCATCAAGCGCTGGCTGTCCGACCAGCTGCCCCACGCGAGCACGGACCCCAACATGCACCCGGTGCGCGAGGCCATGGTGATGCGCGCCCGCCTGACCGCGCAGTTGCTGGACGCGGGCGTGGAAAACGATTTGCGCCGCGAGATCTACCTGTGCGGCCTGCTCTCGCAGATCGACGAGCTGCTGGGTGAATCCCTGGGCACGATCTTGCGGCGCCTGCCCCTGTCCGAGCGCATCTACGATGCCACGGTGCTGCGCACCGGGCCCTACACCGAAGGCCTGCAGATGGCCTGCGCGCTGGAGACGGACGACGCCAGCGCCATCCGCCAGCTGTGCGAGACCTATGAGCTCGACCTGGAAGAGGTCAACCGCGCCCTGCTGCGCGTGCTGTCAGACCTGGTGGTCGACAGGAAGTAAACCTCCCACGGAAGCCCCCTGAGCCGCTGCGCGTCTTCCCCCCAGGGGGCGCCACCCGTGGCCCGGCAAAGCCGGCTCCACGGTGGCGCTGGCGGGGCCGCGCACTGTGCGCAACGGCCAGCCGGGGTGAAGGTGCGCGGGGGTCGCAGAGGCCGCTGATGGCGCGATGAAGACGCGTCCAGTGGGAGCGACCCCGGTTTGGAGCCAAGGGTATCTGCCTACCGCCCTTGCTCATCGCGCACGCGCGCGAAAGTCTTCCAGAACGCCGCCTCCTGCGTGGTGGCGAAGTTGATGCGCATGAGGGTGCTGGGCTTGCGCTCGGCGTGGAACAGCGCCCCGGGCGCCAGCAGATAGCCCTCGTCCAGCATGCGCTGCGCCAGCGCGTCGGTGTCCACGCCCGTCTCCACCCAGCCGAACAGTCCCACGGGCTCGGCCGCGAAGGTGCAGCCGGCCCCGAGCGCCAGCTTCACACTGCGCGCGCGTGCCGCGTCGAGCCGCGTGCGGATGCGCTCGGCGTGGCGGCGCAGCTGGCCCTGCTCGATGCACAGCGCCAGCGCCTTCTCCAGCAGCGCGGGCGTGGTGAGGGTCGCGAGCAGCTTGGTGTCCAGCAGCTGCTCGATCAGCGAGGGGTGCGCTGCGAGGAAGCCGATGCGCCAGTTGGGAGCGAGGATCTTGGCGAAGCCGCTCACGTAGATGGTGCGCTGCAGCCCGTCCAGCGCCGTGAGCCGCGTGGCATGCTCGGGCGCGATGTGGCTGTAGGTGTCGTCCTCCACCACGTGGAAGTTGTACTGGTTGGCCAGCTGCAGGATGCGGTGGGCGCTGCCGGGCGACAGGCAGTAGCCCGTGGGGTTGTGGAACACGCTCACGCTCACGTAGAGCTTGGGCTGGTGCACCTCGCAGTACTTCGCCATGACCTCCAGGTCGGGCCCGTCGGCGCGGCGCGGCACCGGCAGGATGTGCATGCCCAGGGCGGCCAGGCGCGCGAACTCCACGGCCCAGCCCGGCTCCTCCACCATCACCGGGTCGCCCGGGCGCAGCAGCGTGCGGCTCACGATGTCGAGCGCGTGCGTGGCGCCCACGGTGGTGATGATGTTCTCGGGCGCCGCGTGCACGCTGAGCGTGGCCAGCTTCTTGGACAGCACCCGGCGCAGCCCCGTGTCGCCCAGCGGCTCGCCGTATTGCAGCGAGAAGTCCTGCAGCGCGCGCGTGTTGGTCACCTTGCGCACGGCGGCGGGCATGAAGGTGGACTCCAGCCAGTCGGGCGGAAACACGCCCATGCCGGGCTGCGGCTTGTCGCTCACCTTGTGGAACATGCCGCGGATGAGCGCCGTGGCATTGATGGGCGGCGCCCCGCGCGCCGCGCCGCGCCCAGCGCCCCGGGCCGCGAACCAGTGCGCCGTGCTCCAGTTGCCCATGCCGCGCTCGACCTCTTGCGCGGCCGCGTCGTCCTCCGGCGCCCGCTCCAGCAGCGCGGTGGCCATCTCCCGCACGAAGAAACCCCGGTTCTTGCGCGCCTCCACCAGGCCCTGCGCCAGCAGCTGGTCATAGGCGGCCACCACGGTGGAGGGGCTCACGCCGTGCTGCTGCGCGCACTGCCGCACCGACGGCAGGCGCGCGCCCGGCGCCAGCAGCCGGTTGCGGATGCGCTCGCCAAAACGCGCCGACAGCTGCTCGGTCAGCGACTGGGTGGAGGTTTTCATCAGCATGGCGGTGTCCTTGTGTACTGTTATCGCGGCCAATACAGATCACGAACTGCGCTGCTGAACTGTATTGGTTGTGTACTGGGCTGGAAGATTACATTGAAGCCTCAGCGTTGACAAGTTCCCCCCACTGAGCCCCGCCTATCCCCGCACCATGAGCGCCCCCGAACTGACTGCCCTGCTGCTGTTCTGCACCGCGATGAGTTTCTCGCCGGGGCCCAACACCACCTTGTCCACCGCGCTGGCCGCCAACCTGGGCCTGCGGCGCGCCCTGCGCTTTTGCCTGGCGGTTCCGGCGGGCTGGACGCTGCTGATGCTCGGCAGCGGCCTGGGCCTGGGCGCGCTGATCACGGGCGTGCCGGCCCTGCGCTGGGCGGTGACCCTGCTGGGCGTGGCCTACATGCTCTGGCTGGCCTGGAAGCTCAGCCGCGCAGGCCAGCTGGCCGAAGTGGACAGCACCCGCCTCTCCGTGACCTTCTGGCAGGGCGTGGGCCTGCAGTTCGTGAACATCAAGGCCTGGATGCTGGCGCTCACGCTCAGCGCGGGCTGGGTGGTGAATGCGGCCGGGCAGCCGGCGGCCAACCCCGGCGAGCGCCTGGCGATCATCTGCGCCGTGATGATGGTGTTCGCGTTCACGAGCAATTTCGTCTATGCGCTGGTCGGCTCGCTGCTGCGCCAGTGGCTGGCGCAGGGCAGCCGCCTGCTCTGGTTCAACCGCGCGCTGGCCCTGGTGCTGGTGGCCACGGCCGTGTGGATGCTCACCCTATGAACCGCGCACAGGAACGCGAAGCGCTGGTCTGGGGCCTGGTGGGCGTCACCTTGTTTGCCGCCACCCTGCCGATGACCCGCCTGGCGGTGGGCCCCGTGGACGCCCCCCAGCTTTCGCCCTGGTTCGTCACCTTCGGCCGCGCGGCGGTGGCCGGGCTCCTGTCCGTGGCCTACCTGGCGTGGCAGCACGGCCGCGGGCGGCTCAACGTGCCGCGCCGCGCGGAGTGGCCGCTGCTCGCCATCACGGCCTTTGGCGTGATCGTGGGGTTTCCGCTCTTCCTCGCGCTGGCGCTGCGCCATGTGCCCAGCACCCACGGCGCGGTGGTCACGGCGCTGCTGCCCCTGTCCACCGCCGTGCTCGGCGCGCTGTGGTTCCGCCAGCGGCCCTCCGCGGGGTTCTGGGCGTGCGCGGTACTGGGCAGCGGCCTGGTGCTGGGCTTCATGGTGTGGCGTGCAGGGGGGCTGTACCTGGGCGCGGCCAACATCTATCTCCTCATTGCAATGACCACGGGCGCTTTCGGCTACATCGGCGGGGCACGGCTCACGCCGCGCCTGGGCGCCGAGCAGGTGATCTGCTGGGTGCTCGTGTGCAGCCTTCCGCTGACCATCCCGGTGGCCTGGTGGTTCGCGCCCGCCGTGCCCTCTTCCATCGGCGGCATGAGCTGGCTGGGCTTCGTCTACGTGGCCCTGTTCTCGATGTGGATCGGCTTTTTTGCCTGGTACCGGGCCCTCGCGCTGGGTGCCGTGCGCGTGAGCCAGCTGCAGCTCGTCCAGCCCTTCCTGAGCCTGCTCTTCGCCGTGCCGCTGCTGGGCGAGCGCCTGGACGCGGCCACCCTGGGCTTCGGCCTGGCGGTGATCGCCACGGTGTTCATGGGCAAGAGGATGCCCGTCCGGCAAGGAGCCCCCGCATGAAGGCGGGCCCCTGCGCAGCGCCTGCGCCCCCGGGGCGCGGCCGAGATCAACGCCATGGCTTCTCTGAAGGACTGAGGAGAAAATGCAGCTACACGACATCCCGTTTGCCACCACCGACTGGTCTGGCATTCCCCGCGAGGAAAAAAGCGCGCAGGCCGGCCAGGCCTTCTGGCGCACGCAGCAGTTTGGCGATGTGCGCGTGCGCATGGTGGAGTACACGCCAGGGTATGTGTCGGACCACTGGTGTGTCAAAGGCCACGTGCTGCTGTGCCTGAGCGGAGAATTGCACACCGAGCTGGCCGACGGCCGCCAGTTCACCCTGGCGCCGGGCATGAGCTACCAGGTGGCCGACAATGCGGAACCCCATCGATCCACGTCGCCACAGGGCGCCACCCTGTTCGTCGTGGACTGACGCAGTGCCCGGCCCGGCGCGCCGCATCCGATTTTTTGACGACTTTGCAACAGGGGCGGTCCTTGGGGACTGCCCGCAGGAGACGAGAGTGAAACTGAACGACCTTCCACAGACCAGCACCTGGACCCTGGCGCGCCGCGCCGAGCGCATGAACCCTTCGGTCATCCGCGAAATCCTCAAGGTCACCGAAAAGCCCGGCATCATCAGCCTGGCCGGCGGACTGCCCTCGCCCAGGACCTTCCCGGTCTCG
This sequence comes from Acidovorax sp. A79, assembly GCF_041154505.1. Classification (GTDB taxonomy): domain Bacteria; phylum Pseudomonadota; class Gammaproteobacteria; order Burkholderiales; family Burkholderiaceae_C; genus Acidovorax. The sequence continues at coordinate 2,306,514 of NZ_AP028672.1, forward strand.
GCCTTTGCCGAAGCCTCCGCCGCCGTGCTGGCCAACGACGGCCCGGCCGCGCTGCAGTACGCCGCCAGCGAAGGCTTCGCCCCGCTGCGCCAGGCCATCGCCGACTTCCTGCCCTGGGACGTGGACGCCGACCAGGTGCTGATCACCACCGGCTCGCAGCAGGCGCTGGACCTGATCGCCAAGGTGCTGATCGACACGGACAGCCGCGTGCTGGTGGAAACACCCACCTACCTGGGCGCGCTGCAGGCCTTCACGCCCATGGAGCCCGCCGTGGTGTCCGTGGCCAGCGACGATGAAGGCGTTCTGATTGACGACCTGAAGGCCAAGGTGGGCACGGGCGCCGGCAAGGCGCGCTTCCTGTACGTGCTGCCCAACTTCCAGAACCCCACGGGCCGCACCATGAGCGAAGCCCGCCGCGCCGCCCTGGTGCAGGCCGCCGCCGAACTGAACCTGCCGCTGGTGGAGGACAACCCCTACGGCGACCTGTGGTTCGACACGCCGCCGCCCGCACCGCTCACGGCGCGCAACCCCGAGGGCTGCATCTACATGGGCTCGTTCTCCAAGGTGCTGGCCCCCGGCCTGCGCCTGGGTTTCGTCGTGGCGCCCAAGGCCGTGTACCCCAAGCTGCTGCAGGCCAAGCAGGCGGCCGACCTGCACACGCCCGGCTACAACCAGCGCCTGGTGGCCGAGGTGATGAAGGGCAACTTCCTGGACCGCCACGTGCCCACCATCCGCGCGCTGTACAAGCAGCAGTGCGAGGCCATGCTGGCCGCGCTCGACAAGGAGATGCAGGGCCTGTCCGTGCAATGGAACCGCCCCGACGGCGGCATGTTCCTGTGGGTGCGCCTGCCCGAGGGCATGAGCGCCATCGAGCTGCTGCCCAAGGCGGTGGAGCGCAATGTGGCCTTCGTGCCCGGCGCGGCCTTCTATGCCGACAACGCCGACCCGCGCACGCTGCGCCTGTCGTTCGTCACGTCCACGGTGGAGCAGATCGCCACGGGCATCGCCGCGCTGGCCGCCGCGATCCGCGATAGCAAATGAACAACCCCTGTGGCGCAGCGCGGCCACCTCGCCTGGGCCGCGCCCGCTTCCTGCTGCGTCACGGGCCGCGCACCGCACCATGAAAGTTGATTCAACATGCTGAGGCTCTGGGGACGGCTCTCGTCCATCAACGTGCGCAAGGTGGTGTGGGCGGCGCAGGAGCTGGGCATCACGCTGCAGCGCACCGATGCGGGGGGGCAGTTCGGCATCGTGCGCAAGGCCCGCTACCTCGGGCTCAACCCCAACGGCCTCGTCCCGCTGATCGAGGATGACGACACGGGCGCCGTGCTGTGGGAGTCCAACCCCATCGTGCGCTACCTGTGTGCCCGGCATTCCATGGGCGAGCTGTACCCCGATGCGTTGCGCGAGCGCTTCGTGGCCGAGCAGTGGATGGACTGGCAGCAGACCACGCTGAACCCGGCCGGGCGCGATGCCTTCATCCAGTGGATACGCACGCCCCCAGCCCAGCGCAACGAGGCGCTGATTGCCGCGTCGGTGGCGGCCACCGAGCCCCTGCTGGCGATGCTGGATGCGCACCTGGCACGCCAGCCCTTCATGGCGGGAGACCGGTTCACCATGGCCGACATTCCCGTGGGCTGCGAGATCCACCGCTGGTGGGGCCTGCCGCAGGACCGCATCGCGCGGCCGCACCTGGAGCGGTGGTACAACACGGTCAGCACCCGCCCCGGCGCTCGGGGCGTGTTGGACCAGCCTCTCTCCTGAACCTCACCATGCACCAGCGCCCCTTCAAGCAGATCGACGTCTTCAGCGACCGGCCCGGCTACGGCAACCCGGTCGCGGTGGTGCTGGATGCCGACGGCCTGGACGACAGCGACATGCGCCGCTTCGCGGCCTGGACCAACCTGTCGGAAACCACCTTCCTGCTGCCCCCCACCGAGGCCGGGCGCGCTGCGGGCGCCGACTACCGCCTGCGCATCTTCAGCCCCAATGGCGAGCTGCCCTTTGCCGGACACCCCACGCTGGGCACCTGCCACGCCTGGCTGCAGGCGGGCAACACGCCGCGCCAGAGCGGCCTGGCGATCCAGGAGTGCGCGCTGGGCCTGGTGCGCATCGCGCAGGCAAAGGACACCCTGGCCTTTGCCGCACCGCCCCTCCAGCGCAGCGCGCCCAGCCCCGCGCTGGTGCCGCTGATCGCCAGCGCGCTCGGCGTGCGCCCCCAGCAGATCCAGGGCGCGCAGCTGCTGGACAACGGCCCCGTGTGGCTGGGCCTGCTGCTCGACAGCGCGGACACCGTGCTGGGCCTCAAGCCCGACCATGCGCGCCTGAAGGACCTGGGCCAGGACGTGGGCGTGATCCATGTGGGCCCCGCCGCCAGCGACACCAGCCGGCCCGGCGTGGTGGTGCGCGCGTTTGCCGCGCCCATGGGCAACCCGGAAGACCCGGTCACCGGCACCCTCAATGCCAGCCTCGCCGAATGGCTGATCGCCGACGGCCTGGCCCCGCGCAGCTACCTGGTGGCCCAGGGCGAGTGCCTGGGCCGTGCGGGCCGCGTGCACATCCGCCAGGACGACGACCACCAGCTCTGGGTGGGCGGGCGCGCCGTCACCTGCATTGAAGGCACGGTGCTGCTATGACCTCGCCCAAGACCCCACGCCCCAGCGGCTGAACCCCGACCCCGTGGGCTCCCCCCGGCGCCCACCGAACACAGCTGAAAAACACCGAGCCACGTCCCCGGTCAGCCCCCGGCGTGCCCTCCCCCGATCGATCCGCCGCCCGTTTCACCACTTTTTTGTTCCAAGGACCACGACCACCATGCAACAGCGCCCCTTCAAGCAAGTCGACGTCTTCACCGACCAGCCCTACCGCGGCAACCCGCTGGCGGTGGTGCTCGATGGCACCGGCCTCAGCACCGAGGCCATGCAGGAGTTCACCAACTGGACCAACCTGTCCGAAGCCACCTTCCTGCTGCCCCCCACGCCCGAAGGCCGCGCCGGCGGTGCCGACTACCGCGTGCGCATCTTCTGCCCCGGGCGCGAACTGCCCTTTGCCGGCCACCCCACGCTGGGCAGCTGCCACGCCTGGCTGCAGGCCGGGGGCCAGCCCCGGGTGGCCGGCACCGTGGTGCAGGAGTGCGGCGTGGGCCCGGTCACGCTGCGCCAGGACGGCGAGCGCCTCGCGTTCGCGGCGCCCGCGCTCATCAAGAGCGGCCCGCTGCCCGAAGCCGATGTCGCCCTGATCGCGCGCGGCCTGGGCGTGGCGCGCGGCGACATCCTGCACCACGCCTGGTGCGACAACGGTCCCAACTGGCGCGGCGTGATGCTGCGCTCGGCCGAGCAGGTGCTGGCGCTCAGGCCGGACGCCAGCATCCTCGGCCATCTGGACGTGGGCGTGGTGGGCCCGCGTGGAAAAGTGGGCGTCATCGGCAGCACCGACGCCGAGGGCATTGCCTTCGAGGTGCGCGCCTTCTTCCCCGGCAACAACGGCCTGGCCGAAGACCCGGTGACCGGCAGCCTCAACGCCGCGCTGGCCCAGTGGCTCATCGGCGCCGGCCTGGCCCCCACCCGGTACGTGGCCAGCCAGGGCACCTGCCTGGCCCGCGCGGGCCGCGTGTTCGTGGAGCAGGACGGCGACACCATCTGGGTGGGCGGCAGCTCCGTCACCTGCGTGTCGGGTGAGGTGCTGCTGTGACGGCCGCCGCGCCCAGGCCGCCCTGCGTGGACCACCTGGTCGTGCTCGCGGCCGACCTGGCCTCGGGCGTGTCGTGGTGCGAACGCACGCTGGGCATCACACCCACGGCAGGCGGCGAACACCCGCTGATGGGCACGCACAACCGCATCCTGAATGTGGGGAGCACCGAGCATCCACGCACCTACCTGGAGATCATTGCTATCAACCCAGGAGCTGCTCGCGCAATACCAGAAAGCGCCAGACGCTGGTTTGACATGGATGATGCCGCCTTGCAGCACCAGGTGGCGCAACACGGCCCACGGCTCATCCACTGGGTGGCTTCCGTGCCCGACGTGGCCGAAGGATGCGCCGCGCTGTCGGCGCTCGGCATGGAGCGCGGCGCCATCGTCACCGCCAGCCGTCCCACGCCGCAAGGGCTGCTGCAGTGGCGGATCACCGTGCGCGGCGACGGGCTGCGCCTGATGGACGGCTGCCTGCCCACGCTCATCCAGTGGAGCGATGCGCACCCTTGCGACAGCCTGCCGGCATCTGGCGTGCAACTGCAGTCCCTGGCGCTGCAGCACCCGCAATCGGCCACGCTGCAGGCCGCCTGCGCAGCCGTCGGCGTGGCGACCCACCTGGCCGTGGGCGCGGGGGATGTGCCCCGCCTCACCGCCCAGCTCTCCACGCCGCGCGGCCCGGTCACCCTTTCATCCTTCATTCCGGAGTAACCACCATGCTCTTTTCCGCACAGGAACTGCTGCTCTTCGCGCTCGCCGCCCTCGTGCTGGTGCTCACGCCCGGCCCCAACATGGTCTATTGCGTCTCGCGCAGCCTCACCCAGGGACCGCGCGCGGGGCTGATCTCGCTGGCGGGCGTGGTGCTGGGCTTTCTGGTGCACCTGCTGGCGGCGGCACTGGGCCTCACCGCGCTGCTGGCCGCCGTGCCCGTGGCGTTCGATGCCATCCGCTACGCCGGGGCCGCCTACCTGCTGTGGATGGCCTGGCAGGCCGTCAAGCCCGGCGGCGCCGCGCCCTTCAAGGCCCGCAACCTGCCGCACGACGGCCCGCGCACGCTGTTCCTCATGGGCTTCATGACCAACCTCCTGAACCCCAAGGTCGCCATGTTCTACCTGTCGTTCTTCCCGCAGTTCCTGCACCCCGAGCGCGGCCACCTGCTGCTGCAGAGCCTGACGCTGGGCGCGGTGCAGATCACCACCAGCGCGGCCGTCAACGCACTGCTGATCCTGTGCGCCGCCCGCGTGGCGCTGTTCCTCAACCGCAACGCCGCATGGATGCGGGCCCAGCGCTACTTCATGGGCACGGTGCTCGGCCTGCTCGCCCTCAGACTGCTCACCGAAAAGAAAGCCGCCGCATGAACGCCCGCCTCGACACCGCCCCCCTCCTGCCCACCCTGGCCGACATCGAGGCCGCCGCGCAGGTGGTGTACCGCGACTTTCCGCCCACGCCCCAGTACCGCTGGGGCCTGCTGAGCGAACGCCTGGGCACCGACTGCTGGCTCAAGCACGAGAACCACACGCCCGTGGGCGCCTTCAAGATCCGCGGCGGCCTGACCTACTTCGACCAGCTCGCCCGGCGCGGCGCCATGCCCCGGGAGGTGATCAGCGCCACGCGCGGCAACCACGGGCAGAGCATGGGCTGGGCCGCGCGCAGCCACGGCGTGGCCTGCACCATCGTCGTGCCGGAGGGCAACTCGGTCGAGAAGAACGCCGCCATGCGCGCGCTGGGCGTCACGCTCATCGAGCACGGCAGCGACTTCCAGGAGGCGCGCGAGTTCGCCACGGGCCTCGCGGCCGAGCGCGGCGCCCACATGGTGCCCAGCTTCCACCCCGACCTGCTGCGCGGCGTGAGCACCTACTGGTGGGAGTTCCTGCGCGCCGTGCCCCAGCTCGACGTGGTGTACGTGCCCATCGGCCAGGGTTCGGGCGCGTGCTCGGCCATCGCGGCCAAGCTGGCGCTAGGCCACGGCGTGCGCGTGGTGGGCGTGGTCAGCAGCCATGCCACCACCTACGCCGACTCGCTGGCCGCAGGCCGCGTGGTCGAGGCACCGGTCACCACGCGCCTGGCCGACGGCATGGCCTGCCGCGTGGCCGACCGGGAGGCGCTGGCCATCATCGCCCCGCACATCGACCACATCGTGCAGGTGAGCGACGACGAGGTGGCCGCCGCCATGCGTGCCCTTTTCACCGACACGCACAACGTGGCCGAGGGCGCGGGCGCGGCCGCGCTGGCGGCGGCGCTGCAGGAGCGCGGCCAGTTGCGCGGCTTGCAGGTGGGTTTGGCGCTCACGGGTGGCAATGTGGACGCAACGATGTTTGCAGAAACGCTCACACATCCTTGAATGTTTGTTGGAGAATGCCCCTCGCACTGCTGCCGCCAGAACGGCAGTGACACTACAAGACCAATGAGGGGTGTCCATGGCAAGCTCATCGCCGTCCGGCTATCGCTGGGGTTTGCGCGCGGTCATTGCGCTGCAGTGCCTGCTGGTTCTCGCGTTCGTGTACCACGGGTTTGCGGCACCCGGGCCTTTCGGCCCGCGCCTGCCTGCCGTGCAGGGCCAGACGCTGTGGCTTCAAAGCCACGGAGACCTCCACCAATTCAACGCGCAGGGCCAAAGACTTCAGCACTTTCCGCTGAGTGACCTGAAGCTTTCCAGCAGTCCGAGCAGCCTGCAGTTCACGCAGGCGAACGTGCTCTGGGTGCACGACGAAAGCCGCGTGCACCGTTGTGATCTGAAGCAGCGCCAGTGTCTGCCGGTGGAACTGGCAGACCTGGATTCCCGCCGGAGCAACCGGTGGGTGCGGGTCAGCGATGATGAATCGGAAATCACGGTCTCCGACGCCTCCCGCCACCGGGTACTGGTGTACCGGCGCGACGCCGTCACTGGCCACTATGCCCTGGCACGCACCGAGTCAGAAGGCATGCGCTTTCCCAACCAGACGCTACAGGCCGGCGACAGGATGTGGGTGGCCAACACCAATCGCCACCAGATCGTGCAATTGCGCACCGGCCAGGGAGACGCAGCGGTGCGGCAGGAACACTCCATCGATCACCCGGACCTCCGGCCCGGGCGTTCGTTTCCGTTTGCCATGGCGCAGGACCCGCGCGGACAGCTGTGGGTGCTGGTGGCCCGGCCCGACATGCAGCAGGCCGACCTGCTCATCATGAACGAGCGGCTGCAACCGGATCGGGTGATTCCGCTCGCGCCAAAGCAGGACCCGAATGCGATCGCCTTGTTCGATCAGCACATGCTGCTGCCCGACATGACCCAGTTCCTGGTGCGCAAACTGGACCTGTATGGCCGCGTGCTGAGTCCGTTTGGAGACGCTGCGTTCCAGGCGGAGCTGGACACCGCGCGCAGCCAGGCACAGTGGACGCGCCGGCTGCCCGCCTTGCTGATGTCTGCCACCGCAGTCCTGATGCTGATTGCGGTGTTCCTCGCCTGGAAGGCGGGCGAACTGCGGCAATTGCGCGGCACGGCATGGCGGCCCGATCCCGCCAAGGCGACGCTGGACGCTGGCGGCCCTGGCCCCACCGACCCCATGGTGATCGCGCAGACCCGCACGCAGCCCATCGAGCGCGGCCGCGTGACCATGGTCAAGGCGTTACCCGGCAGCACCCGCACACGACGCCGCGTGATGCTGGCCACGGATGCCATCGTGCTGGTGGCCATAGGCGCGGTGGTCTACTGGGCTTGGCCTCAGTTCTACCAGCGCGACTGCGCCCCAGGCAAAGCCTGCGCACCCTGGATGCCCTATGCGCTGGTTGCGCTGGCTCTGATCCCTGTAGCACTGTCCCTTCAGATGCGGCGCCACCTGAGGGCGCTGGAGGCCATCCGCATTGGCACTGATGGCGAGCAGGTGCAAGCCCGGGTGGGCAAGAAGCGCTACCAGGCCCCAGCCGACCAGGTCACCTGCACACGCCAGCAGTTGCTGATCGGCCTGGGTGCCGTGCCGTTGCGGCTCAATGGCGAGGCCCTGTTCGACGAAGAGGCCCTACGCCACAACATCATCGACCGTCTTCCCCAGATGCACATGAGCGGCAGTGCCTGGAGCCAAGGGCGTCTGGGCCACTATTGGAAACACGGCGGCTGGCAAGGGCGCACCATCGTGATCGGAACGGTGGCTCTGTGTGGCCTGTGGGTCTGGGTGATGCTGCGCTAGGAGGGGCGGCTTAAGGTCGTTGACGGATACACGGATTCATCGATAGGCTGCTGCACCGCAGCATCCGCGACTCCCGAATTGATAGCACCCGTCGCACTAGCGACAAGCGCAAGGCGCTGCGTTCATCACAATCCGCCGCATGGGAACCCTCTACCTCGTGCGCCACGGCCAGGCCTCGTTTGGCGCGGATGACTACGACCAGCTGAGCGCGCGGGGCCGTGAGCAGGCCGTGCGCCTGGGCGAATACTGGCGCGCGCGCGGCCTGGCGTTCGACGCCGTGATCACCGGCACGCTGCGCCGCCACACACAAACGCTGGAAGGCATCGCCGAGGGCCTGCGGACCGCGCCCGAGGTACTGCGGCTGCCGGGGCTCAACGAGTACGACAGCCATGCGCTGATCGCCGCCATCCACCCCCAGCCCCTGGGCCCGGCCGACACGCCAGAGCGCTACCGCGCGCACTTTCGCATCCTGTGCGACGCGCTCGCGCAGTGGATGGCCGGCGTCATCAGCCCGCAGGGCATGCCCAGCTGGAACGAATTCTCCGCCGGCGTGCGCGCGGCACTGGACCATGTGCGCCATCACCACGTGGGCCACAACGTGCTGCTGGTGAGCAGCGGCGGCCCCATCTCGACCGCCGTGGGCGAGGTGCTGGGCACGGCGCCCGAGGTGACGATCGCCCTGAACATGCGCCTGCGCAACAGCGCGGTGACGGAGTTCTCCATCGCGCCCAAGCGGCTGATGATGCAGACCTTCAACACCCTGCCGCACCTGAACGAGGGGCCGCACCTGGACTGGATCACGCACGCATAGCCGCCAGCGGGCCCGCCTGTTCCCCTGCCTGACCATCCAGCGCGCCCGGAACCGGGTTCAGGGCACGGGGTTCGAGCTCACGGGCGCAGCCGTGGCAAAGCCCGGCGAGGCATGGCGCCGCCGGGCCACGACGGGCTCGGCCAGCACATCCGGGCCTATTCCCATTCCGTATCGGGGCGCACCGTCTGCGGCGCCAGGTCCGCAAGCTCCTGCAGCAACGCCACCAGTTGGCCCGCCGCGGCCTCCACCACCGCGCGCCCCTTGCCCGCCGTGGCGCCAGCGGCATTGCCCACGGCACCCGCGGGGTGGTAGTCCTGCATCTGCCAGCCCAGCTTGGCGCTCTTGCCGTTGCCCAGAATGGCGTAACGCTCCGCCCGGTCCTGCGACGTGGAGCGGAAATCCCGCGCGTGCTCCATGTGCACCGCGCCAGGCGCCAGGTGCAGCATCATCGAGGTCTCGATCTCGCCCGCGTGGATGCCAAAGCGGTGCTCCTCGCCGCTGAACTGGCCCGCCACCGCATCGGGCAGCGGCAGGCTGAACCAGCTGGCGCTGTAGACGATGAGGTCGCAGCGCTTGCGCAGTTCGCGCGCCACGATGTCCATCACGCTCACCTGGCCGCCGTGGCCGTTGAACAGCAGCAGCTTCTTGATGCCCGCACGGGCCACACATTCGCCGATCTCGGTCCACAGCGCGATCACCGTGGCTGGAGACAGCGTGAGCGTGCCCGGAAAGCGGATGTGCTCCGGGCTCAGGCCCACGTTCTGCGGCGGCAGGAAGAGCACGGGCAGGTCGGCGGGCAGCTGCGGCAGCGCCGCGTCGATCACGCCCTGCAGCAGGGTGGCATCCACCGACAGCGGCAGGTGCGGGCCATGCTGCTCGACGGCGGCCACGGGCAGCACGGCCACCACCTGGCCGGCCTGGCCCGTGCCCTGCAGCGCGGCAAAGTCGCGGGTGGACAGATCGGCCCAGAAGCGGGAGGGCAAGGCGGGGCGGGCGGAGGAGGTCGCGGCGGCAGCGGTCATGCCGCGATGTTAGGGCCTGTCCGGGGCCGCGTCACTTCGGCGCCGCCTTGCCCAGCCCATGGCAGCCGGCGGCCCGCGCCCGTGGTATCCCTGCAGCCACGGGGCGCCGCCCATGCCGCTACCATCACCGGATGACCCAAGACATCTTCCGACAAGACGCGTACCTGCGCGAATGCGATGCGCACGTCACCGCCATCACCGACACCGACGCCATCGTGCTGGACCGCACGGTGTTCTATCCGCTGGGCGGGGGCCAGGCCGGCGACAGCGGCGTGCTCTTGCTCGCCGACGGCAGCGGCATCGCCATCGCCGACACCCGCAAGGGCAAGGACGCCGAAGGCCATGCCACCAGCGACATCGTGCATGTCCCCGCCCCGGGGCAGGAAGACCGCGTGGCCCAGCTCGCGGCAGGCACCGCCGTGACCGCCCGCATCGACTGGGAACGCCGCCACCGCATGATGCGCCTGCACACCACCTCGCACCTGCTGTGCCATGTGGTGCCGCAACTGGTCAACGGCTGCTCCATCACCCCCGACTACGCGCGGCTGGACTTTGCGATGACTGACCCGCTCGACAAGGAAGCCCTCACCGCCGCCATCGCCGCCCTGGTGGCCGCCGCGCACCCGCTCACGGTGGCCTCGATCAGCGACGAAGAACTGGACGCCAACCCCGCCCTGGTCAAAAGCATGAGCGTGCAGCCCCCGCGCGGCACGGGGCGCATCCGCACCATCCGCATCGGGGGTGACAGCGGTGCACCGCTGATCGACCTGCAGCCCTGTGGCGGCACCCATGTGGCCAACACGTCCGAGATCGGCGCCATCGTGGTGACGAAGATTGAAAAGAAAAGCGCCACCACCCGCAGGGTGGTGCTGGGCTTTGCCCAGTGAGCGCAGCGAAGAGCGCTTTTCCTTGGGGAGCACTCATGGGTGCGCAGCGCAAATGAGTGCGCACCAAAAGACGTGGCACTTGGCCACCACCCGCAGGGTGGCACCGGGCTTTGCCCAGTGAGCCCACGCCCTGGCCACCCCCTCAAATGTCAACAATCTTGAGCCAGGGCGGTACCCCCGTTGCATTGGTTTACGCGGCCTGACGTACAACAGGGACAATAGCGGCCCGCGCACGCGGTCTTGCACCAGGCCTCCTGGGACGGCGGCGCTCACTTCTGCCTGCCGCCATGCCGTTTTCCCTGCGCTCCATCACCCCTGCCTCCGTCCGCCAGCACCGCTGGTTCCGCCCCATCGTGCGCGCCGCCCTGGCCCTGGCCGGGCTGTGGCTGTTGACCTGGCTGGCCGTGCCGCCGCTGCTCAAGGGCCCGCTGGAGCGCGCGGCCACCGCGCAGCTGGGCCGTGCCGTGACGGTGGGCGCGATCGATTTCAAGCCCTGGACGCTGGAGCTGGCCCTGCGCGACGTGGCGGTGGCCGGCGCCGACGAGGGCGCGCCACCCCAGCTCACCATCGGCCGCATCTACGCCGACGGCGAACTGCAGTCGCTGCTGCGCCTGGCGCCCGTGGTGGATGCCTTCACCGTGGAAAACCCCGTGCTGCGCCTCACGCACCGCGGCGATGGCCATTACGACGTGGACGACATCATCGCCAAGGTCACCGCGCCCACGAACGAGCCCGACACGGGGCCGGCGCGCCTGGCGCTCTACAACCTGGCGCTGACCGGCGGCAGCATCGACTTCACCGACAGCAGCGTGGGCAAGACCCACGAGGTGCGCGAGCTGGCGCTGCAGGTGCCGTTCGTGAGCACCCTTTCCAGCCAGCGCGACGTGAAGGTCGAGCCCCACCTGGCGTTCGTGCTGGGCGGCAGCCGCTTCGACTCCTCCGCCCAGGGCACCCCCTTCGCCCAGACCACCCATGCCGACGCGAACATCCGCTGGCAGGGACTGAATCTCGCGCCCTATCTGGGGTACCTACCCGCGAGCCTGCCGGTCAAGGTGCAGGGCGCCACGCTGGATGTGGATGTGAAAGTGGCGTTCGAGCAGGCGCCCCGCATGGCCGTGAAGCTCAGCGGGACCGTCCAGGCACGCGATGTGCGCATGACCGACCGGGGCGGCCAGGACCTGCTGGCCTACGACGGGCTGAAGATCGACATGGCCGATGTGCGGCCGCTGGAACAGATCGTGCGCCTGAGCCACGTGGAGCTGACCGCGCCCGTGGTGACCGCCACGCGCAACGCGTCGGGCGACATCAACTGGGCCCAGCTGGCCCAGGCGCCGTCGGCCCCCGCGCAGGTCGCACAGGCCGCGCCGGCCAGCGCCGCGCGCGGGCCCGCCAGCTCCGAGGCAGCGCCCCCAACACCCGCCAGCGGCGCTGCACCGGGCCCCGCGCGCGCCAGGGCCGCAGCCCCCCGCGCGCCCGCGCCGTGGGAGGTGTCCGTCGCCAGCGCCGCGGTGCGGGGCGGCACCGTGCGCTGGGCCGACCAGGGCACGCGCCCTGCCGCCGCGCTGCAGGCCACCGACTTCACGCTGGACGCCGCCGGCATCGCCCTGCCCTTCACTGAATCGTCGAAGCCCTTCACCTTCAAGGGGGGCCTCAACGTGCAAGGCAGCGCCCTGGCCTTCGTGGGCGAAGCCACCGACCGGCGGGCGCAGACCACTGTCTCGGTCAACGCGCTGGCCCTGCAGCTGGCGGCCCCCTATCTGGCGCAGGCGCTGGAGCCGCAGGTGTCCGGACAGCTGACGGGCGACGTGGCCGTGCTGTGGGAGGCGCCCAGCCCCAAGGCCGCGCAGGCCGGCGCCACCGGCGTCACCCTGACGGCCGGCCCCCTGGCCCTGGAGCAACTGTCGGTGAAGCAGGGCAAGACCACGCTGGCCAGCCTGGGCAGGCTGGAGGTGCAGGGCGCCCAGGTGCCGCTGGATGCCCGCACGGTCACGCTGGAGAAGCTGACCCTCAGCCAGCCGCAGGCCACGGTGGACCGGGGCGCGGACGGGCGCTGGATGTTCGAGCGCTGGGCCAAGGGCGCCAGCCCGTCGCCCGCCCCCGCCAGCCCGCCCCCGGGCACCGCCGCGGCCGCCCCCTGGAAGCTGCGCGTGGCCGATTTCGCCGTGCAGGGGGGCGTGGTCTCCTTCGCCGACAACGCCCAGGCACGGCCCGTGGCCCTGGAAGTTTCCGCCCTGAACCTGAGCGCCAGGAACCTTGCCAGCGACGGCGCCAGGCCCGAGGCCTTCCAGCTCTCGGCGCGCGTGGCCGCGCCCGGCAAGGGTGGCGCCAGGGGCGCGGGCAAGCCCGAGGCAGGCCGGATCGACTACCAGGGCACCCTGGCCCTGCAGCCCCTGGCCGCGCAGGGCAAGCTCGACATCGCGCGGCTGCCGCTGCATGCGCTGGACGGCTACCTGGCCAGCCAGCTGTCGGTGGAGCTGCTGCGCGCGGACGTGGGTTTCCGGGGCCAGGTCGCGCTGGCGCAGAACGACAAGGGCACCAGCCTGCGCCTGGCGGGCGACGCCGCCGTCGACGAACTCAAGGCCAACAGCACGGCCGCCTCCACGCCCAAGACCGAGGCGCAGGTGGGCGAGGAACTGCTGGCCTGGAAAAGCCTGAGCCTGCGCGGCCTGTCCGTGGCCACGGCGCCGGGCACGGCGCCGCGCGTGGAGGTCAAGGAGACCAGCCTGGTGGACTTCTTCGCGCGCATCACCGTGAACGAGGCCGGCCGCATCAACCTGAGCGACATCGCCAAGACCCCCGCCGAGGCGCAGGCCGCGAACGCCGCCAGCGCCGCAGCGAGCGGCCCCGCGGCCTCAGCCTCCGCCGCGGCCCCCGCCAGCGCCGCGGTGGCCCAGGCCGACCCGCTGGCCCCGGTGGTGCAGTTCGGGCCGGTGAGCCTGGTCAATGGCCGGGTGGCGTTCTCGGACTTCTTCATCCGGCCCAACTACTCGGCCGACCTCTCGGAGCTGACCGGCCGGCTCAGCGCGTTCTCTTCCGAGGCCCCGGGCGGCGAACCCATGCTGGCCGACCTGGAGCTGCGCGGCCGTGCCGAGGGCTCGGCGTCGCTGGAAGTCACCGGCAAGCTCAACCCGCTGGCCAAGCCCCTGGCGCTCGACATCGTGGGCAAGGTGCGCGACCTGGAGCTGCCGCCGCTCACGCCGTATGCGGTGAAGTACGCCGGACACGGCATCGAGCGCGGCAAGCTCAGCATGGATGTGAACTACAAGGTGCTGCCGAGCGGCCAGCTCACGGCCAGCAACCGGCTGGTGCTCAACCAGCTGACCTTTGGCGAGCCGGTGGAGGGTGCGCCCAACAGCCTGCCGGTGAAGCTGGCGGTGGCGCTGCTGGCCGACCGCGACGGCGTGATCGACCTGGACCTGCCCATCAGCGGCTCGCTGAACGACCCGCAGTTCCGCCTGGGCCCGGTGATCGGCCGGATCATCGTCAACCTCATCGGCAAGGCCCTCACCGCCCCCTTCAGCCTGCTGGCCAGCGCCTTTGGCGGCGGCAACGAGCTGAGCCACGTGGCCTTCGCGCCGGGCAGCGCCGCGCTCACGGCCGAGGCGAAACAGAATCTGGACAAGGTGGTGAAGGCGCTGACCGACCGGCCGGCCCTCAAGATCACCGTGACCGGCATGGCGAGCCTCAAGGACGAGCGCGAAGGCCTGCAGCGCGAACGCCTGCAGCAGCTGGTGGCCGCCGAAAAGCGCCGTGCGGGCGGGGGCGACACGGCAGCGCCCGTGTCGGCGGCCGAGTACCCCGCCCTGCTCAAGGAGGTGTACCGCCGCGCCGACATCCCCAAGCCGCGCAACCTGGTGGGCCTGGCCAAGGACCTCACGGTGCCCGAGATGGAAACCCTGCTGATCACCAGCCAGAGCGCCACCGACGCGATGGCCGCCGAACTCGCGCAGGAACGCGGCCAGGCGATCCGGGCCTATCTGGTGGCGCAGAAGCTGCCCGCCGAACGGCTGTTCGTGGCCGCGCCCAAGTCGGGCAGCCAGCCCGACAAGTGGACACCGCGTGCGGAACTGAGCCTGAACACCCAGTAGCCCCCGTGCCGCCACGAGACGCGGCGGCTCTTCGGGGCGGTCCCCGGCGCCTCCTGCCGGAGCTGCTGCGCCCGTTTCCCCAGGGGGCCCGCGGGGCGCGCCCCGTTCCAGAGGGAGGGCGGTCCCGCGCACAATGGCGGATTCACTGAATGGACGGCCGGGCGCCGGAACCAACGGCGCCGCGCCTGCTCCCACACTGCAACCATGCCCCAACGCCTGCTCCACCGCCTTGCGGTCACTCTGCTTTTCATAGCTGCCAGCGCTTTATGGACAAGCGCCAGCGCCCAATTCAGCTCCAAAACCAGCGGCCAGGGCACGAGCGTGGTCACCACGCCGTATGTGCGGGCCGAGCTGATGGCCCATGCCCCCCAGGGCGTGGCGCCCGGCCAGCCGCTGTGGCTGGGCCTCTCGATCACCCACCAGCCCGAGTGGCATACCTACTGGAAGAACCCCGGCGACTCCGGCCTGCCCACCGACCTGGCCTGGACGCTGCCCGCCGGCCTGGACGCGGGCGAGATCGCCTGGCCCCTGCCCCGCAAGATCCCCATCGGCACCCTGGCCAACTACGGCTATGAAGGCACGGTGCTGCTGCCCGTGCCCGTCACGGTGGCCGGCAGCTTTGCCGCCGGGCCGCTCGCCAGGGACGCCACGATCAAGCTGCGCGCCTCCTGGCTGGTCTGCCGCAAGGAGTGCATCCCCGAAGAGGGCGAATTCACGCTGCAGCTGCCCCTGCGCAGCACCACGGCCCTGAACGGCGCCGCGTTCGAGGCGGCCGCCCAGGCGCAGCCCCGGCCCGTGCTGGCGGGCACCGGCGGCATCGTGCCGGACAGCCAGGCGCAGATTTCCGACGGCAATGCGCTGCAGGTCAGCGTGCAGGGCCTGCCCGTGGCGCTGCGGGGCAAGACGCTGGACCTGTTCCCCGAAACCGCCGAGGTCATCGACAACGCCGCCAGTTGGAAGCAGGCCTGGAACGGCACCGTCTGGACCGCGCAGATTCCCCTGTCTGCCCAGCGCAGCAACAGCCCCACGCTGATGCCCGTGGTGCTGGCCGAGCAGGTGGCCGCGCACGCCACCGGCCCCGACACCCGCACCGGCTACCGGGCCGAGCTGAAGGTGCTGGGCACCTGGCCTCCTGCTGCCTCGGTGGCCAGCGTGTCGCCTGCCTTGGAGGCCGCGCTCAAGGCCAATGCAGCGCAAGCGGGGGGAGCGGCAACATCGGCTGCGGGCTCGGGCGCTTCGTCCCTCACCCTTGCCGCCGCGCTGCTGGGCGCATTGCTCGGCGGCCTCATCCTCAACCTCATGCCCTGTGTGTTCCCGGTGCTGGCGATCAAGGTGGTGGGCTTCACCCGGCATGCGCAGGACCGCAGGGCGCACCGGCTGAGTGGCATGGCCTACACCGCCGGCGTGGTGCTGTCGTTCATCGCGCTGGGCGCGCTCATGCTGGGCCTGCGCGCGGCGGGCGAGGCCGTTGGGTGGGGCTTTCAGCTGCAGTCGCCGGCCGTGGTGGCCTCGCTGGCGGCGCTGTTCACGCTGATCGCGCTCAACCTGGCAGGCGTGTTCGAGTTCGGGCACTTCCTGCCCTCCTCGGTGGCCAGCCTGCAGGCGCGCCACCCGGTGGCCGACAGTTTCCTCACCGGCGTACTGGCTGTTGCCGTGGCATCACCCTGCACCGCACCATTCATGGGCGCATCGCTGGGCCTCACTGCCACGCTGCCCGCGCCACAGGCGCTGGCCGTGTTCGCGGCGCTGGGCCTGGGCCTGGCGCTGCCGTTTCTGGCCGCCAGTTTTATCCCCGCCGTGGCCCGCGCGCTGCCGCGCCCCGGCGCGTGGATGGACACCTTCCGCAAGCTCATGGCCTTCCCCATGCTGGC
Organism: Acidovorax sp. A79; assembly: GCF_041154505.1. GTDB lineage: Bacteria > Pseudomonadota > Gammaproteobacteria > Burkholderiales > Burkholderiaceae_C > Acidovorax. The sequence goes on from NZ_AP028672.1 coordinate 2,323,045, forward strand.
CACCGTGGTCTGGCTGGTGTGGGTGCTGGGCCAGCAAAGCGGCATCGACGGCGCCGGTGCGCTGCTGATCCTGCTGGTGGGGCTGTCGCTGGTGGTGTGGGCGCTGTCGCTGGCGGGCCGCGCGCGCGTGTGGATGGCCAGTGTGTCCATCGCGGCGATGGCCATGCTGGTCTGGGCCTTTGCGCCGCATATCACCACCATGCCCGCCACGCAGGCCGCCCCGCAGGTTTCCGCCAACGGCTGGCAGCCCTGGGCACCCGGCGCGGCCGAGCAGATCGTGGCCACGGGCCGCCCCGTGTTCGTGGACTTCACCGCCGCATGGTGCGTGACCTGCCAATACAACAAGAAGACCACGCTGGCCGACGCCGACGTGATCGCCGACCTGCAGGCCAGGAACGTGGCCCTGCTGCGCGCGGACTGGACGCGCCGCGACCCCGACATCACCGCCGCGCTGGCGGCGCTGGGCCGCAGCGGCGTGCCCGTGTATGTGTTCTACCGGCCCGGCAAGCCGCCCGTGGTGCTGACCGAGGTGCTCAGCGTGGACGAGGTGCGCTCCACCATTGCCCAGTTGTAGAGGTTTTCACCCCGTTTCTTTTCCATCGACAGCCAACCCTTCAGGAGAGTCCGCCATGAAGATGCTTCGCCGTACGTTGATTGCCACCGCCGCGCTGGTGGCGCTGGGTGCCCAGGCCGCCGCGACCGTGGGCCAGCCCGCCCCGGACTTCACGCTCAAGGACGCCGCCGGCAAGACGGTGCGCCTGTCGGACTTCAGGGGCAAACATGTGGTGCTGGAGTGGACCAATCCCGGCTGCCCCTTCGTGCGCAAGCACTACGACAGCGGCAACATGCCCGCCACGCAGAAGCACGCCACCGGCCAGAACGTGGTGTGGCTGGCGGTCAATTCCACCGAGAAGGCCAGCAGCGACTACCTGGAGCCCGCCAAACTCACGGCCTGGCTCGCCGAACGCAAGGCCGTGCCCACCGCCGTGCTCATGGACGAGGAAGGCACCGTGGGCAAAAGCTATGGCGCGCGCACCACGCCGCACCTGTACATCGTCAACCCGCAGGGCGTGCTGGTCTATGCGGGCGGCATCGACAGCATCCCCTCGGCCCGCCCGGCCGACATCGAGAAGGCCACCAACTATGTGAAGGTGGGGCTGGCCGAGGCGCTGGCGGGCAAGCCCATCACGGCCGCGACGACCGCGCCGTATGGCTGCAGCATCAAGTACAAGTAGGAAGCCCCCCTGAGGCGCTGCGCGCCTTCCCCGGCGGGGGACGCCACCGGTGGCCTGGCGGAGCCAGTTCCACGGTGGCACTGGTGTGGGGAGCGCGCCAGTTTTTACGAGTGTGGCGGGCTCGGCTCAGCGCGCCACGCAGTTCACGCGCAGCACACGGGGCGCCTGGAAGAACATCGTGTTGCCCTGGCCACGGATGTAGGTGCCACCGTCGCCGTACCCAAAGCCGGTGACCACACGCTCAGGCTGCAGCGGCACGGTGCGGCCGTTGATCTCCAGCAGCGCCGGGCCATCGGGCTGGGCGGGCCAGTGCACCACCAGCATGGGGCCACGGTCACAGGCGTAGGTCGTGACACGCTGGACCTTGGGGACATCGGGCGCGCGGGGCGGCGTGCAGGCGCTCAGGGCAACGGTGGACAGGACAACGGCGGCGGCCACAAGGCCAGTGGCGCGGCGAGCGCGTGGGGGGTTCTGCACGGGATCTCCTCGGAATCTGGGGCGGGGCCACAGTGTGGATGGACAACGGTGCTCTGGCGCCGCAGCAGTCCGTCCCCATACACTGCCATGTATGACACGCACGCCCGACACCATCAGCACCCTGCGCGATATTCTGACGCACTGCCGCACCCTTGCGGTGGTGGGACTGTCGCCCCAATGGCACAGGCCCAGCTATTTCGCGGCCAAGTACATGCAGGCGCATGGCTACCGCATCGTGCCGGTGAATCCGCTCGTCGCGCGCGAGGGCGGGCAGATTCTGGGGGAGACGGCCTACGCCAGCGTGGCCGATGCCGCCCGGGCGCTCGCGGCCCGGGGCGAACGCATCGACATGGTGGACTGCTTTCGCAAGAGCGAGGACATCCCCCCGCTGGCCGAGGAGGCGATCGCCATCGGTGCGCGCTGCCTGTGGCTGCAGCTGGGCGTGTTCAACGAGGCCGCCCGCCTGCAGGCAGAGGCCGCCGGGCTGCAGGTGGTCGAAAACCGCTGCGTGAAGATCGAGCACGCGCGGCTGTTTGGCGGCCTGGGCTGGATGGGCGTGAACACGCGCGTCATCAGCGCCAAGCGCCTGCGGCAACTGCCTTACTAGCAAATTCATAGCAGTCAGCGCTTGCCCATAAAGCGCTGTCGGCCAATTTCATTCAAGACCATGTCCTCATCAGACCACCCCTCCGGCGCCGACCGCGACTTCGGCTTCGGCACCCGCGCCATCCACGCCGGCGCCCAGCCCGACCCCGTGACCGGCGCACGCGCCACGCCGATCCACCAGACGACCAGCTTCGTGTTCGACAACGCCGAACACGCGAGCAGCCTGTTCAACCTGCAGACCTTCGGCAACGTCTACAGCCGCATCAGCAACCCTACGGTGGCCGTGTTCGAGGAGCGCATCGCCAGCCTGGAGAACGGCCGCGCGGCGCTGGCCTGCGCCAGCGGCATGGCCGCGCAGATGGCGGCGCTGCTGGCCATCCTGAAGACCGGCGACCACATCGTGGCGGCCAGCACGCTCTATGGCGGCACGGTGGGCCAGCTCGGCGTGGGCTTTGGCCGCCTCGGCATCGAGACCACGTTCGTGGACCCGGCCGACCCCGAGAACTTTGCCCGCGCCATGCGCCCCCACACCCGCGCCGTGTACGGCGAGACCATCGGCAACCCGCTGGTCAACGTGCTCGACATCGCGGCCGTGGCCGAGGTGGCGCATGCGCACGGCGTGCCGCTCATCATCGACAACACTGTGGCCAGCCCCTACCTGTGCAACCCACTGGCGCTCGGCGCTGACATCGTGGTGCACAGCGCCACCAAGTACATCGGCGGTCACGGCACCACCATGGGCGGCGTGGTGGTCGAGGGCGGCAAGTTCCCGTGGGACAACGGCAACTTCCCCGAGATGGTGGAGCCCAGCCGCGCCTACCACGGCGTGAAGTTCTACGAGACCTTTGGCGACTTCGGCTACACCATGAAGGCGCGCATGGAGGTCAACCGCACCTTCGGCGGCGTGCTCTCGCCCATGAACGCGTGGCAGCTGCTGCAGGGCGCCGAGACGCTGCACCTGCGCATGCGCGAGCACTGCCGCAACGCGCTGGCCGTGGCGAAGTTTCTGCAAAGCCACCCGCAGGTGGCGTGGGTCAACTACCCCGGTTTGGCAGATTCGCCGTATTTCGACTTGGCACAAAAGCAGTTCCGCGCCGTGGACGGAACGCCCGGCGCCTCGGGCATCCTGACCTTTGGTGTGAAGGGCGGCGCGGCGGCGGGCGAGAAGTTCATCGACGCCTGCGAATTCCTGAGCCACCTGGCCAACATCGGCGATGCCAAGACGCTGGTGATCCACCCCGCATCGACCACCCACCGCCAGCTGAGCGAAGAAGAACTGGCCCGCGCGGGCGTGAGCGCGGACATGGTGCGGCTGTCGGTGGGGATCGAGGATGTGGACGACATCCTGTGGGATATCGACCAGGCGCTGGGGCGCGCAACCGCCTGAACGCCCTGGCGCACTAGGCGGAGCTCACCGGCGCCCCCAGCCGTTGTGACAGGCTCCGCGCGGCCTCGCGCAGATGCCGCGCCGCCGGGCTGGCGGGACCCGTCCGCAGCGTGGCGCTGGGCCCGATCACCGCCAGGCACAGCACCAGCTGCCCGAACCCGTCAAACACCGGCGTGGCCAGCGCGCTGATGCCGGGCAGGAGCTGGTCGGTCACCTCGCTGATCTGGTGCGTGCGCACCGCCTCCAGTTCGGCCGCGAACGCGGGTTCATCCAGCGCGCCCGCGAACCCTTCGGCCGCCAAGGCTGCGGCGGCGCGTTCGCGCGGCCCGAAGGCCGCGAACACCTTGCCCGTGGCCGTGTGGCGCACCGAGGCCGTGGTGCCGTGGCGCATGGCCACGTACACGGCCGTGGGGCCTTCCTCGACGCGGATGATGGTCGGGCCGCTGTCGCCCCACACCGAGGCCGACACGGTGTAGCCGATGCGCTGGGCCAGCGCGGGCAGCTCGGCGATCGCCAGGCGCACCGGGTCCACCTGCTGCAGGCTGATCAGGCCCAGCTGCATGGCCAAGGGGCCCAGGCCGTAGTGGCCGCTCACGGCGTCCTGCTCGATCAGGCCCAGCTTGCCAAAACTCACCAGGTAGGGGTGGGCCTTGGCGGCCGTCATGTCCGCCGCGCGGGCCAGGTCCTTGAGCGCCATGCGCCGGCCGGTGCGCGCCAGCACCTTCAGCAACTGCCCACCCACCTCCACGCTCTGGATGCCGCGCGGGCTGCGGGGCGTGTCTTCGTCATCGGCAAGGGGCAGGTCGGGGGTCGTGATGGGCATGGGCCCGATTGTCCACGCCTGGCGGCAAGACAAGCCTCTTCGGGTTTTCACCTAAACAAATGCATTAGACATGAACGAATTTCTTGCTTAACATCAACACATTCCGTTTAGATAAACGCATTCATCATTAACAAATCTCCACCATGAGCACCGTCAAAACCTTTGCCTCCGCCGCCGACCTCGAAGTGAAGAAGGTGAGCTTCGACAAGCTCTCCGACCACGCCTATGCCTACACCGCCGAGGGCGACCCCAACACCGGCATCATCATTGGCGACGACGCCGTGATGGTCATCGACACGCAAGCCACGCCGGTGATGGCGCAGGACGTGATCCGCCGCATCCGCGAAGTCACCGACAAGCCCATCAAGTACGTGCTGCTCTCCCACTACCACGCCGTGCGCGTGCTGGGTGCCAGCGCCTACGGCGCCGAGCACATCATCGCCAGCGAAGACACGCGCGACCTGATCGTGGAGCGCGGCCAGTTCGACAAGGACAGCGAGATCGGCCGCTTTCCGCGCCTGTTCCAGAACGTGGAGAGCGTGCCCGAGGGCCTGACCTGGCCGACCATGACCTTCAACAAGAAGATGACCTTGTGGCTGGGCAGCGTGGAAGTGCAGATCCTGCAACTGGGCCGGGGCCACACCAAGGGCGACACGGTGGCCTGGCTGCCGCAGGAAAAAATCCTCTTTTCCGGAGACCTGGTGGAGTTCGACGCCACGCCGTATGCGGGCGATGCGTACTTCCAGGACTGGCCGCAGACCCTGGACAACCTAGCCGCCCTGAAGCCCGAGAAGCTGGTGCCCGGCCGGGGCGCCGCGCTCCAGACGCCCGAGCAGGTGCAGGCGGGTCTGGCGGGCACGCGCGCCTTCATCAGCGACCTGTACGACAGCGTAAAGGCCAGTGCAGCCCAGGGCGAAGACCTGCGCAAGGTGTATGAGGCTACGTTCGCGAAGCTGCAGCCCAAGTACGGCCACTGGGTGATCTTCAACCACTGCATGCCGTTCGACGTGACCCGCGCGTATGACGAGGCCACGCAGTACCCCGACCCGCGCATCTGGACGGCCGAACGAGACGTTGCCATGTGGAAAGCGCTGGAAGGCTGAGCCACTGAGGCTGGAGGAGACAAAAAATGAACCCCAGAGACATTCCTGCCGAGGCGTTCCACGCGAGCGGCCCGGACGTGCAGGCCATCGATTTCGGCTACGTGCGCTCGCCCGACCAGGACAGCGCCGCGCCCGCGCCGCACCCCATCGTGGTCGTGGGCGCGGGCCCCGTGGGCCTGTCGCTCGCCATCGACCTGGCCCAGCGCGGCCAGCGCGTGGTGGTGCTGGACAACGACCACAAGCTCTCCATCGGCTCGCGCGCCATCTGCTTCGCCAAGCGCACGCTCGAAATCTGGGACCGCCTGGGCGTGGGCCAGCGCATGGTAGACAAGGGCGTGTCGTGGAACGTGGGCAAGGTGTTCCTCAAGGACGAGCAGCTCTACGAATTCAACCTGCTGCCCGAAGAAGGCCACGAGCGCCCCGCGTTCATCAACCTGCAGCAGTACTACGCCGAGGCCTACCTGGTGGAGCGCGCGCTGCAGCTGCCCGGCATCGACATCCGCTGGCACAACAAGGTGACCGCCGTGGCCGCACGCAACGACGGCGCCCTGCTCAGCATCGACACGCCCGAAGGCCCCTACCAGGTGGATGCGCAATGGGTGGCCGCCTGCGACGGCTCGCGTTCGCCCCTGCGCCAGATGATGGGACTGGAAAGCAAGGGCCGCATCTTCCAGGACCGGTTCCTGATCGCCGACGTGAAGCTGGCGGGCGATGCGGACTTCCCGACCGAGCGCTGGTTCTGGTTCGACCCGCCCTTTCACCCCGGCCAAAGCGTGCTGCTGCACCGCCAGCCGGACAACGTGTGGCGCATCGACTTCCAGTTGGGCTGGGACGCCGACCCGGAAGAAGAAAAGAAGCCCGGGAACATCATCCCGCGCGTGCAGGCGCTGCTGGGCGCGGATGCGCAGTTCGAGCTGGACTGGGCGAGTGTCTACACCTTTGCCTGCCTGCGCATGGACCAGTTCGTGCACGGCCGCGTGGTCTTCGCGGGCGACAGCGCGCATGGCGTCTCGCCCTTTGGCGCACGCGGCGCCAACAGCGGCGTGCAGGATGCCGAGAACCTGGCCTGGAAGCTGGACTGGGTGCTCAAGGGCCGGGTGGGCCCTGCCCTGCTGGCCACCTACGGGCCCGAGCGCGAATACGCGGCGGACGAGAACCTGTGCAACTCCACGCGCGCCACCGACTTCATCACGCCCAAGAGCGAGGTGAGCCGCCTGTTCCGCGATGCCGCGCTGCACCTGGCGCGCGAGCATGCGTTTGCGCGCCGCATCGTCAACAGCGGACGCCTGTCGGTGCCGGCCACGCTGCACCAGTCGCCGCTGAACACGCCAGACGCCGACACCTTCGCGGGCACGCAGGTGCCCGGTGCGGTGCTGCTCGACGCTCCCCTGACAAAACAGGGCCGCCCCACGTGGCTGCTGCGCGAGCTGGGGCCGGACTTCACGCTGCTGGTGTTTGGCCCCGCCCCCACCTGGGCCCGGGACCTGGCCCATGTGCGGGTGCTGCAGATCGGCATCGACGTGATCGACCACCAGGCGCTGGCCGCGCAGCGGCTCGATGCCCAGCCACGCACCGTGTACCTCGTGCGCCCCGACCAGCATGTGTGCGCACGTTGGCGCACCCCCACCGAAGCGGCGGTGCGTGCCGCCCTGGCCCACGCCACGGCGCCGGCCCCCTGACAAGGAACACCTTCATCATGCTCAACACCCAGCCCCACCTGCAGGCCTGCGACGATTTTTACGAGGCGCTGATCGCTGCGCACCAGGGCCTGTCCACGCCCGAGAGCCACGCCATGAACGCCCGCCTCGTGCTGCTGCTGGCCAACCACATCGGCGACCAGGCCACGCTGCTGCATGCCCTGCAGCTGGCGCGCGGCGCCGCGATGCCACTGGCAGACCGGCGCGCCACCCAGGCCATCACGCCCGTGGTGCCCACGCACGCCCTGGCGGCCTAGCCGCGCCCCGCACCCCATCCGCCCCCCGGGGCTTGGCACCGCACGGACGGTGCAAGCCCCGGCTTTGCCCAATTCTTTTGACGACACCCCGGAGACGACACCATGCTGCGCAAACACTTCCTCGCCACCCTTGCCGGGCTGGCCCTGGCCACCACCCTCCCCCAGGCCCATGCCCAGGACACCAAGCCGCTGGAATGGGTGGTGGGCTATGCCGCCGGCGGCGGCTCGGACATCGTCGCGCGCACCATCGCCGAGTCGATGTCGGCCACGCTGGGCCGCCCCATCGTCATCAACAACAAGCCCGGCGCGGGCACCAACATCGCGGCCGAGTACAGCGCGCGCAACAAGGACTTCGGCAACCTGATCTTCTCGGCCGACTTCGCCACGCTGGCGGCCAACCCGTTCCTGTTCAGCAAGCTGAGCTACAACGCCGAGAAGGACTTCCAGCCCGTGGGCCTGCTGGTGCGCTTCCCCATGTTCCTCGTGGTGTCCAACAACGTGCCCGCCAGGAACCTCAAGGAGTTCATGGCCTGGGCCAAGGGCCTGCCCGACGGCGTGAACTGGGCCTCGGCCGGGCCCGGCAGCCCGCACCACCTGGTGGGCGAGCTGTTCCGCGAGCAAAGCGGCCTCAGGCTCACGCACGTGCCCTACCGGGGTGCGGCACCGGCCATCCAGGACGTGATCGGCGGCCAGGTCCCGGCCATGTGGATCGACAGCGCCACCGTGTACCCGTTCCTTGCCGCCGGCAAGGTCAAGGCCATCGGCGTGGCCAGCCCGCAGCGCGTGGGCACCATGCCCGACGTGGCCACCATTGCCGAACAGGGCCTGCAGGGCTTCGAGGGCTTTGCGTGGCAGGGGCTGGTCGCCCCCCATGGCACCTCGGCCGAGGCGGTGGCCCAGTTCAGCAAGGCCCTTCAAACCGCCCTTGCCGACACGCGCACGCGTGCGCGCCTGCAGGCCCTGGGTGTCGAACCCTTGCCCGGCACCGCCGCGCAGATGGGGAGCTTCGCGCGCGCCGAACGCGAGAAGTGGGGGCGTGTGATCACCAAGGTGGGCGTCAAGCTGGATTGAGCCCCCTGAGCGGCTGCGCCGCTTCCCCCTCAGGGGGACGCCACCCGCGGCCTGGCCAAGCCAGTCCCGCGGTGGCACTGGCGATAGCAGCGCGCCGGTTTCGCTGCCCGTGGACTCCAGGATCTGCGGGATTTCGCGCTTCGGAAAGCGAGCAGCGCCGATTCGTCCGTTACGCGGCGGCTGAGCGGCAGCGCGCCAGCCGGCGCTTGCGCTGCAGGGCGGGGGCCAGCCACAGCACCTGCACCACGGCGTAACCCAGCGCCGCGAGCAGCAATCCCAGCGTGGGCAGGCCGACCAACAGTGGCGTGCCCAGGGCCTGGATCCAGGCCGCCATCGCCTGCACGGAAAAATCACCGCCCGGCGCCACGCTGCTCCATGGCGGCAGGGTTTGCGTGCCGGGCATCACCAGCGCGCCCAGGTAGAAGGCCAGGGCATACAGCGGCACGGTGGTGAACGGGTTGGTATAGAAGGTGGCCACGCCGCCCGCCACCACGTTGCCGCGCAGCCACGCGCACACCAGCAGGGTGCCGGGGATCTGCAGCGGGCCGGGAATGAGCCCGCAGAACATGCCGGCCGCCACACCGCGCGCCAGCGGCTGGCGCTGAAAGCGGAACAGCTCGCGCCGCTCCAGCCAGGGCCGCAAGCGGGCGAGCCAGCCCCGGTCCAGGTGCACGCGGGCCCGGGGTTCCAGGCCGCGCAACCAGCGGCGCAGGGTGCACAGCATCTGCATCACCACCCTGATCAGCTCCACGCCAGGGCCGCGGCCGTGCCGGCGCCCCACAGGGCGGCAAGGCCCGCCAGCAGGCGCACGTCCCGCCGCTCATTGCCGGCGCGGTACGCCGTCACCGTCGCCCCCACCAGGCCCACCAGCACACAGAGCATGATGGCATCGAGCAATTGCATGGTCTCCTACTCCCTTCAGTCCTTGGATGGCGATGCCAGGGGCTTGTGGGCGCCCGGGGCCGAGTTGCGCAGCGACAGGAAGATCGAACCCGCGATCAGCGATGCCGTGACCAGCAGCGCGTAGCCGATCGGAATCTTCACGAGGTCGATGAGCAGCATCTTGCCGCCGATGAACACCAGCACCAGGGCCAGGCCATAGGCCAGCAGGTGGAAGCGGTCGGCCAGGTCCGCCAGCAGGAAGTACAGCGCACGCAGGCCCAGGATGGCGAAGATGTTGGCCGTGAGCACGATGAACGGGTCGCTGGTGATGGCGAAGATGGCCGGGATGCTGTCCACCGCGAAGATGATGTCGGTGGTGCCGATGAGCACCAGCACCACGAACAGCGGGGTGTAGTGCTTGACGCCCTGGACCAGCGTGGAGAGCTTTTCGCCGTCGAACTGGTCGGTGATGCGGATGCGCTTCTTCAGCAACCTGAGCACGGGGTTGGTCGCGATGTCGGGCTCCTGCCCGGCCGCGAACCACATCTTGGCACCCGTGACCACGAGGAACGCGCCGAACACGTACAGCAGCCAGTGGAAGGTGGCCAGCAGCCAGGCGCCTGCCAGGATGAGCAGCGTGCGCAGCACGATCGCGCCGATGATGCCGATGATGAGCGCGCGCTTCTGGTACTGCGGCGGCACGGCGAAATAGCTGAACAGCATCAGGAACACAAAGATGTTGTCCACCGAAAGGCTTTTTTCCACCAGGTAGCCGGTGATGAACTGCATCGACACCGTGTTGGCCACCTCGCGGCCCTGGCTGCCGTCCAGGTACCACCAGAGGATGCCCACGAACACGAAGGCCAGCGAGAACCACAGCAGGCTCCAGCGCACGGCCTCCTTCATCGTGACCTTGTGCGCGCCCTGGCGCTCCATCACCAGCAGGTCGATGCCGATGGCCACCACCACGAAGACGGCAAAGCCCGCCCACATCCACCAGGTTCCGATCGTTTCCATGAAGTCTTGCTCCTTCGCGCGACGGCGTCAGCGCCGCGAACGCGGCAGGGGTGGCAGGCCCGGGGTCGGGGCGGACAGGGGAAGGGGTGCGGCTTGGCGCATGGGTTCTCTCCGGTGCAATGGGTTGGCATTCAGGACAAGCCCGCACTGTAGGGATGCTTTTGCATCTTAAAAACCTGCCTTCACAATACTATTTGTTCGGTTTTTACGAACCAACCAGTTCCTGCACCGATACCCCTTCAACCCATTGGGATACGCAAGACCATGAGCCAGAGCTTCAACTACCGCCACCTGTACTACTTCTGGGTGGTCGCCAAGGAGGGCGGCATCGCGCGCGCCGCCGAGCGGCTGGACATGGCCGTGCAGACCATCAGCGCGCAGGTGCGCTCCCTTGAGCAGGCCCTGGGCACCAGCCTGCTGCGCACCGAGGGGCGCAGCCTGGTGCTCACCGAGGCCGGCGTGGCCGCGCTGCACGAGGCCGACCACATCTTTGCCCTGGGCGAGCAGCTGACCCACCGCGTGCGCGAGGCCGCCAGCGGCCAGACGCTGCGGCTGAACCTGGGTATCTCGGACGGCATCGCCAAGCTGGCCATGCACCGGCTGCTCACGCCCGTGCTCGACGAGCCCCACCTGCGCCTGCTGTGCCACGAGGGGGAGTTCCAGCCGCTGCTCGGCGAGCTCGCGCTGCACAAGCTCGACGCGGTGCTGGCCGACCGCGCCGCGCCGCCCAACCCGGCCCTCAAGACCACCAGCCAGCTGCTGGGCACGAGCGCCGTGGCCTGGTATGCCCCACCCGTGTGGGCCGAAGCGGCGGCGCGGCAGTTTCCGCAGAGCCTGGCGGTGGTGCCCGTGCTGCTGCCTACCGACCATGCCGCCATGCGCGCGCGCCTGGACCATTGGTTGGAGCGCGAACGCATTCGCCCGCGCATTGCCGGTGAATTCGAGGACAGTGCCCTGCTGAGCACCTTTGCCGCCACGGGCATGGGGGTGATGCCGGCCCCCGTGACCGTGGGCGCGCATCTGCTCAAGACCCATGGTCTGGTGCAGGTGGGCACGACGCCCGACGTGCAGGAGCAGTTCCACCTGATCTACAACGCGCGCAAGGTCATGCACCCGCTGCTCACGCGCTTGCTGGAAGCCTCCGAGGGAGGTGCGCTGCTCAACTCCTGAGCAGCGCGTGCTGCCTGTGCGGCCTATTTGGTGAACCGGCCGTCGCGGCCCATCATGAGCAGATCCACGAACTTGCCCGAACTGTGCTGCGTGGCCGACAGCTCCACGGGGTAGCCGCCCAGGTTCACGCTCTTCATCGACTCCATGGCCTGCACCAGCCCTGCGCGCGTGGGCTTGGCGCCCGCGCGCTGCAGCGCCTCGACCAGGAAGCGGGCGGAGATGAATCCCTCCATCTGGCTGAAGGTGTACTCGGTGATGCCCTTGGCCTTGGCCAGGGTCTGGAACTCGCGAGAGATCGGCATGCTCTGGTTCCACGGCGAGGGCACGACCTGCGACACCACCACGCCCCGCGCGCGCTCGCCCAGCGCCTTGACCAGCTGGGCGTTGCTGATCACCGAGAGCATGTAGAAGGTGGAGCGGTGCCCGGCCGCCAGGTAGGCATCGACGAAATCCACGCTGGGCTTGCCCGCGCTGATGACGATGATGGCCTGGGGCGTGGTCTTGGCCACCGAGGCCACGGCGTCCGCCATCTTCGAGCCATCCACCTCCAGCGGGGCCTGGGCCACGAGTTCCACCTTGTGGTTCTTGACCGACTTCTCGACCGAGGCCAGCCCGCCCGTGCCGAAGGGGTTGTTGAGGTAGACCGCCGCGATGCGCGCGATGCCCACCGAGGCCAGTTGCTTCACGGTGGCATCGAGCTCGGTCGCATAGCCTGCCTTGATGTTGAACACGTAGCGGCTGCTGGCCTGGCGCAGGCCGTCGGAGCCCGTGAACGGCGCGATGAAGGGCACGCCGCGCTCCTCGGCGATCGGCAGGGCGGCCAGCGCGGGCGGGGTGCCCGCGTACTGGAACAGCGCGAGCACCTTGTCCTCGTCGATCAGCTTCTTCGTGTTCTCGGCCGCCTTCTTGGGGTCGTAGGCATCGTCGAGGGCGACCACGCGGATCTTGCGGCCGCGCACGCCGCCCGAGGCATTCACATGGTCGAAATACAGGGCCGCGCCCTGGCGCACCTCGCTGGTCAGCGCCGCGAGCGGGCCGCTCAGCTGGCAGGACTGGCCGATCACGATCTCGCTGTCGGTCACGCCCGCGCTGTCCTGGGCCCAGGCCGTGCCCGCCAGGCCAGCGGCCAATGCCCCACCCGAACGCAAAAACTCCCTGCGCGCCAACCCCGGCCGAACGCCTGTCTTCATGCTTTGTCTCCTGTCGTATCTATGGATCTTCCAACGCAAAAACCCTTCCGCAGCCCCAGGGCCTGCGAAAGGGTGAAAACGGGACGGTCGCTGCGTTACACGGCGGTCCTCTGCAGGCTCAGTGGGTCGCGGCCTCGGCCTGGGCGTGCGCCGACCCGCCCATGCCCAGGTAGGTGTCGATGATGCGGCGGTCGTTGAGCAAGTCCTGCGCGGCGCCCGTCAGCGCCACCGCGCCCATCTCCAGCACATAGGCCCGGTCGGCCACGCGCAGCGCGGCGCGCGCGTTCTGCTCCACCAGCAGCACCGACACGCCATGCGCTCGGAGAGAGGACACCACCTGCAGCACCTCGCGCACGATCAGCGGGGCCAGGCCGAGCGAGGGCTCGTCGAGCATCAACAGGCGCGGGCGGGCCATCAGCGCGCGGCCGATGGCCAGCATCTGCCGCTCGCCGCCCGAGAGCGTGGACGCCAGTTGCGGGCGGCGCTCGCGCAGGCGCGGGAAGATGCCGAACACCTCTTCCATGCGTTGCGCCTGGTCACGCTGGCCCTTGCGCCAGCGCGAAAAGCCGCCCAGCAGCAGGTTGTCCTCCACCGACATCTCGCCGAAGAGTTCGCGCTTTTCGGGCACCAGGGCCACGCCGCGCGCCACCATGGCCTCCACGCTGGGGCGGGCGATGCGCTCGCCGGCCAGGGTGATGGAGCCGGTGGCCGGCAACAGCCCCATGGCTGCGCACAGCAAGGTGGTCTTGCCGGCGCCGTTGGGGCCGATGACGGTGACGATCTCGCCCTCGTTCACATCGAGCCGGACCTGGTGGACGGCTTCCACCTGGCCGTACGACACGGAGAGGTCCTGCAGTTGCAGCAAGGCGGTCATGCGGTGGCTCCTTCAGTGGCAGCGGCGGGCAGGTCGTCGTCGGCACCGCCCAGGTAGGCATCGAGCACGCGCTGGTTGCTCTGCACCTGGGCAGGCGTGCCCTCGGCGATCACCGTGCCGAACTCCAGCACGGTGATGCGGTCGGCCAGGTTCATCACGAACTCCATGTCGTGCTCCACCACCAGGATGCCCAGGCCCTCGGCGCGCAGTTGGCGCAGCAGGTCGGCCAGGGCCTTCTTTTCCAGATGCCGCAGGCCGGCTGCGGGCTCGTCGAGCAGCAGGATGGCCGGCTGGCCGGCCAGGGCGCGCGCGATCTCGACGATGCGCTGCTGCCCCAGGGCCAGCGAGGCGGCGGGCGCATCGGCATGGGCACCCAGGCCGCAGCGCTCGATCTGGCGGCGCGCCTCGGCCAGCAGGGCGGCTTCCTCGGCGCGGTCCAGGCGCAGCATGGAGGCGATCCAGCCGCGGTGCGCACGCTGGTGCGCGCCCAGGGCGACGTTCTCGACCACGCTGCGCTGGCCCAGCAGGCGCACGTGCTGGAAGGTGCGCGCCATGCCCAGGCGCGCGAAGGCGCGCGAGGGGCGGCGCAGCATGGCCTGGTCCACCAGGCGCACCTCGCCCTCGGTGGCGTCGTCCACACCCGAGATCATGTTGAAGAAGGTGCTCTTGCCGGCGCCGTTGGGGCCGATCAGCGCGTGCACCTCGCCGGCCTTCACGTCCATGGAAACATTGTTGTTGGCGACCAGGCCGCCGAAGCGCTTGGTCACGTTGCGTGCCTGCAACAGCACCGTGCCGGGCGCGGGCAAGGTACGCTGGCCCAGCTGTGCAGCCTCGCGCACCGCGCGCGGCGCCTCGCGGCGCAGCCAGCGCTCGCCCAGGCGGTTCAGCGTGGGCCACAGGCCGTCGGCAAAGCGCTGCAGCACGAAGACCATGAGCAGTCCGAAGACGATGACCTCGAAATTGCCGCTGGTGCCCAGCAGCGAGGGCAGCACGTCCTGCAGCTTTTCCTTGAGCAGGGTGATGAGGGTGGCGCCCAGCACCGCGCCGCAGAGGTGGCCGGCGCCGCCGACCACGGCCATGAACAGGTACTCGATGCCGATGTTGAGGTTGAACGGCGTGGGGCTGACAAAGCGCTGCAGGTGCGCATACAGCCAGCCCGAGATCGCCGCCAGCAGCGCCGCCAGCACGAAGAGCTTGATGCGGTAGTGCGCCGTGTCCACGCCCATGGACTCGGCCATCACCCGGCCGCCCTTGAGCGCGCGGATGGCGCGGCCCTCGCGCGAGTCGAGCAGGTTGTGCAGCAGCCACAGCGACACCAGCAGCACCGCCCAGATCAGCACGCCGATGGCGCGCGGCGAGGCCAGCGAGAAGCCCGCCACGACGAGCGGCGGCACGCCGGTGATGCCGGTCTGCCCGCCGAGGAATTCCATGTTGCCGAACAGGTAGTACAGCGACAGGCCCCAGGCGATGGTGCACAGCGGCAGGTAGTGGCCCGAGAGCTTGAGCGTGACCGAGCCCAGGCCCCAGGCCACCGCGAAGGTGATCACCAGGCCGAGCACCAGCCCCACCCAGGGCAGGCCGGCCATGCCGACCAGGCCCGAGAGCGCCTGCACCGACGCGGGCGCCGTGCAGATCCAGGCCGTGGCATAGGCACCGACGCCCACGAAGGCCGCCTGGCCGAAGGAGGTCATGCCGCCCACGCCGGTGAGCATGACCAGGCCCGCCGCGACGATGGCGTACAGGCCGATGTAGCTGAGCATGACCACGGTGAAATCGGGCAGGAAGCCCCAGCACAGGGCCAGCAGCGCCACAGCGGCGAGCGTGAGCTGGGTGCGCGTGGCGATGCCGCGCGATGTGCCTGCATCGTGTGTGCCGGCAGCCATATTCGTCTTGACGGGCGTGCTCATTCCTCATCCTCCACATGGCGGCTGTTGAGCGAGCGCCACCACAGCACGGGAACGATCAGCGTGAACACGAGAACCTCCTTGTAGGCACTGGCCCAGAACGATGCAAAGGCCTCCAGCTGGCCCACGATCAGCGCGCCGAGCAGCGCCATGGGATAGCTGCCCAGGCCGCCCACGATGGCCGCGACGAAGCCCTTGAGGCCGATCAGGAAACCCGTGTCGTAGTACACGGTGGTGAGCGGGGCGATCAAGAGGCCCGAGACCGCACCGATCAGCGCGGCCAGGGCGAAGCTCACGTCGCCCGAGAGTTCGGTGGGAATGCCCATGAGGCGCGCCCCCACGCGGTTGAGGGCCGTGGCGCGCAGCGCCTTGCCCACCATGGAGCGGCCGAAGAACAGGAACAGCAGCATCACCAGCGCCAGCGTGACGCCCAGCACCACCAGCGACTGGCCCGAGACGGGGATGCCGCCGAGGTCGAAGCGCGCCTCGGAGAACGGTGGCGTGCGCGAGCCTTCGGCGCCGAAGAACAACAGGCCCAGGCCCACCAGCACGCCATGCAGCGCCACCGAGACGATGAGCAGCATCAGCACCGTGGCATCGGCCAGCGGGCGATACGCCAGGCGGTACAGCAGCGGCCCCATGGGCGTGATCAGGATCAGCGTGGTGAGCGCCTGCATGCCCAGCGAGGTGGGGCGCAGCCCGATGATGAGTGCGCACGCCAGCAGCGGCAGCACCAGGCACCAGACCACGGTGGCGGGCCAGTTCACGGGGCTGCCGCGCTGAAAGCGCACCACCTCGACCAGCAGCACCACAGCGGCCATGCCCAGCAGCAGCCACAGCGTGGCGGGAATGCGCCCGCCCTGCATCATGGCCATGGTCAGCGCCCCGAAGGCCACGAACTCGCCCTGGGGGATGAAGATCACCCGGGTCACGGAAAAAACCAGCACCAGCGCCAGCGCCATCAGTCCGTAGATGGCGCCATTGACAATGCCGTCCTGCCCCAGCAGCAGGGCAATCTGCAAATCCATATTCAGCTTTCTTTGAGAAGCAGGTCGACCAGCGCTTACTACCAATTTAATAGCTGCCAGCGCTTTACCAGTAAGCTCCAGATGCCATTTTCATGGCATTTCCAGACAGCTCTTCGCCGAAGAGACGGACACCATGAAACCGGCGCGCCCCAGACCAGCGCCACCGTGGAACCGGCTTCGCCAGGCCACGGGTGGCGTCCCCTTGGAGGGGAAGGCGCGCAGCGCCTCAGGGGGTCAGGGAATGTATTTCCAGGTCCCGTTCTCGATCTTGACCATCACGCGGGCGCGCTGGTCCAGGCCCAGGTGGTCGTTCTCGGACATGTTGAAGATGCCGTGCGCGCCGGGCACTTCCTTGATCTGCTCGAGCGCATCGCGCAGGGCCGTGCGGAATTCCACGGTGCCGGGCTTGGCCTTCTTCAGGGCCACCGGCACGGCGGCGGCCATCAGCACGCCGGCATCCCAGCCATGGGCGCCGAAGGTGGAGACGCTGTCCTTGCCGTGGGCAGCCTCATAGGCGGCCACGTAGGCGCTGGCCGACTTCTTCACCGGGTGCGAGGCGGGCAGCTGCGAAGCCACGAGCACCGGGCCGGAGGGCAGAAAGGTGCCTTCCACGTCCTTGCCGCCCACGCGCAGGAAGTCGGCATTGGCCACGCCGTGGGTCTGGTAGACCTTGCCGGTGAAGCCGCGCTCCTTGAGCGCCTTCTGGGGCAATGCGGCCGGCGTGCCGGAGCCGGCGATGAGCACGGCGTCGGGCTTGGCCGAGATCATCTTCAGCGTCTGGCCCGTCACCGAGGTGTCGGTGCGCGCATAGCGCTCGTTGGCCACGATCTGGATCTTCTTGATGGCGGCGGCCTTGCCGAACTCCTGGTACCAGCCTTCGCCGTAGGCGTCGGCAAAGCCGATGAAGGCCACGGTCTTCACGCCGGCGTTGGCCATGTGGTCCACGATGGCCAGCGACATCATGATGTCGTTCTGCGGGGTCTTGAAGACCCACTTCTTCTTGGCGTCCATGGGCTCGACGATGCGCGCCGAGGCGGCCATGGAGATCATGGGCGTCTGCGCCTCGGCGACCACATCGATCATGGCCAGCGAGTTGGGCGTGGTGCTCGACCCGAGGATGATGTCGACCTTGCTTTCGCTGATCAGCTTGCGCGTGTTGCCCACGGCGGTGGTCGTGTCCGACGCGTCGTCGAGCACGATGTAGTTGACCTTCTGGCCGCCGATGGTGCGCGGCATCAGGGCGATGGTGTTCTTCTCGGGAATGCCCAGCGAGGCGGCCGGGCCGGTGGCCGACACCGTGACACCGACGGTGATGTCGGCCAGGGCAGCGCCGCAGGCCATGGCGGCGGCTGCGGCCACGAGCGCGAGTTGTGCGAAGCGGGTCTTTTTCATGCGTTTGTCTCCTGTGGAAAAGAAAGGATGGTGTTGTCAGCGCAGGCAAGCAAGGAAGATTCAGCGCTGGTCCGGCTCTTGTCGGCCGGTATCGGGGACGCGGTGGTGAACGTGCGTGGCCATTGTCATGGACGCGCGGGTCTTTGGGCCGGTTCAATGGGCATTCGGACGGCAGGAAATCCACCAAAGAACAGGTCCGCAACGATGGGCGCCATGGTCCCGTAGTCGAGTTCGCCGTCGGGCTTGAGCCAGGTGAACATCCAGTTGATCATGCCGAACAGCAGCATGGTCAGCGCCTTGGTCAGGCCCGCGGCATCGGTGTCGGGGCGCAGTTGCCCCAGCGCGGTGGCGAAGGCGGCCACCACGGCGCGCTCCTTGCCCAGGATGCGCTCGCTGTCCTCGGGCTGCAGGAAGCGCACGTCCTCGGTCAGCACGCGGTGGGCGTGCTGGGCCTCGGCGTATTCCTCGACGAAGCGGTGGATCAGTTCGCGCAGCCGCGCCTCGGGCGCGAGCTGCTGGGCCTCGACCTCCTCCACCAGCGCCTGCAGGCGCGAGACATGGCCGTCGGCGATGTGCACGAGCAGGTTGTACTTGTCGCGAAAGTAGTGGTACAGCGTGGGCTTGGACAGGCCGCAGGCCTCGGCCACCTCGTTCATCGAGGTGGCGGGATAGCCGCGGCGTGCGAACAGTTCGGCGGCATGGCGGAGGATCATTTCGCGCTGGTCGTCGTATCCGGGGGAGCGTCCTCGGGCCATGGGCAGTTTTCCTTTGCATCCTGGAGTGAAGGGGCGCCATCTTGCCGCATCCGGGGGCATCGCAGGCCCACGGCGGCCCATTCCTTGCCGATGCCAGGCACCGTGTGCAGCGGTGGATGCCGTCATAGCGACCATCAGCGTTCGTCGAACGACAGCACCACGCTGTCGGACAGCGGCCGGCACTGGCAGGTGAGCACGAAGCCGGCGGCCACCTCGTTCTTGTCGAGCGCGAAGTTGCGCTCCATGCGCACCTCGCCCTCCACGCACTTGGCGCGGCAGGTACCGCACACGCCCGAGGTGCACGAGAACGGCACCTCCAGCCCGGCGGCCGAGGCCGCATCGAGGATGCTGGCCTGCTCGCCCGAGAACGGGAATTCGCGCCGCAGGCCGTCGCGGACGATGGCGATGCGGGAGGTCTTGGCATCGCCCGGCAGCGCCTCGTGCACCACCGCGCCGACCTGCCCTCCTGCGGGCAGGGCCACGCCGAAGCGCTCCACATGGATGCGCTCGGCCGGCACGCCGCCGGCCAGCAGCGCGGCCTCGGCCTCATCGTTCATCTGAAAGGGGCCGCAGATGAAGGCCTCGTCGATCTTCTGCGCGGGGACCAAGGCCTTCAGGAACTCGGCGAGCTTCTCGCGGTTCACGAAGCCCATGTTCAGCGGCGCGTCGGTCTGCTCGGCCGAGAACACATGGTGCAGCACCAGGCGCGTGAGGTAGCGGTTCTTGAGGTCCTCGATCTCCTCCTTGAACATCGTGGACTGCAGCGTGCGGTTGCCGTAGATCAGCGTGAAGCGGCTGCGGGGTTCGCGCGCCAGCACCGTCTTCATGATGGACAGGATGGGCGTGATGCCGCTGCCGCCCGCGATGCCCAGGTAGTGGCGCTGCGCCTGGGCCTGGATGGGCACGAAGAAGCGGCCCTGCGGCGCCATGACCTGCAGGGTGTCGCCCACCTTGAGCTGCGCGTTGATCCAGTTGGAGAACACACCGCCGTTGACCTTGCGCACGCCCACGCGCAGCTCGGCATCGTCCACGCCGGCGCAGATGGAGTACGAGCGGCGCAGGTCCTGGCCACCGATGTCGGTGCGCAGCGTGAGGTACTGGCCCTGGGTGAAGCCGAAGACCTCGCGCAGCTCGGGCGGCACGTCGAAGGAGACGATGACGGCCTCGGCCGTGTCGGGCTCGATGGCGCGCACGCGCAGGGGATGGAAGATGACGCTCATGTCGGTGTCTTGTGTGGGGGCGAAGGCGGGTGCTTCACAAGGGCTTGAAATGTTCGAAGGGCTCGCGGCAGGCCATGCAGCGGTACAGCGCCTTGCAGGCCGTGGAGCCGAAGGCCGAGAGCCGCTCGGTCTGCAGGCTGCCGCAGCGCGGGCAGGCCAGGGCCGGGGCGGCGGCATTGGCACGCGGCATGAAGCGCAGCGGCACCTCGGTGCCCGGAGGCAGCGGGCCGGGCGGCGCGATGCCGTAGGCCAGCAGGCGGGCACGGCCGCGCTCTGTGATCCACTCGGTGGTCCAGGCCGGGGCGCGCTGCAGCGTGGCATGGGCCGGACCCAGTCCTGCCGCCTCGATGGCGGCGAGCACGTCGCGCTCGATGGCCTCGGTGGCCGGGCAGCCCGAGTAGGTGGGGGTAAGCACGATCTCCAGGCCATCGCCCGCCAGGCGCACGTCGCGCACGATGCCCAGGTCGCACACGGAGACCGCGGGCACCTCGGGATCGGGCACGCCGTCGAGCACCTCCCACGCGCGGGCGATGCGCGCGTCGGCAGTTGCAGCAGGAGCCATGGCCTCGGCCATCATCACCACACGCCCCCGGGGAAGCTGCGCTGCAGGTACTGCATCTCGGCCAGGATGTAGCCCATGTGCTCGCTGTGCACGCCCTGCTTGCCGGTGCTGCGGAACGCCGATGCCTGGGGCGTGGCCAGGCTGGCAGCGGCCAGGATCTGCGCCATCTCGCCGGTCCAGGCGTCCTGCAGGTCGGCCCAGCGCGGGCCCAGACCGGTGGCGTGGGCGGATTCGTCCACCGCGTCGACCACGAAAAGCTCGGGCGTGTAGCGCCACAGGGCCTTCAAGGCCGCTTCGGTGCGGCGGCGCGATTCGGCCGTGCCGTCGCCCAGGCGCACGACCCAGTCGGCCGCATGCTGCTGGTGGTAGCGCGCCTCCTTGACTGCCTTGCCGGCAATGGCGGCCAGCTCCGTGTCGCTGGAGGTGGCCAGGCGCTCCCACAGCAGCTTGAAGAGGGTGGCCACCATGGCATTGCGCACCACGGTGAAGGCGAAGTCACCGCGCGGCAGCTCCACCAGGGTCACGTTGACATAGTCGCGCTCGTCGCGCAGGAAGGCCAGCTGGTCTTCGTCGTGGCCGCGGCCTTCGATCTGGCCGGCCCGGGTGAGCACGGCGCGCGCCTGGCCCACGAGGTCCAGCGCCATGTTGGACAGGGCGATGTCCTCTTCGAGCACGGGGCCGTGGCCGCACCATTCGGACAGGCGCTGGGCCAGGATGAGGCAGGTATCGCCGATGCGCAGCAGGTACTGCACGGCCGGGTCCTGGCTGGTGTGGATGCTGGTGGCTTGCATGGCAGTGGCGCTCACATGTGGTCCACGGACTCGGGCAGCACGTAGAAGGTGGGGTGGCGGTAGACCTTGTCCTGCGCCGGGTCGAAGTACATGGACTTCTCGCCGGGGTCGCTGGCCACGATCTGGTCGGAGCGCACGACCCAGACGCTGGTGCCTTCCTGGCGCCGGGTGTAGACGTCGCGCGCCAGCTGGATGGCCATCTTCGGGTCGGCGGCGTGCAGGCTGCCGCAGTGCTTGTGGTCCAGCCCGGCCTTGCTGCGCACAAAGACCTCCCAAAGGGGCCATTCGGTGGCGGTCGCAGAGGTCGCGGCGTCAGAAGGGGCGTTGGTGCTCATGGGGTTTCCGGACATTCGTTAAATGCGTTGCACTACTTTTTGATAGCTATTAGCGCTTTATGGATAAGCGCTAGAGGCCTTTTTTTATTCAAATTCTTTGCGGTGATATCAGGCGGCAGCCTTCACCGGCGCGTACTTGGCCGCGTGCGCAAGGGCCGCTTCGCGCACCCAGGCGCCGTCTTCCCAGGCTTTCACGCGGGCGCCCAGGCGCTCTTCGTTGCAGGGGCCGTCGCCGCCGATCACGCGCCAGAACTCGCTCCAGTCGATGGCGCCGTAGTCGTGCGCCTGGCGCTCCTCGTTCCATTGCAGGTCGGGGTCGGGCAGGGTCACGCCCAGCACCTTGGCCTGCTCGACGGTGGCGTCGATGAACTTCTGGCGCAGCGTGTCGTTGGAGACGCGCTTGATGCCCCAGCGCATGGATTGCGCGGAGTTGGGCGACTGGTCATCGGGCGGGCCGAACATCATGATGGAGGGCCACCACCAGCGGTTGACCGCGTCCTGCACCATGGCGCGCTGGGCGTCGGTGCCCTGCTGCATCATGGTGAGCAGCGCGTCGTAGCCCTGGCGCTGGTGGAAGCTCTCCTCGCGGCAGATGCGCACCATGGCCCGCGCGTAGGGCGCGTACGAGCAGCGGCAGATCGGCACCTGGTTCATGATGGCCGCGCCATCGACCAGCCAGCCGATGGTGCCCATGTCGGCCCAGGTCAGCGTGGGGTAGTTGAAGATGGAGCTGTACTTGGCGCGCCCGGTGTGCAGCGCATCCAGCATCTGGTCGCGCGAGCTGCCCAGGGTTTCGGCCGCGGCGTACAGGTACAGGCCGTGGCCGCCCTCGTCCTGTACCTTGGCCAGCAGGATGGCCTTGCGCTTGAGCGTGGGCGCGCGCGATATCCAGTTGCCCTCGGGCAGCATGCCGACGATCTCCGAGTGCGCATGCTGGCTGATCTGGCGCAGCAGGGTCTTGCGGTAGTGGTCGGGCATCCAGTCCTTGGCCTCGATGAATTCGCCCGCGTCGATGCGCGCGTCGAAGGCCTCCTGGCGCTGCATCTCCTCGGCGCTGCGCAGGGCCTTGTTGCCGGCGTCGCCGCCGTCCTTGCCCATGGTGTCCATGGCCTGGGTGTACATGGTGTCGTCCTTTCGTGAAGGGTTAGCGTGGGCGCTGGTCGATCACGCGGCG
Organism: Acidovorax sp. A79; assembly: GCF_041154505.1. Lineage (GTDB taxonomy): Bacteria > Pseudomonadota > Gammaproteobacteria > Burkholderiales > Burkholderiaceae_C > Acidovorax. The sequence continues at coordinate 2,345,995 of NZ_AP028672.1, forward strand.
GGCCTTGCCCACCAGCGTGCGTTCGATGGAATCGGTGGCCAGCACCTCGACCTGGCAGGTGATGCCCACCAGGGTCTTGATGCGGTGCTGCACCCAGCCGGTGAGGTCGGGGCGCTCGCCGTCGGCCACGCCGGGCTGCAACTCGCAGCGCACGGTGACCTGGTCGAGGTTGCCGTCGCGCGCCACCAGGATCTGGTACTGGCCCGACAGCTTCTCGTTCTGCAGCACGATCTCTTCGATCTGCGTGGGGAACACGTTCACGCCGCGGATGATGAGCATGTCGTCCGAGCGGCCCACGATCTTGCCCATGCGGCGGAAAGCGCGCGAGGTCGGCGGCAAGAGGCGCGTGAGGTCGCGCGTGCGGTAGCGGATCATGGGCAGCGCCTCCTTGCTCAGCGAGGTGAAGACGAGTTCGCCCTCCTGGCCGTCGGGCAGAACCTCGCCCGTCTCGGGGTCGATGATCTCGGGGTAGAAATGGTCTTCCCAGACCACGGGGCCGTCCTTGCTCTCGATGCACTCGCTGGCCACGCCCGGGCCCATCACTTCGGACAGGCCGTAGATGTCCACCGCGTCGATGCCGGCCTTGGTCTCGATCTCGCGGCGCATGGCCTCGGTCCAGGGCTCGGCGCCGAAGATGCCGACCTTGAGCGAGCTCTCGCGCGGGTCCAGCCCCTGGCGCACGAACTCCTCGTTGATGACCTGCATGTAGGACGGCGTGACCATGATGATGCTGGGCCCGAAGTCGCGGATCAGCTGCACCTGCTTTTCGGTCTGGCCGCCCGACATGGGGATCACCGTGCAGCCTGCGCGCTCGGCGCCGTAGTGCGCGCCCAGGCCGCCCGTGAACAGGCCGTAGCCATAGGCCACATGGATCAGGTCGCCGGCGCGCCCGCCGGCCGCGCGGATGGAGCGCGCCACCAGGTCGGCCCAGGTGTCGATGTCCTTCAAGGTGTAGCCCACCACCGTGGGCTTGCCCGTGGTGCCCGACGAGGCGTGGATGCGGGCCACCTTTTCGCGCGGCACGGCGAACATGCCGAAGGGGTAGTTGTCGCGCAGGTCCTTCTTGACGGTGAAGGGGAACCTGGAGAGGTCGGACAGCTGCTTCAGATCGGACGGGTGCACGCCCTTGGCATCGAAGGCGCGGCGGTAGTGCGGCACGTTGTCGTAGGCGTGCTGCAGCGTCCAGCGCAGGCGCTGCAGCTGCAGGGCCTGGACTTCGTCGCGGCTGGCGGTTTCGATGGGCTCCAGGTCGCCTGGAGCGGGGTGGCGCACGGCCATGGATGTCTCCTGTAATGGTGTATGGGGTCAGCAGCCGGCGGCATCGGCAAGCGGCACGGTGGGCTTGCCCTTCATGCAGTACGAGCGGCCGCGGAACACCGCGATGGCCTCGCCGCGCTGGTTGTGCACGTTCACGTCATACACGCCTGTGCGGCCAGCCAGCGAGACTTCGGTGGCCACGGCCGTGAGGCGGTCGCCCTCGCGCGCGGGCGCCAGGAAGTCGATGGACAGGCCCGAGGCCACGGTCATGTCGTTGCGCGCATTGCACGAGAAGGCGAACGCCGAGTCGGCCAGCGTGGTGATGAAGCCGCCGTGGCAGATGTCGAAGCCGTTGAGCATGTCGGCGCGCACGGTCATCTCGAGCGTGGCCCGGCCCGGCGCGATGGCCGTGATGGCGATGCCCAGGCCCTGCGTGGCGCGGTCGTTGGCGAGCATGCCGGTGCGCACATGCTCGGCGATGGCCTGGGGGTCCATGGGGGAGGTGGTGGAGTCCATGGGTCGCTCAGCGGTCTTTGAACACGGGAGCGCGCTTGCCGATGAAGGCCTCGACGCCCTCGCGGTAGTCGGCCGAAGCGCCCAGCGTGCGCTGCACGGCCGCCTCACGGGCCAGGGCCTGGCCGTAGTCCATCTGCGCGGCGGCATCGATCGCATTGCGCGTGGCGACCAGCGCCTTCACGGGCATGGCGGCCAGCCGCTGGGCCAGGGCCTGGGCTTCGTCCTGCAGCGCCGCGTCGTCCACGCAGCGCCAGATCAGGCCCAGGCGCTCGGCATCGGCGGCGGGCAGCTTGTCGCCCAGCAGCGCCAGGCCCAGGGCCTGCGCACGGCCCACCAGGCGCGGCAGCAGCCAGGTGCCGCCGGTGTCGGGCACCAGCCCGATCTTGGTGAAGGCCTGGATGAAGCTGGCCGAGCGCGCGGCCAGCACCAGGTCGCACGAGAGCGCCAGGTTCGCGCCCGCGCCGGCGGCCACACCGTTGACGGCGGCCACCACGGGGATGGGCATGCTGCGGATGCGCAGGCACAGCGGGCCGTAGAGTTTCTCGATCACTTCACCCAGGTCCTTGGGCGCGGCGCCGGGCGTGAGGTCGGGCGCCACGGCCGGGTCGGCCAGGTCCTGCCCCGCGCAGAAGGCCCGGCCCGTGCCCGTGAGCACCACGCAGCGCACCTCGGTGTTAGCCGCAGCGGCCTCCAGGGCGTCCAGCAGTTGCGCATGCAACTCGGCGGTAAAGCTGTTGAGCGCGGCGGGCCGGTGGAGCGCCAGTGTTTGCACGGCGCCCGACTGCGTCACAAGGACAAGGGGTTCAGACATGGATGCTCCTGCCTACCAAAGTGGGGAAACGTTGTATTGATCGGCCGCAAACATTATTGACCGACCGTTCGGTAGAGAATAAACTTTCCACAACCCTGACACAAGTCAAACCCCTCAGGGCAAACCCTTAACGGAGACAAATACATGCCCCTGTTCGATACGCACCGTGCCCTGCTCGATGGCGCCCTGGACGCACTGGCCACGCGCGGCCACTGGACGCCCTTCCCCGAATCGCCCTCGCCCAAGGTCTATGGCGAGACCGGCCAGGCCGACGGCCAGGCGGCCGTGGCCGCCCTGCTGGGCAAGGATTTCCCGCTGCAGCAGCCCGGTGAACAGGGCCGGCTGGCGACAGAACGCTCGCCCTACGGCGTGGCGCTGGATGTGCGCTACCCCGACTGCGACGTGCACGCGCTGGTGGCAGCGGCCCAGGCGGCCGAACCCGCGTGGCAGGCACTGGGCGCGCAAGGCCGCGTGGGCGTGCTGCTGGAGGCGCTCATGCGCATCCACCGCCGCAGCCATGAGATCGCCCACGCCGTGATGCTGACCACCGGCCAGGGCCCGATGATGGCCTTCCAGGCCGGCGGCCCGCACGCCCAGGACCGCGCGCTCGAAGCCATCGCCTACGCCTGGAAGGCCATGGCCGACGTGCCCGGCGAGGCGCTGTGGGACAAGCCCCAGGGCAAGAACCCGCCGCTGGTAATGCAAAAGCACTACGAGATCGTGGGCCGCGGCGTCGCGCTGGTGGTCGGCTGCGCCACCTTCCCCACCTGGAACACCTACCCCGGCCTGTTCGCCGCGCTGGCCACGGGCAACCCGGTCATCGTCAAGCCGCATCCCCATGCCGTGCTGCCGGCCGCGATCTCGGTGAACATCCTGCGCGAGGTGCTGGCCGAGCAGGGGCTGGACCCGAACACCGTGACCCTGGCCTTGAGCCCCCGCGCCGAAGACACCCAGGCCCTGGCCACGCACAGCGCGGTGGCCAGCATCGACTTCACGGGCAGCAACCAGTTCGGCCGCTGGCTCATCGACAACGCCCGCCAGGCGCGCGTGTATGCCGAGATGGCCGGAGTGAACACGGTGATCATCGAATCCACCGACCAGTACGCGGCCCTGCTGCGCAACCTGGCGTTCACCCTGTCGCTGTACAGCGGCCAGATGTGCACCACCACGCAGAACCTCCTGGTGCCGCGCGGCGGCATCGCCACCGACGAAGGGCACAAGAGCTTCGAGCAGGTGGGCGCGGACCTCGCCGCCGCCGTGACCGAGCTGGCCTCGAACCCGCGCGTGGCCACCTCGGTGCTGGGCGCCGTGGGCTCGCCCGAGACCGTGGCGCGCATGCAGCGGGCCAGCGGCCAGGGCCGCCTGGTGCTGGCCTCGCGCGCCCTGCCCCACCCCGAGTTCGCGAACGCACAGATCCACACGCCCGTGATCGTGGCGCTGGAGCAGGCCGACAGCGCCATCTACGGCCAGGAATGCTTCGGCCCCGTGTCCTACCTGGTGGCCACCGATTCGGGCGCCGCCAGCCTGCAGGTGGCCGAGGCCACGCTGCGCGAGCATGGCGCACTGACCCTGGGCGTGTACTCCACCGACCGCGCCTACATCGACGCCGCCATCGCCCTGGGCCGGCGCACGCGCGTGGCGCTGTCCATCAACCTCACGCAGGGGGTGTTCGTGAACCAGTCGGCCTCGTTCTCGGACTACCACGCCACGGGGGGCAACCCGGCCGCCAACGCCAGCTACACCAACCTGGCCTTCGTGGCCGACCGCTTCGTGATCGTGCAACGGCGCGAGCATGTGCAGGCGGGGTCCGCTGCGGCAGCGTGATCGGGCGGGCGGCAGGTGGCGGGGCGCCGCGGCCCCTGCCCGCTCCGCCGGGACGTGTTTGCGGTCTCAGGCCGGGTGCTGCCGGCGCACCCACCACGACAGCCCCAGGCCCACCACCGAAGCCACGCCGGTGACCGCCCAGGTGAAATGCCAGCCGCCCGCCAGGCCCGCCACCCAGGCCACCAGCGGCGGGCCCAGGAACTGGCCACAGGCCGAGCACTGCTGCACCCAGCCCATCGTGGTGGACACCGTGTGCTCGCTGGGCGCCACCCGGACCGCCAGGGCAAACAAGGTGGCCGGAATCATCCCGCCCACCGCTGAAAACGCCACCACGGCAGCGAACCGAAGAACCGCGCCATCCCCCGCCAAGGGGCTGAAGGCCACCACCGTGGCCAATGCCGTGCCGCCGAAACCGAGGGACAACAGACGGTGCGTGCGCCAACCCGCCCGCATCAAGCCGCCGGCCCCCAGGTTCCCCACCACGTTGGCCGCGCAGGCCAGTGCGGTCAGCGCACCGGCAGCCACGCCGCTGACGCCCGCCTGCATGTAGATGGAGGGCAGAAACCCGATGACGGCCAGCCACTGGCAGGAGTACATGCCAAACGCCACCGCCACCACCCAGGGCCCGGGACTGGCCAGGGTGAGCCGCAGCCGCCGCGCCAGAAGGACCACCGCGGGAGACGGCGGGTCGGTGCGCGGCCGCGCCACGGTGGCGCGCAGCGCATCCGGGCCAACGGCCAGGGCCAGCCAGAGCCCCGCGCAGCCCGCCAGCACACCCAGCAGACCCCACCAGGCCTGCCAGCTCCACAGCCCCATGACCACCGGCCCCGCCAGAAGCGCCAGGGCAACGCCGGCGGGCATGTAGGCACCCCACAGCCCCATGAAGGCGGGCAGCCTGGCAGCGGGCACCAACTGCCGCATCAAGCTGGGCGCCGGCAGCACAACCCACAGGAAACCCAGCCCCTCCAGCGCCCGCAATGCCAGCAGGTCCGCCGGATGGCGGGCCCCCACGCCCGCCAGGCTGGCGATACACAACACGCCCAGCCCATACAGCATGCTGCGCCGCAGGCCAAAACCATCGGCCAGCGCCCCCACCAGAACGCCGAGCAGCATGCCCGCCAGCTGGACCGCCGACAGCAGGAAGCCCGCCTCGACCAGCGAGACCCCCAGCGTCTCCCGCAGCACGGTGATGGCGGGTGGGATCTTGCCGATGTGCAGCGCGGCCGCGAGCCCCGCCAGAAACACGGCGATGGGCGCGCGCAGGGGAAAGGAAGTCAACGGGGGCATCTTCAAGGCATGGATTCGGAAGGAAGGCGGGCGGATGGCGTGCGCCCCCCACACCATAGCCGACAGCCCCGCCGGCCGCCCGTCACCGCTGCGGCATGTCCTTGACAGAGTAGCCCAGGCTCACCGTCGCGTCGTCCGGGATCGCGGGCATGGACGCATTCCATGCCTCCCAGGCCGCGCGCATCGTCCGCAGCCGCTCGGGTTCCACGGGAGCCCGGTTGGCGCGCTCGCGTTCGTCCTGCGACAGATCGAACAGGTAGTCGTTGCCGTCCACACGCAGGTATTTCCAGTCGCCCTGGCGCATGGCGCGCTGGCCCCGGTGATTCATGCGCCAGAACAGGGGCGGCGCATCGTGCAGGGCGGCATCGCGCAGCAGCGGCATCAGCGAGCGGCCGTCGAGCGGGTAGTCCCCATGCGCCGCCACGCCGGCCGCATCGAGCATCGTGGCCGACCAGTCCATGGTCATGCAGGTCTGCGGGCTCACGCCGCCCGGCGCGATCACGGCGGGCCAGTGGGCGATCCACGGCACGCGGATGCCGCCTTCGGTCAGGTCCATCTTGCCGCCCACCAGGGGCCAGTTGTCCGAGAAGCGCTCGCCGCCGTTGTCGCTGGTGAAGACCACCAGCGTGTCGCGCTCGATGCCGTGGCGGCGCAGCGCGTCCATCAGGCGGCCAATACCTTCATCCATGTGGTGGATCATGCGGCGGTAGGTCTCGATGTTGCCGCCATGCAGGTGGAAGAGGTTGCCCTTCACCTCCTGCGCCAGCGCCCCGTCATCGCGCGTCTCCCACGGCCAGTGGGGCGCCGTGTAGTGCAGGCTCAGAAAGAACGGCGTGCCGGCCTGTGCGCCCGGCGCCATGCGCTCCACGTAGCCGAGCGCATGGTCGGTGATGAGGTCGGTGAGGTAGCCGTCCTGCTGTTTTTCCTCTTCGCCCAGGTACAGGTCATGGGTGCCGTTGGAACTGCAGTGCGTGAAGTAGTCCACCCCGCCCGACATGGGGCCGAAGAACTCTTCGTAGCCTGACTGCAGCGGCCCGAAGGCCGGCGGGTAGCCCAGGTGCCATTTGCCCATGAGCGCCGTGCGGTAGCCGCCCGCGCGCAGCAGCGAGGGCAGCGTGGGGTGCGACGGCGGCAGGCCCAGCGTGGTGCTTCCCCGGCTCTTGCTGTTGATGGGCTCCTCGGCCGCGCCGCGCAGGCGGTACTGGTAGCGCGCCGTCATCAGCGCGAAGCGCGTGGGCGAGCACACGGGCGAGTTGGAATAACCCTGGGTGAGCTTCAAGCCCTGCGCGGCCAGGCCGTCGAGCACGGGCGAGACCGGGCCGAAGGCCGCTTCGCGCCCGCCGTAGCAGCCCAGGTCGGCATAGCCCAGGTCGTCGGCGACGATGAAGATGATGTTGGGGCGGGTTTTGATGGTCATCTCGAAGTCCAGTTTCACTAAACCGCGCCCATTGCCTTTGCAACAGGCACGGCCGAGGCGAGGGGCGGCGAGCAAGGGCCGCCCCGCAGCAAGGCCGCCGTCCCCTTCGAGGGGGAAGCGGCAAAGCCGCTCAGGGGGTGCTTCCTGTCAAGGCTTGAAGCCCGAGCGCTGCACGACCGGCGCCCACTGCGCGCGGTAGGCCTTGAGCATGGCATCGGTCTGGGCCATGGTCGCCACCACGGGTTCCATCTTGGCGGTCTCGAACTTGCGCTGGGTGTCGGGGTCCTTCATCACCTCCACGATCAGCCCGGCCAGGCGTTCGGCCTGGACCTTGGGCATGCTCATCGGGGCGAAGAAGGTGTTCCAGCCGGTGGCGGCCAGGTCCATGCCGGCTTCCTTGAAGGTGGGAATCTTCGGGTCCAGCGGGCTGCGCTTGGCGCTCGACACGGCCAGGATGCGGATCTTGCCGGCCTCGTGCTGGGGCAGCAGGGTGTCGAAGGTGTCGAACGCCACGGGCACCTGCCCGCCCAGCAGGTCGTTGAGCAGCGGCGCCGAGCCCCGGTAGCCCACCACCTCGGCGCGCACCTTGGCGGCATCGCCCACCATCAGCCCGAAGAAATGCGGCAGGCTGCCCGTGGCGGGCACGCCGAAGTTGGCCTTGTCCGGGTTGGCGCGCAGCCAGGCCATCAGGTGCGGCAGCTCCTTCACGGGCACGGCGCTGGCCACGGCCACGCCGAACTCGTAGCTGTTGACGTGGCTCACGGGACGGAAGTCGCGCTCGGGGTCATAGCCCGCGTCGGGGAACACCAGGGGCGCCACCAGCATCACGGCGGGGTTGGCCAGCAGCAGGGTGGGCTGGTTGGCGGGCGCGGCCTTCACGGCCTGGGCCGAGAGGCGGCCGCCCGCCCCGGTCTTGTTCTCCACGATCACGGGTGTGCCGAGCTTGGTGCCCAGCTTGTCGGCCACGATGCGGGCCACGCGGTCGGTGGCCCCCCCGGGCGCATAGCCCACCACGATGCGCAGGGGCGTCTCCTGCGCCTGGACCAGGGACGCGGACAGGGCAAGCGCGGTGGCGAACGCAAAGGCAAGGGGTTTCCACATGGTCGAAATATCTCCAGGGCAAGGGCATGGGCCCTGCGCGGCCGCGCAGGTGGTGAGGTTGATGGGCGCACTGTATTGGCCACACAATCAATTGATCTAATCAATTCTCGCCCGGAAATACCCTGATGCCCGCACCGCCCGGCCACCGCCTGACCGACCCGCAGGCCGCCAACGACCTGCTGATGTACCGGCTCAACCGCCTGCTCGCCGTGGCGGGCAGCCTGGTGGTGCGGCTGTGCGAGGGCGGCTACGGCATCACGCGGCGCGAGTGGGGCCTGCTCATGATGCTGGCCCAGCACCCCGGCATGCCCCCGGCCGAGCTGGCCCGGCGCCTGGGACTGGACCGCGCACGCACCTCGCGGGCCGTCACCTCGCTGCTGGCCAAGAAACTCATCACCCGCGACGCCATGCCCGGCGACCGGCGCCAGGCCGTGCTGACCCTCACGCCCGCGGGCCAGGCGGTGCACGACGGGCTGTTCCCGCAGGTGAAGGCGCTCAACCAGGAACTGCTGGCCGGCCTGGAAGCGCCGGATGTGCGGGCGCTGGACCATGCGCTGTCCGACATGCAGCAGCGCGCCGAGGCGCTGGTCGCGGCGCGCACCGACGTGCCGCGCACCTACCGGCTGCGGGGCGGACGGCACACCGACTGAGGGGCATCCCGCCGGCACCGCCCCAAAACAGGGATGAGGCGATATCCTTCCATCCCGCATGCCGCCGCAGCCGAAAAGCGGCCGCGCGCCCGCCCAGCCGAGTCTCTCCCGCCCGACGGCCCCACCACGACGCCCCCCGCAGACCACCTTTCATGTCCCAGCACCCAACCTCTTTGTGGAGCCCCTTGCGCCAACCCGCGTTCCGGGGGCTGTGGATCTGCGGTGGCATCTTTTTCGTGGGCAGCGGCATGCAGACCATGGCGGCCGCCTGGCTCATGGTGGAGCTCACGGGCTCCTCGTTCCTGGCCGCGCTGGTGCAGACGGCCGTGTTCATGCCCATGTTCCTGCTGGCCTTGCCGGCGGGGGTGCTGGCCGACACCACCGACCGGCGGCGCCTGATCTCCGGCGCGCTGCTGGCGCAGGTGGGGGCCAGCGCGCTGCTCACGCTGCTGGTGCTGGGCGGCTGGGGCGGCCCGGCGTCGGTGCTGTTCCTGGTGTTCGTGTGCGGCTGCTGCACGGCCGTGCTCACGCCCGCATGGAACTCCTCGGTCATCGACCCCGTGCCGCGCGACGAGTGGCCGCAGGCCATCACCGCCGTCAGCATTGCCTACAACGCCGCGCGCGCCGTGGGCCCCACGATGGCCGGCCTGGTGTTTGCCCAGCTGGGCGCGGGCTGGGTGTTCGCCGTCACGGTGACCACCACGCTGGTGATGTGGCAATCCATCCGCCGCTGGCCGCCCAAGGCCCATCCCCCGTCCAAGCTGCCGGCCGAACGCCTGTGGGGCGGCACCTTGAGCGGCCTGCGTTTTGCCTGGCACTCGCGCATCATCCTCGCGCAGCTGGTGCGGGTGATGGCCTTCAGCGCGGCGGGCTCGGCCCTGTGGGCGCTGCTGCCGGTGATCGCCCAGCGCCAGCTGGGCACGGGCGCACAGGGCTTCGGCCTGCTCATGGGTTGCCTGGGCACCGGGGCCGTGGCCGTGGGCCTGGTGCTGGGGCGCCTGCGCGCGCGCTTTGGCATGGAGGCCATCGTGGGCGCGGGCGGGGTGGTGTTCGCCATGGCCATGCTGGTCGCGGCGCTGACCAAGATGGCCTGGCTGGTCTACATCGCGATGCTGTTCGCCGGGGCCGCATGGATGTCGGCCATGTCCACCTTCAACACCGCCACGCAGGCCAGCGCGCCGCAGTGGGTGCGCTCGCGCGCCGTGGCCATGCACATGGTGGCGGCGCTGGGCGCGTTCGCCATGGGCTCGGCGTTCTGGGGCGCGGCGTCCGACATCATGGGCCTGGCCCCCACGCTGTACGTGGCCGCCGCGCTCATGGGCGTGGGCCTGCTGCTGGCGCGCCCCATGCCGCTGCGCATGGGCGCGCTGCACGAGGTGACGCAGGCCACCCCCTGGGATGAGCTGTTCATCGAGGCCGAACCCCTGCCCGAGGCGGGCCCCGTGGCCGTGGAGGTGGGCTACCGCATCGCGCCCGGCACCGACGCCGCCTTCCTCGACACCATCAGCCAGATGAAGGCCCCGCGCCGGCGCGACGGCGCCACCTTCTGGCGCGTGTACAAGGACCTGGGCGAACCCTCGCGCTACGTGGAGCGCTTCATCGTCGAATCCTGGGCCGACTACCTGCACCAGCGCGCCCGCGCCACCATGGCCGACCAGGCGCTGGAGACGGAAGTGCGGGCCTTCTTGGCGCCCGGCGAGGTCGTGCGCATGTCGCACTACATCGCCGAGAGATAGCTCCCCCCTGAGCCGCTTCGCGTCTTCCCCCCTGAGGGGGGACGCCACCCGTGGCCCGGCAAAGCCGGTTCCACGGTGGCGCTGGCAGAGGCGCGCCCTTGGCACAGATCAGCCGAGCCTCCGCCCACCCTGCGACAATCGGTGCATGAGCTTTGCACCCCTCTCCAACGACACCTTCCTGCGCGCCTGCCGCCGCCAGGCCACCGACTACACCCCCCTGTGGCTCATGCGCCAGGCGGGCCGCTACCTGCCTGAATACAAGGCCACGCGCGCCCAGGCGGGCAGCTTCATGGGCCTGGCCACGAATGTGGACTACGCCACCGAAGTGACCCTGCAGCCGCTGGAGCGTTTTCCATTGGATGCCGCCATTTTGTTCAGCGACATCCTCACCGTGCCCGACGCGATGGGCCTGGGGCTCTCGTTCGCCGAGGGCGAGGGACCGCGCTTTGCCAAAGTGGTGCGCGACGAAGCCGCTGTGGAACAGCTGGCCGTGCCGGACATGGACAAGCTGCGCTATGTGTTCAACGCCGTCACCAGCATCCGCAAGGCCCTGAACGGCCGCGTACCGCTGATCGGCTTCTCGGGCAGCCCCTGGACCCTGGCCTGCTACATGGTCGAGGGCAAGGGCAGCGACGACTACCGCCTCGTCAAGAGCCTGATGTACAGCCGCCCCGACCTGATGCACCGCATCCTGGCCATCAACGCCGACAGCGTGGCCGCCTACCTGAATGCCCAGATCGACGCTGGCGCCCAGGCCGTGATGATTTTCGACAGCTGGGGCGGCGTGCTGGCCGACGGCGCCTTCCAGGAGTTCAGCCTGGCCTATACCACGCGCGTGCTGGCGCAGTTGAAGCGCACCGGCGTGGACGGCACCGATGTGCCGCGCATCGTCTTCACCAAGGGCGGCGGCATCTGGCTCGAAGACATGAAGGGCATCGACTGCGAGGTGCTGGGTCTGGACTGGACGGCCCACCTGGGCAAGGCCCGGGCCATCGTCGGCGGCCAGGCCGGCGGCCCCGGCAAGGCGCTGCAGGGCAACATCGACCCCAACGTGCTGTTCGCGCCCCCCGCGCAGATCGCGCAGCAGGTGCGCCACGTGCTGGACAGCTTCGGCACGCCGCACACCGACCCCACCACCACCGGCCCCACCCACATCTTCAACCTGGGCCACGGCATCAGCCAGTTCACGCCACCCGAGCATGTGGCCGCGCTGGTCGAGGCGGTGCACGGCCACTCCCGGGCGCAGCGCCAGGGCTGAACCGGTCACCAGCGATGGCGGCACTGCCCGCATCGGCCCTGCTGGCGCCCCCGCCCGCGCTCGCCGGCTGCGTGCGCGCCTACATCTGGCGCGACCTGGCCGCGCTGCCCGCCGGCGCTCCGCGCGACACGCGGGTGCCGGCCAGCCCGTACCCCGGAATCCTCTGGCAGGTGCGCGGCGCCGTGCACCTGCATGAATGCGCGGGCCAGGCCACGGACCAATGGCTGCCCCGCACGGCGCTCTCGGGAGCGCACCGGCACGCCTACCACTCCACCTCCGAACCCGCGGGCGACTTCTTCTGCCTGGCCTTCCAGCCCGGCGCGCTCGCGCTGCTGACGGGGCAGGACCTGCAGCCCCTCACCGACCGCGTGCAGGACGCGCGCGACTGGCTGCCCGCCGGCCCCGGGCGCGCCGACTGGCTTTGCTGGCTCGAGACGATGCACGCCGCCCCCGGCCACGGTGCCCGCATGGCCCTGTGCGAGGCGTTCCTGGCGCCCCGCTGGGCCGCCGTGGCGCGGCAGCATGCGGCCTGGCTGCGCGTGCTGCAGGGGCGCTGGGAGCGTCCGGCGCGCCAGGCCCTCGCCCGGGAGCTGGGCTGGACGCCCCGCCACCTGCAGCGGCGCGCGCACCAGATCACCGGCCTGCGCCCCGGCGAGGTCGAGCGCATGCTGCGCGCCGAGCACGCCCTGCTGGCCATGCGCGACGCGGGCGCGAGCGTCGTCGACGCGGCCCTGCGGCACGGCTACGCCGACCAGGCCCATTTCAGCCGCGAGGCACGCACGCTCTACGAGCGCTCCCCCGCGGCGCTCAGGACCCACGCGCAACAGCCCGCCGACGACGCGGACTGGCTGCTGCGCCGGCCCGCGCAAATGCCAGCGGCGCCTGGCGCGCGGCGCTAGCCGGTGCTAGCGCGGGATGACCCGGGGCCGCCGGATCCGGCCCTGCAGCTGCAGGATGCCGTAGAGCAGCGCCTCGGCCGTGGGCGGGCAGCCGGGCACGTACACGTCCACCGGCACGATGCGGTCGCAGCCCCGCACCACCGAGTAGCTGTAGTGGTAGTAGCCTCCGCCATTGGCGCACGAGCCCATGGAGATCACATAGCGGGGTTCGGGCATCTGGTCGTAGACCTTGCGGATGGCGGGCGCCATCTTGTTGGTCAGCGTGCCGGCCACGATCATCAGGTCGCTGTGGCGCGGACTGGAGCGCGGGATGATGCCGAAGCGGTCCAGGTCGTAGCGCGCCATGGCCGCGTGCATCATCTCCACGGCGCAGCAGGCCAGGCCAAAGGTCATGAACCACAGGCTGTCGGAGCGCGCGGCCTGGACCACGTCGTCCAGCCGGGCCAGCATGAATCCATCGCGCTCCAGCGTGGGAGCCGCCTCGGCGGGGAAAGGGGGGTGGGAGGAGGAGGAGGAAGCCATGGCGGCATCTTGGCGAGGCCGCTGCCCGCCGTCTTGAAGCAAAGCGACCTCAGGGCCGCCCGCCGCGCCCTGCGACAATGCCCGGCCGTGCGGGCGCATTTCCAGCCAGTCCGTGCGGCCGAAGGCCTGACTTATGCACAAAACTGGCGCAGGACCCGCGCCGTCCGCGCGGCGCGGCACGCCGGGCAGGCCCGAACGGAAATATTCTCAACCAGCACGTAAGTCATTGATTTCAAAGGATGTAGCAGGACTGCTTTTTTTGCGGGCATTCCGGCGAAAGCACGGCGGCACAAGGGCTTGCACGCCAAACACAGGGGATATCAACAAAGTTATCCACAGAAATTCTGGATTTCTCGCAAAACCTGAGGCAAATCAAGCACTTGCGGCCTACATCGCAGGAAAGCCTCAGCAGGGAATGGGGCGGCTAGCACAATTTTGGGGCTTCCCCGGGCCTTGACGGCCGATCGATGTTCGACTTATGCACACAAATCTTGATGCGACGCAACATAATCGGGCCCGGCAGCCTTAGCACAGAATTTGTACCGAAAATCCTTCAGATGATTGATTCATAAGGATTTTTTGGAGCTGCCGATTTTGTGTGCAATCTGTTCAGGCCCAGTATTCATGCGGGTCGGCAGGGTGCCGGGGCAGGATGTCAACAAAGTTATCCACAGAAAGACGGGATTACTCGCTCGCTCCAACAAATCAAGCACTTAGCCCCCGAACCTCCACACCGCCTCCACAAGCCTCTGTAACTCGCTCCCGTCCGTGTCCGCCTCCCTCGCCATCGTCCACGTCGCGCTGCACACCCCGTCCCACAGCGGCGTGGGGGACCTGCTCAGCTACGCCAGCCCCCAGGCCCTGCCGCCCGGCACGCTGGTGCGGGTGCCGCTCGGAAGCCGCGAAGTGCTGGGCGTGGTGTGGGACGCGGCCGAGGGCACCGGCGAGTTGCCCGAGGGGGCCACCCTGCGCCCCATCGCGGGCGTGCTGGAGGGCGTGGCCCCGCTGGACCTGCCCTGGCGCCGCCTGGTGGCCTTTGCCGCGCGCTACTACCAGCGCGCGCTGGGCGAAGTGGCGCTGGCGGCCCTGCCGCCCCAGCTGCGCGATTTGCGGCCCGAGCAGCTGGCCCGCCGCCTGCGCCGCCCCGCGAAGGCGGCCGGGGACACCACGGACGCTATGCAAACAATAGCACTCACCGCTGAACAGGAAAGCGCCAGGGCCCGGATTTCTTCAGAATCCGGCCCCTTCCTGCTGTTCGGCAGCACCGGCAGCGGCAAGACCGAGGTGTACCTGCGCTGCGCCCAGGAGATGCTGGAGGCGGACCCGGCGGCGCAGGCGCTGGTGATGGTGCCCGAGATCAACCTCACGCCCCAGCTGGAGGAGCGCTTCGTCTCCCGCTTCGCCCCGCGGTTCGGCGCGGGGGCCGTCGTCTCGCTGCACAGCGGCATGACGAACCCCCAGCGCCTCAAGAGCTGGCTGGCCGCGCACGGCGGCGCCGCGCGCATCGTGCTGGGCACGCGCATGGCGGTGTTCGCGAGCATGCCGGGCCTCAAGCTCATCGTGGTCGACGAGGAGCACGACCCCAGCTACAAGCAGCAGGAGGGCGCCCGCTACTCCGCGCGCGACCTGGCCATCTGGCGCGGGCGCGAGCAGGGCGCCAAGGTGCTTCTGGGCTCGGCCACGCCCTCGCTGGAAAGCTGGCACGCCAGCCGCCCGCCCACGCCGGACGACCCGGAGGGCGGGCGCTACGCGCGCCTGGCCATGCCCAGCCGGATCGGCGCGGGCGCCCTGGCGCGGGTGCGCCGCGTGGACATGAACCAGCAGCCGCGCCGCGCGATCTTCAGCGCCCCGCTGCTGGCCGCCATCACCGAACGCGTGGCGCGCGGCGAGCAGAGCATGGTGCTGCTCAACCGGCGCGGCTACGCCCCCGTGCTGCACTGCGCCGACTGCGGCTGGAAAAGCGACTGCCCGCACTGCAGCGCCCACCAGGTCTTCCACAAGGCCGACCGCACCCTGCGCTGCCACCACTGCGGCTACACCGTGCGCGTGCCCCGCGCCTGCCCCACCTGCGGCAGCCCCGACATCCACTCCATGGGGCGGGGCACGGAGCAGCTGGAGGAGCAGCTCTCCGCCCTGCTGTCCGAGGTGCTGCGGCCCGACCGCACGCCCGCCCGCATCGCCCGCATCGACGCCGATACCACCAAGGCCAAGGGCGCGCTGGAGGCCCAGCTGGCACAGGTGCACGCGGGCGAGGTGGATGTGCTCGTGGGCACGCAGATGATCGCCAAGGGCCATGACTTCCGGCGCATCACGCTGGTGGCGGCCGTGCAGCCGGACGGCGCGCTGTTCAGCAGCGACTTCCGCGCGCCCGAGCGCCTGTTCGCGCTGCTCATGCAGGCCGCCGGCCGCGCGGGGCGCGACGCCGCCTACATGGCCGCGCAGGGCACCCAGTGCGAGATGTGGATCCAGAGCTACCACCCCAAGCACCCGGTGTACGAGGCGCTGCGCACCCACGACTACCCCGCCTTCGCCGCCCAGCAGCTCCAGGAGCGCGAGGAGGCCGCCATGCCCCCGTTCGCCTACCAGGCCCTGGTGCGCGCCGATGCCCGCACGCAGGAGGTGGCCCAGGGCTTCCTGGCCGCCGCCACGGCCGCCGCCCATGCCGCCGGCCTGCCGGGGCTGGACGCGGTCACGCTGTTTCCCCCGGTGCCGCTGACCATCCAGCGCGTGGCCAACGTGGAGCGCGCCCAGATGCTGATGGAAAGCCCGAGCCGCGCCGCGCTACAGCGCTTCCTGGCCGCCTGGCAGCCGGTGCTGCAGGCCACGCGCGCCCAGCCCGCGCACAAGGGGCTGGTGCGCTGGCTGGTGGATGTGGACCCGCTGGTGATCTAGGCTCAAGATCCAGGGGCTTCATGGCCCTGGCGCTTGATGGACATGCGCGGATAGCTATTTAATTGATAGCAAATTCCGCCACGCCCGCGCATCCTCGCACCCGGCGGATTCCGGGCCGGGGTGCGCGCAGGCCATCCGGTCACCCCTGGCGGCACTGCCGGTCCACGTACTGCAGGGCGTCGGGCAACGCGTCGCGGAACACCAGCCACTCGTGGTCGCCGTCGATCACGCGCAGCTCCACCTGCTTGGGCTGAATCTGGTACATCCGCCAGTACAGGGTGGCCGACATGGGAGCGATGCCCAGATAGTCGTGGTCGCCCGAGACGATCCACATCGGCACACGCGGCGTGCCCGCCTTGTAGGCGTCGAGCGCCGCCGCGTAGTTCAGCGACTTCCAGGTGTCGGGGTCAAACTGCCCGTCGCGCACGAACTGCGGGGTGCGCCGTGCCGCCGAGGTGTCCGGCGGCAGCGGGTCATAGATGGCGGGGCTGATCACCGCCGCGGCGCAGAACTGCGTGGGGTTGCGCAGCGACAGGTTCAACGCGCCGTAGCCCCCCATCGACAGGCCGCCGATGGCCCGGCCGCTGCGCTCCTTTTGCACGCGGTAGCGCGACTCGACGTAGGGCAGCAGGTCTTTCATGATGGCGGTGCCCGCCTTCTCGGCCGCGCCGTCGGCCCACCACGACGCCGGGCCCGCCGTGGGCATGACCACGACCGACGGGCGGATCAGCCCGCGCTTGATGAGGCCGTCCAGGGTCTCGACCGCGCCCCCCTTGGTGCGCCATTCGTTCTCGTCGCCGCCCGCGCCGTGCAGCAGGTAGACCACGGGATAGTTCACCGTGCCGCCGGGCTGGTAGCCGTCGGGCACATACACCGTGAACTTCACGTCGCGGCCCAGCGCGGCCGAGGGTGCCTGGTCGGCAAACACCTGGCCTGCCTGCGCGGTGGCGGCGGCGGAAAGAACGGCGGCCGCTGCCAGCCAGCTCCGAAAACAAGGCTTCGCAAAACGCATGGAGGTCTCCTCATGAATGGATGGATACGCCCATGCTGCAGTGGCACAGGCGATAGCATTGTGTGCGCACCACGCCACAGTGGACGTTTCGCCGGCGACAGGCGTGGATGAAGGCCTTCCCGGGCGCTGCGCCCCCCCGACCGTCACGCGCGATGCGGGCGCGCATGCTGGACGACCACACCCATCCGTTGGAGGCCAGGGCGCTGATCCTGTCCGGCGCGATCGGCAACCCACGGTCGCGCGGGCCCGATAAAACTTGCCTGCCGTGGGCTTGCCCCAGATACTGCGGCCTGGCACTCCAGCGCCTCGGGGCGTGGCTGTGCTGCGCGGGTCCGGTGGACCCGGCATCCAGGGCCCGTCGACCGGCCCCGTTCCCCCTTCCCTCGTCAGAAAGCCTGCCAATGACCGCCATTGTTCGTGCCCTGATCTTGCTGGCCCTCCTCTCGGGGGGGATCACCGTGCGCGCCCAGAACCTGCTCACCAACGGCAACTTCGACGCCGGCCTGGCCGGCTGGAGCACCTGGACGGCGCCGCCGGGCTTCTGGGATGGCACCTGGATCCACAGCAACGATTGCGACATCTGGGTGCCCACCCAGTGCCCCTTCGGGGGTGCGGGCACCTCGCACGCGCAGAAGAAGGGCAGCGGCGCGGGCAATGCGCACGGCGGCCTGTTCCAGACCGTGGCGGTGACCCCCGGGCGGGTGTACCGGCTGCGCGGCGCCTGGTCAGGGGGCGTGACGGGCAATGCGGGCGGCAACGCCACCTGGTGGGAGGTCGTGGCCTACGACGGCGCCGTGGGGGCCGCCACCATCGACGCCGCGCCCGGCCCGCTGGACACGATGATCGCCCGCCGCGACGTCTCGAACCTCGCGCTCAACGGGGTATTCCAGTTCCAGTGGGAGCCGTTCGATGCCACCTTCACCGCCGCCTCGAGCCAGGTGACCATCGCGCTGAAGACCGGCAGCTTCTTCACCTTCGACGCGGCGGGCTACCACGACGACCTCGTGCTCGAAGAAGTGGCGCCCAGCCAAATTCCCGTCAACTCGCCCTGGGCGCTGGCGATGCTTTGCCTGGTGCTTCTGGCGACCGGTGCCTGGCTGCGGCGGAGCCAGGGGATGCGCCCCAGGTAGGGGGCGGCACAAATTTTCAAGTGCTTCTTGGCCCCCAGCGCTTTGCCAGAAAGCGCTGAAAGCTATCGAAAATATAGCAATCAGGCCAGCAGCGCCACCGCCGCCGAAAAGCTCAGGAACGCCAGCGCCGTGGACACCAGGATGATCCGCGCCACGCGCCCGTTGTTGGCGCCAAACTTCTCGGCCAGCAGCGAGACGTTGCTGGCGCTGGGCAGGGCCGCCAGCAGCACCAGCACCGTGAGCGCGAACGGCGTGAGCGGCACCCCGAGCGCGATGGCCGCCGTGCCCGCGCCCCACACCAGCAGCGGGTGCACCAGCAGCTTGGCCAGCGCGATGGGCACGTAGTCGCGCGCGGGCACCTGCTCGTGCTGGTTCATCTGCGAGCGGGCCAGCACCGCGCCGATGGTGAACAGCGCCACGGGCGAGGCCGCGTCGGCCAGCATGGCGATGGTCTTGTCGACCGGGCCCGGCAGCGTGAACTGCAGGGCCGATGCCAGCGCGCCCAGCGCGATCGACCAGGGCATGGGGTTGGTCGCCATGCCCTTGAAGGCGCTGCGCAGCGCCACGCCCACGCCGTGGGTGCCGGCGCCGTCCAGCCGCGACAGCGCGATGCACAGCGAGCTGGTGATGACCATGTCCACCACGATGGTGACGATGGCCGGGCCCGCGCTTTGCGCGCCCAGCAAGGCCACGAGCAGCGGGACCCCCATGAAGCCCGTGTTGGGAAAGGCGGCCACCAGCGCGCCGAAGGCCGCGTCGTTCCAGCCGATGCGCGCACTGCGCGTGAGCGCCACCGTGCCGCCCACCATGGCCAGGGCGCACACCACGTACACGCCCGCCACGGCCGGGTCCAGCAGCTGCCCGATGGGCGTGCTGGCGCCAAAGCGGTACAGCATGCAGGGCAGCGCGAAATACAGCACGAAGGCATTGAGCCCCGGGATGGCCGGCTGGGGCAGCACGCCGCGCCGCGCGGCCAGATAGCCGCAGAGCACGAGCGCGAAGAAGGGGAAGGTGATGAGCAGGACGGAGAGCACGGGGCTATTGTCCGTGCTGCGCGGCGCGGCCGGTCGCCGGGCGCCGGCGGCGGTCAGCGCAAAGTCAGGCGGGGGCCATCACCCCTGGCGAATGCACGGCGCGAGCGCCGGCGCGGCGGTGCCCTTGCGCGCCACTACTGCTTGCGCTGCACGATCAGGTTGCGCTTGGCGTCCTCGGGGTAGGCGAAGGTGATGGCACCGTTCCTGACCATGCCGATGACCAGCATGTTGCGGGTGATGGCCTCCTTGTCCTGCACGCTGAACGGCTTGTCGTAGGTGGACACCACCCCGTAGTAGGTCTTCATCCTGCCCTCCAGCGATTCCTTGATGGCCTTGCCCGAGAGGTTGCCGTCGCGGATGCCGAGGAAGGAATACATCAGCAGGTACGTGGCGTCGTACGCGTTGGCCGCGGCCATGGGCACGGCCACCTTGCCGTTGTACTTGCGGGTGTAGCTCGACAGGAACGAGGCCCGGCGCTCGTTGCTCGGCTCGGCGATGAAGGTCTGCACCATGAGCGCGCCCTCGGCGGCGTCCTTGGCCCCTTCAAGGAAGAACGGGAAGGACAGCGGCCACGCGCCCACCTGGGGCACCTTCCAGCCCATCGCCTTCTTGCCGTTGGCGATGGTCGCGTTCTCCGGCCCCACGGTGTAGCTGTAGACCACGTTGGCGCCCGCGGCGCGGGCGGCCGCGAGCTCGGCCGTGAGGTCCTTCACGCCCAGGTCGAAGCGCGCCACGTGCACGGGCTTGAGGTTCTTGGCCGCCAGCGCCGCCACCACGTCGTTGTAGCCGCCCTCGCCGTAGCCCGTCTTGTCGGCGAAGATGGCCACCTTGTCCCAGCCGCGCTTGACGATGTCGTCCACCATGAAGGGCGCCTGCAGCGCGTCGCGGGCCTGCACCCGGAAGATGTAGCTGTCGGCGGCCGGGTACCTGGCCGTGACCGCCGTGCCCGTGGAGCACGGCACGATGAGCGGGCTCCTGGCCTCCTGGAACAGGTCGATGGCCTTGAGCGCCACGCCGGTGTTGCAAAAGCCGATGGTGGCGACCACCTTCTCGCCCAGCAGCTCCTGCGAGACCTTGCGGCCCTGGTCCGGGTTGGCGGCGTCGTCCTTGATGACCAGCTCCAGCGGCCGCCCCAGGTAGCCGCCCACGGCGTTGATCTCGTCCACCGCGAGCTTGATGCCGTTGAGCATGGGCACCCCGAAATCCGCCGAAGGCCCCGTGAACGGGCCGACCACGCCGACACGCACCGGGGCGGTGCTGCCCAGCTGCGCGTGCGCCGGGGCCAGCGCGGCGGCGCAGGCCAGCAGGGCGGCGCCCAGGGCCCCACGGCCGCGGCGCCGGCGGGTACCAGGTTGCAGCGGTGCCCGGGCGCGAAGGGGGCGAAGGGCGCGGAGTGGGGCAGGAAGGTGCATGGTGGGACTCGTCACGGCGCGGCCACCCGGATCGGGCGAAAACCGATGGGCGTAGTATCAAAGTGTGACGATCCCGTCCCTAGCGGGGTTTCCCGCAGCGCGGGGGCGGCGTCAGGCCCCTGTCAGACCCCGCCGGGCCCGGGGCCGGCCGCGGCGCAACCCGGCCCCGCCGGAGCGCGCCGGTATCATTGCGCGCTCCGGCGGCGCTGCGGTACGCCCGCCCCTGGGTGCCCCCGGCCCCTTCTTCCTCTCCTGCTTTTTCCTTCTTCCTCCATCCATGTCCGCCGGTCTCAATCTCGCCCAGCTCCAGGCTGTCCACTACACCGACGGGGCCTGCCTGGTGCTGGCCGGCGCGGGCTCGGGCAAGACGCGCGTGATCACGCAGAAGATCGCGCACATGATCGAGAAGGGCATGGAGCCCAGGCGCATCGCCGCCATCACCTTCACCAACAAGGCGGCCGCCGAAATGCGCGAGCGCGCCAAGGGCCTGATCGGCCGGCGCGCCAAGGACGTGCTGGTGTGCACCTTCCACGCCCTGGGCGTGCGCATGGTGCGCGAGGATGGTTCGGTGCTGGGCCTCAAGCCCCAGTTCAGCATCCTGGATGCCGACGACGTGACGGGCATCCTGAAAGAAGCCTCGGGCGGCACCACCGACATGGCCACCGCGCGCCAGTGGCAGTGGGTGATCAGCAAGTGGAAGAACATGGGCCTGACCTCCGAGCAGGCGCTGGCCCAGGCGGCCGACGACAACGAGCGCATCATCGCCACGCTGATGGCGCGCTACGAGGAGCGCCTGGCGGCCTACCAGAGCGTGGACTTCGACGACCTCATCGGCATGCCGCTGCGCCTGCTGCGCGACTTCCCCGAAGTGCGCGCCAAGTGGCAGGCGGCGCTGAGCCACGTGCTGGTCGATGAATACCAGGACACCAACGCCACGCAGTACGAGCTGCTCAAGCTGCTGGTGGGCGAGAACGGGCACTTCACGGCCGTGGGCGACGACGACCAGTCCATCTACGGCTGGCGCGGCGCCACGCTGGACAACTTGAAGAAGCTGCCCATCGACTTCCCGCACCTCAAGGTCATCAAGCTGGAGCAGAACTACCGCTCCACCAGCGCCATCCTGCGCGCGGCCAACAACGTGATCGGGCCCAACCCCAAGCTGTTTCCGAAAACGCTGTTCTCCGAGCTGGGCGAGGGCGAGCCCGTGCGCGTGGTGGACGCCGACAGCGAAGAGCACGAGGCCGAACGCGCCGTGGCCCGCATCCAGAGCCTGCGCGCGGCCAGCAACCCGCCGCCCGACTGGAAGGCCTTCGCCATCCTGTACCGCGCCAACCACCAGGCCAAGCCGTTCGAGAAGGCGCTGCGCAAGGCCAACATTCCCTACAAGGTCTCGGGCGGCACCAGCTTCTTCGACCGCGCCGAGATCAAGGACCTGTGCGCCTGGTTCCG
Source organism: Acidovorax sp. A79 (assembly GCF_041154505.1). GTDB lineage: Bacteria > Pseudomonadota > Gammaproteobacteria > Burkholderiales > Burkholderiaceae_C > Acidovorax. The sequence continues at coordinate 2,368,202 of NZ_AP028672.1, forward strand.
GCTGTGGATCAACAACGACGATGACCCGGCGTTCCTGCGCGCCATCACCACGCCCAAGCGCGGCATCGGCCACACCACGCTGGCGGCGCTGGGCGCGTTCGCCACGCAGCACAAGCAGAGCATGTTCGGCGCGCTGTTCAACGGCATGCTGCCGGCGGCCGTGCCCAAGCGGGCCATGGACGGCCTGCATGAATTTGGCCGCTACATCAACTACCTGGAGTACAGCGCGCGCCGCGTGCATGGCGCCGAGGAGTCGCGCACCTTCCTGAACGAGTGGCTCAAGGAGATCGGCTACGAGCAGCACCTGTACGACAACGAGGACAGCGAAAAGGTGGCCGCCGCGCGCTGGAGCAATGTGATGGAGTTCTGCGACTGGATGGCCCAGCGCGCGGGCGGCCAGATCGACGACACGGCGGGCGCCGTGGTGGCCAAGGAGACCAAGAGCCTGCTGGAGGTGTCGCAGACCATCGCGCTGCTGTCCACCATCAGCGAACGCGAGCAGGAACAGGACATGGTGACGCTGTCGACCCTGCACGCGAGCAAGGGCCTGGAGTGGCCGCACGTGGTGCTGGTGGGCGTGACCGAAGGCATGCTGCCGTTCAAGCTCGACGACGACGAGGGGCGCCAGCAGAAGGTGAGCGACGACACGCTGCAGCGCCTGCAGGAAGAGCGCCGCCTGATGTACGTGGGCATCACCCGCGCCCAGCGCACGCTGGCCGTGAGCTGGACCAAGCGGCGCAAGAAGGGCCGCGAGATGGTGGCCGCGCAGCCCAGCCGCTTCATCGCCGAGATGGGCCTGGACAAGACCACCGCCCGCGAAGACCCGCGCGAGAAGCTCAAGGCCCTGCGCGCCGAATTCGCCGCCAAGGCCCAGGCGACGAGCGCGGCCAACGCCGCCGTGGCCGCCCAGCCCGCGCCCACGGCCTGAGGCGCCCCATGCCCCGGCCGGCACCCGCTCGCCCCCGCCCCGCGCCCCGGCGGGGGGCTGCTTTTATTTTGATAGCTATCAGCGCTTATCCTACAAGCGCCCACCGCCGAAATGAACCACAATCCACGGCGACGTGCCCCGCCGCGGCGGACAGGGGCCACCCGCGCCTGCGGGGCCGCTGGCTGGCCGAGCCGCCGGCCCCCGCGCCGGGCGCCACGGCCACGCCGCAGCTGGGGCAGCACGCCGCACTGGCACACAGCGTGCGTGGTACCGTGCAGCGTGGCGGCACCACGGCGCCGGTCAGCGGCGACGCCGATGGCGGCGACCCGACCCTGGAAGAATCGATCAACGGCATGAACATCAGCACCCCCTGGACGGGCCAGGTGGTGGATGGATCGTGCGGCAAGGAAATACGCGGAACATGGAACAACGCCACCCCCACCCCTTCAGCTCCATCGGCCCCTTTCGCGCTGCGCAGGCAGGTGGGGTGGCCATGACCGCCACGCCCGCCGCCGCGCCATCGCGTCGCACGCTGGCGCTGCTGGTGGCCGCCGCGCTGGCGCCCGCCGGCGCCGCGCTGGCACAGGCGGTGGCACCGGCCGGCGCCACCGCCTCGGCCGCCGGGGGCGCAGAGAGCGCCTGGCGCCGCTGCACCGCCCTGTCCAGCGACAACCAGGCGCGCCTGGCCTGCTTCGACCAGTGGGCCGCCGACCAGCAAAGCTGGAATGCGCCGGGCGCCTCCGCCGCCGCGTCGGCCGTGCCGCCGCCCGTGGACACCACCCTGCCCGCCACCCGCGTCATCGACGTGGCCCGCACCGAGGGCTGCCGCGACCCGCAGTACAGCGACCTCTCGCGCTTCTGGGAGCTGGAATCGGGCAGCGACTGCGGCACCTTCAGCTTCCGGGGCTACCGGCCCATCACCGTGTCGGTGGTGGCGTCGAGCAACGTGAACCGCCAGCCCACGTCCGACGCGGCGGACCACTCGGCCACCGAATCCACGCCCTACCGCCGCACCGAGAACCGCATCCAGCTGTCGGTGCGCACCAAGCTCGCGCAGGGCCTGCTCACGCAGGGCCACCCCACGCTCAAGGATTCCGTGTGGTTCGGCTATTCGCAGCAGTCGTACTGGCAGCTGTTCACGCCCCAGATCTCGCGCCCCTTCCGCGCCACCGACCACGAGCCCGAGGTCATGTACGTCTACCCCACCACGGCGCAGCTGCCGTTCGGCTGGAAGTGGCGCTACAGCGGCATCGGCCTGGTGCACCAGTCCAACGGCCAGAGCAAGCCCCTGTCGCGCAGCTGGAACCGCGTGTACCTCATGACCGGCATGGAGCTTTCCAACAGCTTCAGCGTGAACGCGCGCCTGTGGAAGCGCGTGCCCGAAAGCTCGGGCAGCGACGACAACCCCGGCATCAGCGACTACGTCGGCCGGGGCGAGCTGTCGGCGTTCTGGAACGTCAACAAGGACAACACCGTGGGCGCCACGCTGCGCCACTCGCTGTCGAGCAGCGACCGGGGCTCGGTGCGCCTGGAATGGCTGCAGACGGTGGGCACGGGCCTTTTTGGCAGCAAGAGCAACCTGCGCCTGCACACGCAGCTGTTCAGCGGCTATGGCGACAGCATGATCGACTACAACCGCAAGCGCACCGTGTTCAGCCTGGGGCTGAGCCTGGTGGATTTCTAGCAGGGACATCCCCCCTGAGGCGCTGTGCGCCGTCCCCCCCCGCTCTCGCTCCGCTGCGCTGCGCGGGCAGAGGGACGCAGCCCTCGCTGCGGGGCGGCCCTTGCTTGGCTGCTCTGGCGTGGGCCGCGCCAGTCGCATACGCCTTGGGCAACGCAACGGCCGGGCGCAACCAAAGGCCAGACGCGCCACACACTCTACTCACAACTCGTTACGACATCGCCCTCAAGTTTCGCGCGCTGGCGCCGGGGCGCCGCCACAATGGCACGCGCACAGAAACCAGCGCGGCCCTGGCGAACGGCTCCCGATAAGAGCCCCTTTCCCACCGTTTTACCTGCCATTGCCCGCACCGTGCGCCCTCGACAATGCCGACAGAGAGGAACACACCCATGGACATGCAATACCAGCTCAAGGCAGGCAGCTACTACCTCTACGACATGCGCGAGGCGCCCAGCGCCGTGACGGGTGAGCGCAGGTTCAAGCTGAAAACCGATACCGTGGCGATTGCGTTCGATGCGCACACGGGCGAGGTGCACCAGCACGGCAGCCCCACGCGCATCCAGTCCTGGGCCAACAACACGCGCCGCCGCCTGCGGGCCGCAGGAGCCCAGGACGTGGCCAACGACATCGTGGTGGTGTCGGGCCCGCTGCCCGTGGACGAGCTCAACAAATGCCTGTGGGTGCGCGGCTACGTGCGCCGCATGTTCTCGCGCCTGGCCACCCTGCCCCACGGCAAGCTGCAGCGGCCCGCGGCCGAACCGTTTCGCAAGGCGGCCTGACACGCCGGGCACCCGTCCTCCGAAGATCCCCGCCAGGGCCGCGCACAGCGGCCCTTTTCTTTTCTGGCCCCCCCCCGAAAAGTTCTTGAACAGGTTCTCAGGCCTCGGTGTCCTCGGCCACGTCGCTTTCCAGCGCTTCCAGCACCTCGGCATGCTTGACGATAGTCACCGGCACCGGGCTCGCGTGCGCGACCTCCTGCGAGACCGAGCCCAGCAGCGCGCTGGTGATGGCGCCCTGCCCCTTGGCACCGATGATGACCATGTCGCAGCCCGAGCGCTCGATCATGTCCACCAGCGTGTGGGCCACGTCGCCCACGCCCACGTCGGTCTCGTAGGCCACGCCCGCCGCGTCGAGCAGCGCCCGCGCGGACGCCATGAGGTGCTGGCCGGCCTCCAGGCTGGCGGCGGCGATCAGGTCGGGGTCGCGCGTGGTCACCAGTTCGTACAGCGTGGCGGGTTCCTGCACGTTGGCCAGGACCACGCTGGCCTTCAGGCCCTGGCCCAGGAGCGCCAGCGCATGGTGCACGCCGTCCAGGGAGAGTTCCGAGCCATCCACGGCGATGAGGATCTTGAGCATGTTGTTCTCCTTGTGATGGGCTGGTAGCCCGTCTGGAACCAGTGTAGCGATGCGGCGCGCCAACGCCAGCCCATGTCCCTGCGGCCTGCCCGCACAAGGCGGGGGCGGCCCGTCTGGGACAATCGCCCCATCATGCTGCAGTTCGACCTCCTCAAAACCGACCCCACCAGCCACGCACGCCGTGGCACGCTCACGCTCAACCACGGCGTGGTGCAGACCCCCATCTTCATGCCCGTGGGCACCTACGGCACCGTCAAGGGCGTGATGCCGCGCAGCCTGCACGACATGGGTGCGCAGATCATCCTGGGCAATACCTTCCACCTGTGGATGCGCCCGGGCCTGGACGTGATGCAGAGCTTTGGCGGCCTGCACGGCTTTGAAAAGTGGGACAAGCCCATCCTCACCGACTCGGGCGGTTTCCAGGTCTGGAGCCTGGGCGCGATGCGCAAGATCACCGAAGAGGGCGTGACCTTCGCCAGCCCCGTCAACGGCGACAAGCTCTTCATGTCGCCCGAGGTGAGCATGCAGATCCAGACCACGCTCAACTCCGACATCGTGATGCAGCTCGACGAGTGCACGCCGTACGAGACCAAGGGCCACCTCACCACCGAGGCCGAGGCGCGCAAGAGCATGGAAATGAGCCTGCGCTGGGCCAAGCGCTCGCGGGATGAATTCCAGCGGCTGGAGAACCCCAACGCGCTGTTCGGCATCGTGCAGGGCGGCATGTACAAGAACCTGCGCCAGGAATCGCTGGAGCGCCTGGTCGAGATGGATTTCCCCGGCTACGCCGTGGGCGGCGTGAGCGTGGGCGAACCCAAGGACGAGATGCTGGACATCATGGCCCACACGCCGCACCGCCTGCCCGCGCACAAGCCCCGCTACCTGATGGGCGTGGGCACGCCCGAGGACCTGGTGCAGGGCGTGGCCGACGGCGTGGACATGTTCGACTGCGTGATGCCCACGCGCAACGCGCGCAACGGCACGCTGTTCACGCGGTTTGGCGACCTGAAAATCCGCAACGCGCGCCACAAGGCCGACCACCAGCCCCTGGACACCAGTTGCACCTGCTATGCCTGCGCGGGCAGCGCGGGCGTGTCGTGGGACGAGGGCGGGCGCGAGGGTTTCAGCCGTGCCTACCTGCACCACCTGGACCGCTGCGGCGAAATGCTGGGCCCCATGCTCACCACCGTGCACAACCTGCACTACTACCTGAACCTCATGCGCGAGGTGCGCGAGTCGCTCGACGCGGGCGCGTTCGCGCAGTTCCGGGCGCGCTTCAAGGCCGAGCGGGCCCGGGGCGTGTAACCACGATCGGAAGCTATAAAAACAATAGCTATCCGCGCTGGATAGACAAGCGCCAGAGGCCCAAATCATTCCAAAAATCCTGCACCAACTGCTGCGCTGGCCCGCGCGCATGCTGACCGGCCTGGGCAGCGGGCTGCTGGCCCTGCTGATCCTGTTCGAGGAATGGGGCTGGGTACCGCTGCAGCAGTTGCTGGCACGCATCGGCCGCTGGCCCGGCCTGCGCTGGATCGAAGGCTGCGTGCGCGCCCTGCCGCCCTGGGCGGCGGTGGCCGTGTTCCTGCTGCCCACGGCGCTGCTGCTGCCCGTGAAGCTGCTGGCCCTGTGGGCGGTGGGCCGGGGGCACGTGGTGCTGGGCATGACCGTGATCGTGATCGCCAAGGTGGTGGGCACCGCCGTGGTGGCCCGGCTGTACAGCCTCACCCAGGCCGCGCTGATGCAGCTGCGCTGGTTCGCCTGGACCCATGCCCGCTGGATGGGCATCAAGCACGCCGTGCTGGAGCGCGCCCGCGCGTCATGGGCCTGGCGCGTGGCGCGGGTCATCCGGCGGCAGTGGCGGCTACGCTGGCGCCGCCGCTGAGCGCCTCCCCCATCGCGACCACGAACCACAGACCACGGTCCCCGCCTGGGACCGCCACCAACCCGCCATTGCACCGCGACATGGGCATACAGCTTGACCTCCCCACCGTACTCCTGCTCTACAAGACCGCCCTGGTGGCCGGGGCCCTGAGCATCTTTCACGTCAGCCGGCATTCCTACCGGCCCCAGGGGCTGCGGCCGCTGGCCGGGGCGTACCTGCTGCTGGCCATCGGCGCCGAACTGGCGGGCCGGGGCGAGTACCTCATCCTGCCGGACTGGCTCTGGACACACGGCAGCCTGCTGCTCGGCACGGTCGGCTATTGCCTCTTCTGGGCGGGCGTTCGGGCGCTGAGCGGGCGCAGGCGCATCCCGATGGGCTGGCTCGCCCTGGTGCCCGCGGGCTGGCTGGTGGCGGGCATCGCCACACAGTTTCCGCTGGACAACCTCCTGCGGGCCGGTGCCTTCCACGTGACGGCCACCGCAGCCCTGGTGGGCTCGGCCCATGAAATATGGCGCGACCGCCGCGCCGAGCCCCTGCCATCACGGGCCCTCCTGGCGGGGTTCCTGCTGGTCAGCGCCTTCATCTTCGCGCTGCGCCTGTTCTACATCGCCACCGAGAACGCCAGCTCCACCGGTTTCGCCCGGGCCTTCTACGTGCAGATGTTCTGCCACTTCGGCATCGCCCTCATGGTCTCGTCGCTCTCCAGCGAACGGGCCGAGGCGCGCCTGGAGCGGATGGCGCAGACGGACGCGCTCACGGGCGTGGGCAACCGCCACTGGGTCATGTCCCGGCTGCCCGCGCAGCTGCCGGTGGGCAGCGCCATCGCGCAGCTCGACCTGGACCACTTCAAGCGCATCAACGACCGCTTCGGCCACGCGGCCGGCGACCGCGTGCTGGTCGCCTTCGCCGAATGCCTGCGCCGCCAGCTGCGCGACTCCGACCTGCTCGCGCGCATGGGCGGCGAGGAATTCCTGGTCTACCTGCCCGATGTCTCGGCGGGCGACGCCGCCACCATCGCCCAGCGCCTGTGCACGGCCGTGGCGCAGATCCGGCTGACCGAGAATGGCGAGGACATCCCCGTCAGCGTGAGCATCGGCCTGGCCTGCGTGGCCCGCGCCGGCGGAACCTGGGCCGACTGGCTGAGCGCGGCCGACCACGCGCTGTACGACGCCAAGAGCGCGGGCCGCAACCGCGTGGCGGTGGTGCACGAACGCCCGGCCTGAGCCGCCCCTCCCGGCCGGGCGCGGACACACCGCGCCAGGGGGCGGTTGCTGCAGAATGCCACCCCATGCCCGCACCCCCCGCCGTTCCGAACGAGGCGCTCGCACTGGCCTTTCACCTCGCGCCCGTGGGCATGTGCGTGACACGCGACCGCGCCATCGAGCTGTGCAACGATGCCTTCGCCCACATGTTCGGCCATGCCCAGGCCGAGCTGCTGGGCCAGCCGCTGGCGCCGCTGTACCCGTCGTTCGACGAGTTCACGCACACCGGCCACCGGGGCCTGAAGGCCATGCGCGACACGGGCGGCTACAGCGACGAGCGCATCATGCGGCGGCGCGACGGGTCGCTGTTCTGGTGCCACGTGGCGGGCCGCGCGCTCGACCGGGCCGACCCGTTCGCGCGCGCCGTGTGGATGTTCGAGGACATCTCGCACCGCCGCCCCGTCAGCACGCCGCTGACCGTGCGCGAGCGCGAGATCGCGCAGCACATCGTCACGGGCGCCACCAGCAAGCAGATCGGGCGCCACCTGGACATCAGCCACCGCACCGTGGACGCCCACCGCGCCCGGCTCATGCGCAAGCTGGGCGCCAGCAGCACGGGCGAACTGGTGGCGCTGCTGCTGGCAGGCCCCCCCTGACCCTCGCGGCGGGCGTTTGAAATCGTCAACAACGGTGTCCCGGGGGTGCCGGGCGAGCCCCCCACCACGCCCGGCCCGGGGACAATCGGGGGCACCCCCGCCCACCGCCCTCCCGCCGATCCACCGCCATCCACCCATGTACCGCCCTTTCGCGCTCCTGCGACCGCTTCCGCCGCCCCTGGCCTGGCTGGGGCTGGCCCTGCTGATCTTCGCCGCCTGCCTGGTGGGCATCTTTGCGCGGCCCATCGGCTTCCTGTCGGCGTTCTGGCCCGCCAATGCGCTGCTGCTGGGACTGCTGGTCCGCTACCCCCGGCTCGCGCGGCCGCCGGCCTGGGTGGCGGCCGCCGTGGGCTACCTGGCGGCGGACCTGGCCACGGGCAGCGACTGGTCCATGGCACTGTGGCTCAACGGGGCCAACATGCTGGGCGCCACGGCGGGCTGGCTGGTGCTGCGCCGCCTGGACGAACGCATCCGGCGCCTGCAGCGCACGGTGTCGGCGCTGTACCTGCTGGTGGCGGCGCTGGTCGCCAGCACCGTGGGGGCCCTGGCGGGCTGCGGCGCCGCGCCGGTGTACTTCGATACCCCCTGGACCGACCTGCTGTCCCTGTGGTTCAGCACCGAACTCATGAACTACATGCTCATCGTGCCGGTGGTGCTGGCCGCGCCCCGCGCCGACGACCCGCCGCCCGCCATGAACGCCCCGCAGGGCCTGCCGGGCGCATCGCTGTTCTGGCGCGTGGCCCCCGTGAGCTCGCTGCTGCTGGCCGAGGGCATCCGCACCGTGGTCGGCGGGCCCGGCATGCTGGCCTTCGTGGTGCCGGGGCTGCTGTGGTGCGCGCTCAGCTACAGCCCGTTCACGTCCAGCCTGCTGTCGCTGGTGGTGTGCCTGTGGACCATGGCCGGGGTGGCCACGGGCGTGCTCAACTTCACGCCCGCGCATGCCAGCGACGTGTTCTCGCTGCGCGTGGGCGTCACGCTGCTGGCGCTGGGGCCGCTGGCCGTGGCCTGCGCCAGCGCCGCGCGCGCCGAGGCCCTGCGCCGCCTGGACCACGCCGTGCGGCACGACGATCTGACCGGCGTGCTCGCGCGCCGCGCGTTCCTGCAGCAGGGCGAGCGGCTGGTCGCGCGCTACCAGCGCGAATCCGCCGGCCTGGCCGTGCTGATGGTGGACGTGGACCATTTCAAGCAGGTCAACGACCAGCTGGGCCACGGCGCGGGCGACCAGCTCCTCGTCGGCCTCGCCCAGGCCATGGCCGGCGCGCTGCGCCCCCAGGACGTGCTGGGCCGCCTGGGCGGCGAGGAGTTCGCGGTGGTGCTGCCCGATGCCTCGCCCGCCGAGGCGCACGCGATCGCAGAGCGCCTGCGCAAGGTGGTGGAGCAGCAGACCTTTGGCGCCGCCGGGGACGTTCCACGGCATGCCACCATCAGCATCGGCCTGGTGCACAGCGCCACGCTGGGCGGCGATGCCGACATGGACATGCTGCTGCTCGCGGCCGACGCGGCGCTCTACCGCGCCAAGGCGCAGGGGCGCAACCGGGTGATGATGGGGTAGCCCCCCGCGCCGGCCCGCGGCGTCCCTCTACAGATACTGCGCCCAGAGCATGTTGGTCATCCGCCCCGCAGGGTCCCAGACGGCCTTGGCCGCGCGAAACCGGTCCGCCTGCGGGTAGGCCGCCGCGAACTGCGCCCGCGTGGCATGGCGCTGGTAGGGCAGGTAGTAGGTGCCGCCATGCTGCAGGGCCAGGTCGATCAGCGCACGCGTCCACAGAGCCACTTCGGCACAGGCCTCGGGGCGGGTGCCCTGCTTGTAGTACAGCACCCACGAAAACACCTCCTCGCGCGCCCAGGCCATGATGGCATCGGGGTCGGGCGGCGCATGGCGCACCGAGATGTTGAGCACCTGCGCCCCATGCTGCTGCAGGATGCGGGCCAAACCCCGCGTGAAAGCGGCGAACCGGGCCACGGGCACAAAGTACTCCTGCAGCACGTAGGTGGACTGTGCGCGGCTCGCGGGCTCCAGCGAGGCGGCATCCAGGCTGGCCTCGTGGTTGCGCCACACCACCGGCTGGCCACGCAGCAGCGCCGGGCGCACCACCTTGTGCTGCAGCTGGTGGCCCCCCGGCAGTTCGGTCATGGCCCAGATCACGCTCTTGTCCAGGTCATACCGCTGGCCGCGCGGCACCAGGCGCCCGGGCACGGTCACGGGCTTGTCGGTGCGGGCCCAGGTCACGGCGGTGGCGCGGTCGAAACGGGGGGGCAGCAGGTCGGCGTTGTGCATCACGGCCCGCGCGTTGGCGGCCACCCTGGCGGCAAAGAAGCCGGGGTAGTCGTCCAGCGCCACCTGGGCCACGGTGCGCTCGATGGCGGTGTTGGCATCCAGGTCCAGCTCCACCTCGGTGATCACGCCCAGCCCGCCATAGCCGCCCAGCGCGGCACGGAACAGGTCGGGGTGCTGCTGGCGGCTGGCCTCGCGCACCTCGCCGCTGGCGAGCACGATCTGCAGGGCCCGCACGGACGCGCCGATGGGCCCGTGCCCCACATAGCGGCCATGCACGTTCACCGACACGGAGCCGCCCACCGTGAAGTTCGAGTAGCTCTGCATGGTGCGCACCGCCAGGTCGTGGGGATCCAGGTGGTCCTGCAGGTCGCGCCAGCGCATGCCGGCCTGCACGCGCACCGTGCGCGCCCCGGTGTCCAGCCACACCAGGGCATTCATGCCGCGCATGTCGATGTGCAGGCCGCCTTCCACGCCGACCTGGCCGCCCATGCTGTAGCGCCCGCCGCCCACGGCCACCGCGCCGGGCCAGTTGCGCACGGCCTGCGCCACGTCCTGCAGGCTGGCGGGCACCACCACCCGCGACACGCGCACGGGGTACAGGCGGGTCACGTTCTCGATCAGCGCCCCGGGCGCACTGTGGGCCGGCAGCGGCGCACAGGCCCCCGCCAGTCCGGCGGCGGCCAGCGCGCCCAGAAGCTCGCGGCGGCGCAGCCCCCCCAAGGGTGTCACGCGGGGACCCGCTCAGTCATCCCGCGCCAGCCGCACCCCCGCGCCCGTGCCGCAGGCATGGCAGAAGCGGGCGAAGGCGCTCTTGCGCGTGGTGCAGGTGCCGCAGTGGTCGAACAGGCCGATGCCGCAGTGCGGGCAGAAGTCGATCTTCTCGTTCTTCAAGTCCACGGGCCGCTCGCAGCCGGGGCACACGCTCTTGGCCAGGCGGGCCAGGGCCACGTCGTAGCTCAGCTCCTTGCGGCGCTCCTGGTCGGGCAGGGTTTCGGCCAGCTTCTGGCGCTCCAGGTAGCGGTTGAGCGCGAGGATGGCGTAGCGCCCCACCAGCGCCGTGATGCCGATGCCCACCACGTAGCGCACATAGCCGCCGTAGCTGGGCAGGTAGGGCACCAGCTCCACGAAGAACGCGAACAGCGCGAAGAAGATGAAGCCCCACACGAACGGCCAGTAGGTGCCCTTGCGCTTCTTCACGAACAGCCAGCCGGCGATGGCCAGCAGCGGCAGGGTGAGCGCCAGGCGGTACAGGAACACGCGCAGCTCCACCTTGCGGCGCTCGGCCTCCAGCTTCACGTAGCCATCGGCTTCCATGCTGTTCAGGCGCTCCTGCGTGGCCGCCGCCGCCTGGCGCGCGTCGAGCGCGGCCTGCTGCTGCAGCTCCACCGCCTGCTGGGTCTTGCGCTCGGCGAGCTTGAGCACATCGAGCGCCTGGGTGCGCGCAATGACCTCCGGGTCCTGGTCGGCGCGCTGGGTGGCCGAGCGGGTGGAGAGCCAGTTGTTGAAGGTCTCGCGCGCGGCCTGCGTTTCGCTGCGGGCCTTGCTGCGCTGCAGCTGCGCCTGCTCCAGCGCGGTCTGCGCGTCCTGCTCGGCCTGGCGCGCGTCCTTGACCTGGGCGCGCAGCTTTTCGGCGGCCGGCTTGTCCAGGAAGTCATCCACGCGCAGCGGCGTCTCGACCTTGGGCAAATCGCCCACGATGGTGCCGCCCAGCCCGATGAGGAAGCTGGCAAACACCAGCGCCACCAGCCACAGGCCGCGGCGGAACCATTTTTCAGACAGCCGCAGTGATTTGCTCATGATCATTCCCCTCTGTAGATACTATGCATTTGATAGCTGCCAGCGCTTACCAGTCAAGCGCAATCGGCCCATTTCATCAATTCTTCACGGTCAGCACCACCGGCGCGGCCGCCAGCTGGGCCCGCTGCAGCCAGGCCAGCACCGAATCGACCGTGACGGTCTCGATGCGGTCCGAGAACCGCTTGTCGCCCGGGTGGTCGTCGAACGCGATGTTGGCCGAACCCACGCGCCCGCCCATCCGCGTGAGCGGCCCGAGCTTGAGCGTGGTCGGCTCGTAGCCCTTGAACTGCAGCCAGGCCTGCGCCTGCTCGCGGTTGCGCACCGTGGCGGGCTCCATGGCCACGGCCAGCGTTTCCAGCGCCCATTGGTTGGACTGCTGGTACTTGCGGCCCCACACGTAGCTCACCATGCTGTAGGGCGGGTGCTGCAGCGTCCTGGTGCGGGCCTTGTCCTGCAGCACGGCCAGCAGGCGCTGCTGCACCTCGGGCGTGGGCACGGCGTAGACGGCCTCGTAGCGCCACAGGTCGTCCAGGAAGAACTCGCCCAGGCCCTGCCGGTACAGGTGCCCCACGGCCGTGCCGCATTCGTTGAGCTTGTGGGCCACGCGCCAGGGGCCCTCGGGTGTCTTGTAGGCCCAGCCCAGGTGCGAATAGCGCAGGCCGTACTTGCTCAGGTCCTGCCCGGTGCGGGCGAGCACCACCACCTGGGCGCCAGACTTCGCATGCTCCGCGTCGAGCGCGGCGGAGGTCTGCTGCGCCAGTTGCATGCCGCGCTCGATCACCTTGGCCGGCACGGGCTTGGCGGCCTCGCAGGAGCGGCCCGCGTGGGCCGCTGGCGCCGCCAGCAGGGCCGCGCCCGCCACCAGGGCCAGGCCGAGCATGGCGGGGTTGAAGGAGCGCACGCGGGCATGCGCCGGGGTCGTCACGGTCATCTGCTGCACATCCATGGCGGTGCCCCTTACAGGCGCTCGTTGTGCAGCAGCGCACGGCCGATGGCGTTGGGCACGAAGGCGATCGCCTCGCCCGCCACCGACAGCACCACGCCCGTGCCGATCACGCTGCAGGTCACCACCGTGCCCACGGTGTGCGCCGATGCGCCCACGCCCCGGCCCGCCACCTCGACGCTGACCTGGGCGCCGTCGGAGGCGCGCTCCAGCAAGTACACCGTGCCGGTGGCCGAGGCCTCCACCGTCTTCACGGTCAGCGCCGCACCCGCCACCGACAATGCGGCAGGCACCGCCACGACCGCGCCAGCGGCGGCGGACGCCACCGACGCCGTGCCCACCACCGAAGCGACAGGCAGCAGCGACAGCGCGGCCGAGGCCTCGCTCTGGGCGCGCGCGGGCAGGGCGGCCAGCGTGCACAGCAGGCCGGCGGCCAGGGCAAGGGTCAGGATCTTCGGCAATTTCTTCATGGTTTCACTCCTCACAGGAGGTGCTGCGCAGTAGCGCGGCAGCACCGGTTTTTTTCAGGGCAACCTCCGAGCATCCGCCATGGGGCCAGGGCGAACGCCGGAAACTCAGCTGGCGTTGTTACCAGACGTAGCAGCATGTGCTGCGGCAGCTTCGCGGCGGCCTTGCAGGCGTGCTTCCAGCAGGTCAGCCTCGTGGCGGTCGCGCAGCATCTTGGCCAGCGTGAAGGCAGTGGTGATCAGGTACAGCCAGCTCACACCCAGGAAGGCCTTGTAGGTCACGTTGATCTCCATGCCGAACAGGCCCCAGCCGGTGAGGCCCATGGCCACCACGAAGCCGCCCCAGACCACCAGCTTCCACATGGGCGTGTCGCCCGCACCGCGGCGCGCGGCGCTCTCGTTGTCCCGCACGAACTTGGCCAGCACGAACGCGGCCGAGAGGCAGAACACATAGCCCATCACCATGAACGCCTGCTCCAGTTGCTGGCCCGGCAGCCAGGCCAGCCCCACGGCGCACAGGAAGACGGCGATGCCGAACGAGACCCACACCTGCAGTTGCCAGGCACGGGTGTCACGCTGAACGAGGAAGGGGGCATTGGATGACATACAGAGGTGGGGCCCTTGTCAGGCCCGTGGTTGAACACGGACCTCATGGTGCCGGGCCCGGCCCCCGCCGCCCCCGCCGGGTTGCGCCAGTGGCGGCAGTCCGGCTTCACGGTATCGCCAAACGATACTTTTTGCCCATTGCAAGCGGCACCTGGGCGACATGCCGGCACCCGCTTGTCTTTCACAATCGCATCCCAGCAGCCGGCGGCCGCCCGCGGCGGCGCCCGCCCCTTCCCCCACCCGCACGCAGCAGTGCACGGAGACAGCCCATGACCAAACCCTTCGATCTTGTCGTCCACGGCGCCACCGGCTTCACGGGCCGCCTCGTGGTCGAGTACCTTTTGCAGCGCTATCCCGCCGGCAGCGGCCTGCGCTGGGCCATGGGCGGGCGCAATGCCGACAAGCTCGCCGCCGTGCGCGACGAAGTGGGCGCCCCGGCCGACACCCCGCTGATCGTGACCGACAGCACCGACCCCGCCAGCCTGCAGGCGCTGATGGACCAGACCCGCCTGGTGCTGACCACCGTGGGGCCCTACCAGCTCTACGGCAACGAACTGGTGGCCGCGTGCGCGGCGGCCGGCGTGGACTACGTGGACCTGTGCGGCGAACCCGCGTGGATGCGCCAGATGATCGACGCGCACGAAGCCACGGCCCGGGCCAGCGGCGCGCGCATCGTGTTCTCGTGCGGGTTCGACTCCATCCCGTTCGACCTGGGCGTGTACCTGCTGCAAACCGAGATGAAGGCCCGTTTCGGCCACCCCGCGAGCCGGGTGCGCGGACGGGTGCGCAAGATGAAGGGCACGTTCTCGGGCGGCACCGCCGCCAGCCTGAAGGCCACCATGGCCGCCGCCGCCACCCACCCCGCCGTGCTGGACCTGCTGAAGAATCCGTTCTCGCTCACGCCCGGCTTCGAAGGGCCGCGCCAGCCCTCGGGCAACAAGCCCATGGTGGACGAGGCCCTGGGCGAAGGAGTGTGGGTGGCCCCGTTCGTGATGGCCGCCATCAACACCCGCAACGTGCACCGCTCCAATTTCCTGCTGCAGCACGCCTACGGCACCGACTTCGTGTACGACGAAATGCTCATCACCGGCCCCGGCGAAAAGGGCGAGGCCATGGCCAATGCCGTGGCGGGCGACAAGTCGCTGGGCTCGGACAAGGGCCCCAAGCCCGGCGAGGGCCCTTCCCGCGAGGAACGCGAGAACGGCTTCTACGACGTGCTCTTCCTGGGCACCGACGCCGCGGGCAACAGCCTGCGCGTGGGCGTCAAGGGCGACCGCGACCCGGGCTATGGCTCCACCTCCAAGATGATCACCGAGGCGGCCGTGTGCCTGCTGCAGGACGCCACGGACACCCCCGGCGGCATCTGGACCACGGCGCCCGCGCTGGGCGGCAAGCTGATCGCGCGGCTGCAGGCCCACGCGGGGCTGAGCTTCGCGGTGGAAGCGGCGTAACGCCCCGGGGTGGGCCCGGGCATGTCCGTTTTCGCACCAGGCCGGTCGTGAAACGCGCGGCCACGGACCCGCCGGTGCACCGAAAATACAGGGCATGAACACTGCCCTGCGCCCCCGCGATCTCGCCCTGGCCCTGCTCGTCATCGTGGTCTGGGGGCTCAACTTCGCCGTCATCAAGGTGGGCGTGGCCGGTGTGCCGCCCCTGCTGCTGGGCGCGCTGCGCTACCTGCTGGCGGCGTTTCCGGCGCTGCTGTTCGTGACGCCGCCCAGGGTGCCGCTGCGCCTGTACCTGCTGTACGGCATGACCATGGCGGTGGGCCAGTTCGCCCTGCTGTTCACCGCCATCCACATCGGCATGCCGTCGGGCCTGGCCTCGCTGGTGCTGCAGTCGCAGTCGTTCTTCACGCTGCTGCTGGCGGCCTGGTGGCTGCGCGAGGCATGGCAGGGCAACCAGGTGGCGGGCCTGGCGCTGGCCGGCGTGGGGCTGGTGCTGATCGGCAGTGCCCACGGCGCGTCGATGCCGCTGGCGGGATTCGCACTGACCGTGGGGGCGGCGGCGATGTGGGGCTGCGGCAACATCGTCACGCGCGCCGTGGGACGCTACGGGCCGATGAACCAGTTTGCCTTCATCGTGTGGTCGAGCGTGGTGGCGCCGCTGCCATTCGTGGCGCTGTCCTTGCTGCTGGACGGGCCCGCGGCCGTGTGGGCCGCCGTGCAGCACCTGTCGCTGAAATCCATGGCCGCCGTGGCCTACATC
Organism: Acidovorax sp. A79; assembly: GCF_041154505.1. Classification (GTDB taxonomy): domain Bacteria; phylum Pseudomonadota; class Gammaproteobacteria; order Burkholderiales; family Burkholderiaceae_C; genus Acidovorax. The sequence continues at coordinate 2,384,206 of NZ_AP028672.1, forward strand.
GCCTGGATCTCCACGCTGCTGGGCTTCGGGCTGTGGACGTATCTCATGTCGCGCTACCCGGTGAACCGCGTCGCCCCCTTCACCCTGCTGGTGCCCGTGGTGGGCCTGACCACGGGCTGGTGGGTGTTCGGCGAGCAGTTGTTGCCCGTGCACTTTGCGGGCGCGGGGCTCTTGATGGCGGGGCTGGTGGTCAACGTGTTCGGCGGTCCGGCCTGGGCGGCCGTGGTGGGGCGCCTGCGCGGCGCCCCGTGAGCGGAGGGCTGGCCGCCGCTACAGCGCCAGCGGCAGCTCGGTGGTGGACAGCACATTGCGCAGCACCATGAACGAGCGCACCTGCCGCACCCCCGGCAGGTAGAGCAGCTGCTCGGCATGCAGCCGGTTGAAGCTGTCGTTGTCGCGCGTGCGCACCAGCATGAAGTAGTCGAACTCGCCGGTGACCACATGGCATTCCATGCAGCCGGACACCTTGGCCGCCGCCTTTTCAAACTCGGCAAACGACTCGGGCGTGGAGCGGTCGAGCACCACCCCAATCATCACCAGCATGCCCGCGCCCACGGCCTGGGGGTTGAGCAACGCCACGATGCCGTCGATGAGCCCCAGGCGCTTGAGCCGCTCCACGCGGCGCAGGCAGGCGGGCGGGCTCAGGTGCACCTTCTCGGCCAGCGCCACATTGGACAGCGAGGCATCACGCTGCAGCTGGCGCAGGATGGCCTTGTCGGTACGGTCCAGCTCGGCCGACACATCGGACTGCGGCACATTCTTGGCACGAACTTTTGTTGTGCGCATGGTGATCTGTGAGAAATATTAGTTTTTCATATTCTCATACACAAACCTGAAACGCTGAAATCAGGAAGAAATTCGCAACCACTGTATGCGCGTGTTTTCCTACGATGAAGGCACTGCAAGCCACCTCTTGCACCATCCCTTCCATCGACCGGAAACCCGCCATGAACCTGCAGAAATTCGCCCGCCACCCGCTCACCTTCGGGCCCTCGCCCATCACCGCGCTGCCGCGCCTGTCGGCCCACCTGGGCGGCAAGGTGCACCTGTATGCCAAGCGCGAGGACTGCAACTCGGGCCTGGCCTTTGGCGGCAACAAGACGCGCAAGCTCGAATACCTCATCCCCGAGGCGATCGCGGGCGGCTACGACACGCTGGTCTCCATCGGCGGCATCCAGTCCAACCAGACGCGCCAGGTGGCCGCCGTGGCCGCGCACCTGGGCATGAAATGCGTGCTGGTGCAGGAGAACTGGGTCAACTACTCCGACGCGGTGTACGACCGCGTGGGCAACATCGAGATGAGCCGCATCATGGGCGCCGACGTGCGCCTGGACGCCGCGGGCTTCGACATCGGCATCCGCCCGAGCTGGGAGCAGGCCATGGAAGACGTGAAGAAAGCCGGCGGCAAGCCCTTCCCCATCCCCGCCGGCTGCTCCGAGCACCCGTACGGCGGCCTGGGCTTCGTGGGCTTTGCCGAGGAAGTGCGCCAGCAGGAGAAGGAGCTGGGCTTTACGTTTGACTACATCGTCGTGTGCTCGGTCACGGGCAGCACGCAGGCCGGCATGGTGGTGGGCTTTGCGGCCGACGGCCGGGCGCGCAAGGTGATCGGCATCGACGCCTCGGCCAAGCCCGAGAAGACGCATGCCCAGGTGCTGCGCATCGCGCAGAACACGGCCAAGCTGGTGGAGCTGGGCCAGGAGATCACGGCCGAGGACGTGGTGCTCGACACGCGCTACGGCGGCCCCGAATACGGCCTGCCCAACGAGGGCACGCTCGAAGCCATCCGCCTGTGCGCACGCCAGGAAGGCATGCTCACCGACCCGGTGTACGAAGGCAAGTCCATGCACGGCATGATCGACATGGTGCGCAAGGGCGAATTCCCCGAAGGCTCCCGCGTGCTGTACGCGCACCTGGGAGGGGTGCCGGCGTTGAACGCCTACAGCTTTCTTTTTCGCAACGGCTGACGCACCGCCGCGCGAGGAAACGGAGCAACAGCGCCTGTGCCGGCTGGCCGGGCTGTCCGTGATCTGAGCGCCCCCCGCTCTGCCCTCACAAGACCTGCGCATGCCACCCGGTCTTCCACCGCCATGGTCCCGTGCCCTCATCTCATCGCCCTGGCGGCCTCGACAACTCCGCAGTAGCGACAGGCGTGGCCAGAGCGAGACGAAGACTGGCGCGCCTTCCCCTTGTTCACAGCCGCAACGCAGGGTGAACAACCCGCACCAGAAGGACCGCCACATGAAATGCCCACAGCCGAAAAGACGCACCGGCGTCGCCTTGTTGTTCATGGCAGCCATCGCAGGCTTGGGTTGGGGGCGCATGGCGCACGCCGATGGCTACCCCGCCAAGCCGGTGCAGCTGGTGGTGCCCTTTCCGCCCGGCGGGGCCGTCGACATCGTGGGCCGGCTCATCAGCAAGAAGCTGGGCGAACGCCTGGGCCAGGCGGTGGTGGTCGAGAACAAGGCCGGCGCGGGCACCATCGTGGGCGCATCCTTCGTGGCCAACGCTCCGGCCGACGGCTACACGCTGCTGATCAGCTCGGGCTCCACCTTCACCGTCAACCCGGCGCTCAACAACAAGCTGCCGTACGACCCGGTCAAGAGCTTCGAGCCCATCGGCATGGTGGCGCGCGTGCCGCTGATCCTGCTGGCCCACCGCGATGTGCCGGTGGCCAACCTCCCGCAGCTGATCGCGGCGGTGAAGCGCGCTCCGGACAAGTTCTCCTACGGCTCGTTCGGCAGCGGCACCACGGGCCACTTTGCCGCCGAGCTGATGTGGTCGGCCACCGGCATCCAGCTGATGCATGTGCCCTACCGGGGCAGCGCACCCGCCATGAGCGACCTGATCGGTGGGCAGATCCCGTTCACCATCGACACGGTGGCGGCCGCGCTGCCGCAGCTCAAGGGCGGCAAGATCAAGCCCATCGTGGTCACCGGCGCGGCGCGGGCCACGCAGCTGCCGGATGTGCCCACGGTGGCGGAAAGTGGCTTCGCGGGTTTTGCCGCGGATTCGTGGCTGGCCGTCGTGGCGCCGCGCGGCCTGCCCGCCGAAGTCAAGGCGAAGCTGGGCAAGGCCCTGGCCGAGACCATGGCGGATGCCGAGATCCGCAGCAAGCTCATCGCCAGCGGGCTGGAGCAGTCCTATGCCAGCGGCGACGCCGTGCTGGCGCGGATCGAGGACGAACTGCCGCGCATGCGCGCGATCGCCCAGCGCGCGAACATCCGGGCGGAGTGAGCGCGGCAGCGATGGGGCGCTGGCGCGCGCCGGATCACAGCGCCCAGCTCGCCTGCAACGATGGACGCTTTGAAAATGCCTCGTACCAGGCCGCAACGGCGGGATGGCGCTGGCGCCATCCGAAGTCCGCAAACCTGAGATCCAGGTACCACAGCGCACAGGCCACCGTGAGCGTGCCGATGTCCAGCCGCTGCGGCGCGATGAGTGCGGGGTTCGCGGACAGGTGGGCCAGCGAAGTCTCGGCCTTGTCCAGCTGCGCGGCGCGCCACTCGGGCCAGCGCAGCGGCTCGGGCCGCGCCACGTCCTCATAGCGGGCGATCAGCGCGCCGTCGAGGATGCCGTCTCCAAGCGCCTGCAGCGTCAGCGCATTCCAGCGCGCATCGCCACTGCGGGGAAACAGCGTTCCGTTGCCGATCTCGTCGAGGTATTCGCAGATGACGCGGCTGTCGTACAGCACGGCGCCCTCGTCGGTGATGAAGGTCGGCACCTTGCCCAGCGGGTTCCTGGCGATGATGTCCTGGTCGCGCCGGACCGGGTTGGCGTTCGACGGCAGCAATTGCACGCGGTCGCTGAGGCCCAGCTCGTGCGCCGTCACCAGGCACTTGCGCACATAGGGAGAGAACGGAGAGAAATAGATCTGCATGGAAGTTTACCGGTTCATGGATGGGAAGGCGCTGCCTGCGCCAGCTGGCGGCCCGCGATCCACCCGAAGGTCAGCGCGGGCCCCAGGGTGATGCCGGGCGCGGGGTACTCGCCGCCCATCACCGAATGCATGTCATTGCCCGCCGCGTAGAGGCCCGGGATGGGCTGGCCGGCGGCATCGAGCGCCTGGGCATTTTCGTTGCAGGCAATGCCCACGGCCGTGCCAATGTCGCCCGCGAACACCTTCACGGCATAGAACGGGCCCTGGCGCAAGGCACCGATGCAGGGGTTGGGCTGGTGCGCCGCGTCGCCCAGGTAGCGGTTGTATTCGGTGCTGCCCTTGCCGAAGTCGTCGTCGCGCCCCTGGTCGGCCTGCGCGTTGAAGCGCTCGGCCGTGGCCTGCAGCGCGGCGCCGCCGATGCCCAGGGCATCGCCCAGCGCCCGCAATGTCGGCGCCTTCACCAGGTAGCCGGCCTTGACGAGGTGATCGCGCGGCCGCCCGCCCGGCAACGCCAGGCCCATGCCCCATTGCTCCATGAAGTCGCTGTCGCAGACCAGGTAGGCCGGCAGCGTGGGCACCGTGGCGTGGGAGCGGTACATCGCCCGCACGAACTCGTGGTACGAGGTCGCTTCGTTGACGAAGCGCTGGCCGGCCCCATTCACGGCCATGAGGCCGGGCTTGGCACGGTCCCAGACCAGGTGCGGATAGCGCACGACCGAGCCATCGGGCCGCTGCAGGATGGAGACCGGCGCCCAGAACGCCGGGTTGGTATGGCCCTGCCCCAGCACCGCGCCGGCTTCGCGCGCCAGCGCGATGCCCTCGCCCCGGTTGCCCTGCGGCGACATGGACCAGGGCCCCGTCGGCGCGGGGTAGTGCGCACTGCGCAGTTCCTCGCTCCAGGGGAATCCCCCCGTGGCCACCACCACGCCGCGGCGCGCCCGCACCTGCACCGGCTTGCCCGCGCGCACCAGCGAGACGCCCACCACCGCGCCATGGGACACGTCCAGCTTCTCCACCGGTGTGTCCAGCCAGTAGTCGATACCACGGTCGATCACGCTCTTGAAAAGCCGGGCCGCCAGCGCATTGCCCAGCACCAGGCGTGTGCCCCGGTGGTAGCCGCGCAGCCGGTCGGCGAAGTAGCGCAGCACGAGCTTCATGCCCTCGCGCCATGCCGTGAACGAGCGCGTGACCGCCAGCAGGTGCCTGGCGTCGGTCATGTTGACCATCATTCCGCCCAGTACCATGAACTCGGGCAGGGGGTCGCGCAGTTCCCGGAAATACGCGCCCAGTTCCCGCCCGTCGAACGTCGCCGGGTCGAGCGACCGGCCGCCGAAGGCCGCGCCCTCGCGGTCGGGGTAGTAGTCGGGGGAGTAGCTGCGCGCGACAAGCCGCACGGCGGTGTGCTTCTCGAAGTAGTCGACCATGCCGGCGCCGTGGCGCAGGAAGGCCTGCTGCATCCCGGCCGGCGCCGCGTCGCCCACCGTGTTGCGCAGGTAGGTCCACACCTTCTCGAAGCTGTCGGGGTGGCCCACCCGCGCCGACTGCGCATTGAGCGGCGCCCACACGGCCCCGCCGGACACGGCGGTGGAGCCGCCCACGCGGTCGGTCTTCTCGACCAGCAGCACGCTGCAGCCTTCGATCTTCGCGGTCAGCGCGGCGGCCATGCCGCCCGCGCCCGCGCCGATCACGACGACGTCGTACTCGGCATCCCAGTGGGGGGCCGTCATGCGCCCGACCCACCCAGCGACTTGCCGCCATCGACGAACAGCACCTGCCCGGTGATGAAGCCGGTCTGCGGCGACACCAGGAAGGCCACCGCCTGGGCGATGTCTTCCGGCCTGCCGGCCTTGCCCGTGGGCTGCAGCGCGAGCTGCGCCGCCAGCCGCTCGGGCGTGAGCGCGCGCAGGATGGGCGTGTCGATCAGCCCCGGCGCGATCGCGTTGACCAGGATGCCGCGCGGCGCCAGTTCCATGGCGCTGGCGCGCGTGTAGCCGACCACGGCGGCCTTGGAGGCCACGTAGTGCGGGTGGTTCTTCGCCCCCAGGTACGCGCGCGAAGCGATGTTCACGATGCGGCCGCCCTCGGGCATGGTCCTGGCCACTTCCTGTGTGAGCGTGGCCACGGCGATGAGGTTGACCTCGTAGGCACGGCGAAAGTCGTCGTTGCTCACCTCCAGGAACTTGCGCTCGTCGAAGATGCCGGCGTTGTTGACCAGAGCGCGCACTGGGGGCAGGGAGTGCACCAGGCCGCGCACGGCCGCTTCGTCCGTCAGGTCGAGCACGCGGCACTGCACATCCAGGCCCAGGCCCTTCAAGCGGCCAGTCTCGCGCTGCGCCAGGACTTCATCGCGGTCCACCATCACCACGGCGTAGCCGTCGCGGGCCAGGCGTTCGACCGTGGCCAGGCCCATTCCACCGGCCCCGCCGGTGACCAGGGCAATCGGTTTGCTGTTGCTGTTGTCGTCCATGTGTTTGCGAAGATTCCGATCAAGCCGAGAGAAAGCCGCCATCGACGGGCAGCACCACACCATTCACATAGCTGGCCATGTGGGAGGAAAGAAAGACCACGGGTCCGACGATTTCCTCGACCTCGCCGCCGCGGCCCGCGGGCACGCGCTTCATGTACCAGTCCGTGCCGCCGGGCACGGCCAGCTGCGGGGCGACCATCTCGGTCAGCATCAGCCCGGGCGCGACCGCATTGGCGCGCACCCCAAAAGGCGCCAGGTCGCGGGCCAGCACCTGGGTCAGCGAACGCACGGCGCCCTTGGAGGCGACATACCCCGCCGACGAGATGCCGCTCACGAACGCCACGATGGACGACAGGTTCACGATGCACCCCCGGGTCTTCTTCAACGCCGGCACGAAGGCATGCGTGACGTTGAACAGGCCCTGCAGGTTCACGTCGATGAGGCGGTCCCACACCTCGGGCGCGTGCGGGTCGTCGATGCGCGCGCGGCCGGAAATGCCTGCGTTGTTGATCAGCACGTCGATCGGGCCGATGCGCGCCTGCAGGTCCGCGGCGCAGGCCTGGACGGCGGCCCGGTCGCACACGTCCAGCACCACGCTCCAGGCCTCGCCGCCGGCATCGCGGATGCGCCGGGCCGTGGCCTCAGCCTTGTCCGCACCGATGTCGGCGCAGATCACCTTGGCGCCCTCGTTCGCGAAGCCCAGCGCAATGGCCGAGCCCAGTCCCCCGCCGGCGCCGGTCACCAGCGCGAGCTTGCCTTTCAACAAATCCATCCAATTTCTCCTGCTGAATGGGCGCCGTTCAGACGCCGAGGTAGGCCCGGCGCACGGCCGGGTCGTCCATGAGCTGGGCCGCCGCGCCCTGCAGCGTGATCTCGCCGTTTTCCAGGATGTAGGCGTGGCTGGCCACCGTGAGCGCCAGGCGCACGTCCTGCTCCACGAGCAGGATGGTGAGACCCTGCTCCCGGTTGAGCCGCTGGATCGCCTCGAAGATCTGCTCGACGAGCAGCGGCGACAGCCCCATCGAAGGCTCGTCGAACATGATCAGCCGCGGGCGGGACATGAGTGCGCGGCCGATGGCCAGCATCTGCTGCTCGCCGCCCGACAGCGTGGCCGCCCGCTGCTCGGAGCGTTCCTTGAGCCGCGCAAACAGGGTGTAGACCTTGTCCAGGTCCTCGGCGATCGCGGCGCGGTCGCGGCGCAGGAAGGCGCCCAGCTCCAGGTTCTCGCGCACGCTCATTTCCTTGAACACCTCGCGCCCCTCGGGCACCTGCACGAGGCCCCTGCGGACGATCTCGTCGGACGGCTGCCGGTGGATGGGCTCGCCGGCGAAGTGGACCTCGCCGGCGGTGGGATCGATGAGGTGCGAGATCGCGTTCAGCGTGCTGCTCTTGCCAGCACCGTTGCTGCCCAGCAGGGCCACGATGGCGCCCTGCGGCACGGCCAGGCTCACGCCCGAGAGCGCCTGGATGGCGCCGTAGGAGGCGCTGATGCCGCGCACTTCGAGCAGTGCGCCCTGGCTTGGTTGCTGCATGGGATCAGGCATGGGCCGCTCCCTTGCCGAGGTAGGCTTCGATCACGGTCGGGTTCTCGCTGATTTCCTTGGGGGTGCCTTCGGCGATCTTCTGGCCGAAGGACATGACGGTGATGCGGTCGGAGATCGACATCACCAGCTGCATCACGTGCTCGACCAGGAGCACGGTGATGCCGTCCTTCTGGGCCAGTTCGGTCAGCAGGTGGTCCAGGTTCTCGATGTCCCGGTTGCGCAGGCCGGCCGCCGGTTCGTCCAGCAGCAGCAGGCGCGGCTTGAGCGCCAGGGCGCGGGCGATCTCCAGCAGCTTCTGGTGGCCGAAGTCGAGTTCCTTGGCGCGGGTCTCGCGGTCGTGGGTCAGGCCCACGCGCTCGATGAGGCTGTCCACCAGGTCGCGGATCTCGCCGCCGGGGCGGCGCAGCAGCCGGCCCAGCGTGTTCGCGCTGTGCGAGTGGCAGCCCAGCAGCACGTTCTCGTACACGCTCAGGTCGCCGAACAGCTCCAGGTTCTGGAAGGTGCGCGCGATGCCCATGCCGGCCATGCGCGAAGGTGCATGGTGCGTCACGTCCTCGCCGTCCACAACGATGCGGCCTTCGGTCGGCTGGTAGTAGCGGGAGATGCAGTTGAAGGTGGTGGACTTGCCGGCCCCGTTGGGGCCGATCAGCGCATGGATCGAGCCGCGCGCCACGTCGAACGAGAGGCTGTTCACGGCCACCAGCCCGCCAAAGCGCACGGTGATGCCGGAGACTTCCAGGAAGGGGCGCGTGCTCATGCCTGCACCCCCTTGGCGGGCTTGCGTGCCACGCGGCGGTTGCGGTCGGCGAACAGCCCCTTGGGCATGAACATCATGAACCCCATGAGGATCACGCCATAGATGATTTCCTGCACCGACATGAGCTGGCGCAGCAGCTCGGAGATGAGGCCGAAGGCAATGGCGCCGGCCACCGCGCCGCGCACCGAGCCCATGCCCCCCACGACGACCATGGTGAGGACCAGGATGGTGGTCTGGAAGCCCAGGCTCTCCGGGTGGATGAACGAGGTGAACAGCGTGTACATGCCCCCGGCGATGCCCGCGAAGGCCGCCGAGATGGCGAACGCGCTCTGCTTCATGGCCTTGACGTTGATGCCCATGGCCATCGCGGCCACATCGCTCTCGCGCACGGCCCTGAGCGACGAGCCGTACTGTGAGCGCGCCAGCGCCACGGTGAGCCACAGCATCAGCCCCGCCAGCACCACCACGAAGGGGTAGGCCTGCAGGTCGTTGGTCAGCCTGTAGCCGAACAGATTGGCCGGATCCATCTTCATGCCGTTGGAGCCGCCCGTGACGCGCTCCCAGGTGAGGAAGACCCATTGCATCGCCTCGCCGAAGGCGAAGGTGGCCAGGGCCAGGTAGATGTCGCGCATGCGCAGCGCCAGGTAGCCGATGAGGTAGCCGAGCACGGCCGACAGGGCCCCGCCGGCCAGGACGGACAGCACGAAGGGCGGATGCCATGCCGTGTTGATGATGCCGGCCGTGTAGATGCCGATGCCGAAGAACGCGGCGTGCGCCAGCGCGAACTGGCCCGATTCGCCGATCACGACGTGCATGCCCAGGGCCAGCACCACGAAGACCATCAGCAGGTTGACCACGTACAGGACATAGCCCGACACGGCGAAGGGAAGGATCGACAGAACCAGGGCGGCAGCGAGCAATGCCCAGTGATCGCGGGTCATGGTTTTCATACTTTCTTGACTTGGGGCTTGCCGCCCAGGATGCCCTGCGGACGCACGATCAGCGTGACCAGGATGGCCAGGAAGGGCGCGACCACGATGGCGTTGGTGGAGATGAACAGGCCCACCAGGTTCTCGACGATGCCGATGACGAGGCCGCCCAGCACGGCGCCCGGCAGGCTGGTGAAGCCGCCCACGATGGCCGCCGCGTAGGCCAGGATCGCGATGTGCGCGATGTCCGGCGTGATGAGGATCTTGGGGGTGATGAGCAGGGCGGCCAGCGCGGACAGCAGGCCCGCCATGGCCCACACCATCATGCGGATGCGCGACAGGCGGATACCGACGATCTGCGCGGCGCGCGGGTTCATGCCCACGGCCCGCATCGCCTTGCCGATGCGCGTGTGGTTGAACATCAGGTAGATCAGCACCATCGCGGTGAGGGAGGCGACGAAGATCGCCACGTCGAGCCGCGTGAGAAAGGCGTCGCCGATGATCACGGGGTCGTTGGAGACCAGGGGCGGCAGCGAGCGCGGCGTGTCGCCCAGCCCGGTCTGGCGCACCAGGCCCTTGAGCATGTAGGCCAGGCCCAGCGTGGCGATCACCAGCTGCGGGCCCACGCCCTTGGAATGGGTCACCCGCTCCATCACCACCCGCTGGAAGAGCGCCGAGCCCACCGCCACGGCGACCACCGTGACGGGGATGACCACGGCGTACGACCAGCCCGCGATCAGCAGCAGGGACAGCGCCACATAGCCGCCGATCATGAAGATCTCGCCCTGGGCGAAGTTCGGCACGTCGGTGGTCTTGAAGATCGCGACGATGGCGATGGCCAGCAGCGCATAGACGCTGCCCGTCACCAGGCCGGAAAGGATGCCCTGCTGCAGAAACAGCCAAATCTCACTGAAACTCATGGCGATGGAGGGGCGGCCGCACGCGGGCGTGGACCGACCCCTTCTCCTGGTTGGTTACTTGGGCTGGTAGGTCCAGAGGCTGCGGTAGGCGCCGGGGACCGCGGTCATGTTGGTGCCGTCGAACTTCAGGTAGATGGCCGACTTCTGGCCCGCGTGGTCGGTGGGCGTGAGCTCGATCGGGCCGGCCATCACGTTCGACTCGAACTTGGTCTGCGACAGCGCGGTGAGGAACTTCTCCCGCGTGAGCTGCGGGCCCGCGGCCTTGAGCGCGTTGACCACGGTCATCGCCGACGGGATGCCGTAGGGCATGTAGGTCTGCGGATAGCCGGGCTTGGCGGCCAGCTCGGGGTAGTAGGCCTTGTACATGTCGTAGACCCACTTGAGCTTGGGGCCGCCGGCCACGTCGGCCATCACTTCCTGCAGGTAGACGTTCTTGAACGCATCCTTGCTGCCCACGTTCTCGACCAGCTGCTTGAGGTCGGCCGTGCCGTTGACGGCGATCACGATGGGTTTGGTCCAGCCCAGCTCCTGCGCCTTCTTGACCAGCAGGCTCACGGGGCGCGCGTAGGTGGTGATCAGCAGCACGTCGGGGTTGGCGGCGCGGATCTTGAGCATCGGCGCGGTCACGTCGGTCAGGTTCGGCGCGACCGACTGGACCTGCAGGTCCACCCCGAGCTGCTTGGCCTGGAACTCCGCCGCTTCGAGGTTCCACCCGCCATAGGCATCGTCGTGGTTGATGTAGCCGATCTTCTTGCCCTTGAGGTGCTCGGCGGCGAACTGCACCATCGAGCCGCCCACCGCGCGCTGGGAGATGGAGAACGCGCCGTAGATGTACTTCGACGGCGGGTACAGGGCGCCGTCGCCCGACGCGTTGAGCATCACCAGGGGGATCTGCGAGCGTTCCACGTACTCGCGCGCGCCCACCACGGCGGCAGAGCAGGAGCCCCCGTTGAGCGCGAAGACCTTGTCCTGCTCGGTGAGCTTCTTCACGGCGGCCAGCAGGTCGTTGGCGTTGCAGCGGTCGTCCTCGACCACCAGTTCGATCTTGCGCCCGTGGATGCCGCCGTCCTTGTTGATCTTGTCGTAGTACATCTTGGCCGCGTTCATCACGTCGAAGCCGTAGGCCATGGAGTTGCCCGACAGCGGCCCGAACAGGCCGAGCTTGATGGTCTTGTCGGTCAGGCCCGGTTCGGTCTGCGCCTGCGCGCAGAAGGTGGAAAGTGCGGCCACGCAGGCCACGAGCAAGGACTTGGCTGGTTTCACGAGAGTCTCCTTTTTTTGGGGGGGTGAGGTAACGGGGGAGCGCAATGGCGTCAGGCGGCCGGCTGTGGGGCCGTGTCCTTCTTCTCGAACCCTGGGCGGGGAATCAGGCCCAGCCAGGCCTGCGTCAGGCCGCCGTCGACGAGGAATTCCTGGCCGCTGATGTAGCTGGCCCGCTCGCTGGACAGGAACAGCACGGCGCCGGCGATGTCCGAGGGCGTGCTGATGCGGCCGGCGGGCACGATCTGTTCGCGCCGCAGGCGCACCGCGGGGTCCGTGTAGATGCCCTCGCTCATGGGCGTGCGGATCATCGCGGGGCTGACCACGTTGCTGCGCACGCCGTGCGCGCCCAGCTCGACGGCCAGCAGCTGCGACAGCATCTTCACGCCCGCCTTGCTCACGCTGTACGCCCCGCTGTAGGGCTGCGGAATGCTGGCGGAGATGGACGCGATGTGGACCATCGAGCCCCCGCCGTGGGCGATCATCTGCCGCCCGAAGGCCTGGGCGCACAGCAGGTAGCCGGTCAGGTTCACCGACAGCAGCTGGTTCCATTTGTCGACGGCGATGTCCATCAGCGCGTCGGCGTACAGGGCCGCGGCATTGTTGACCAGCAGATCCACCGCGCCCCAGGCCTTTTGCACCTGGTCCGCCGCCGCCTGCACGCTGTGCGGGTCGGTCACGTCGCAGGTGATCGGCAGGACCCGGCCCGGGTGCTCGCCCAGTCCGCCGGCGATCTCCGCCAGGCGCTGTGCATCGCGGTCGAGCAAGGCGACGCGGGCTCCCGCGGCCAGCAGCTGCACGGCGATCTCCAGGCCGATGCCGCCGCCTGCGCCCGTCACCACACCGGTGCGGTTTGCCAACCCCAGCCAGCCGCCATCTTCACTTGCAACCCTTGCCATATCCACGCTCGCCCTTCTTGATCAAAATCACGCATGGTGCGTGAGCGAGGCAATTATGTATACATGACTACTGATTTATCTCAGGGATAACCCGTAAAAAGGCCATTAATGGCAGCACATGTATACTTGAAGAAAATTTCTACTGGAGCGGCAGGGATGAGAACTTTGGCCCAGGACGTGACCGAGACGCTGCGCAACTGGATCCTCAACGGGGAGATACGGCCCGACGAGCGGCTGGAGGAAATCCCCCTGGCCGAGAAGCTGGGCGTTTCGCGCACCCCCGTGCGCGCCGCCCTGAGCACCCTGGCCAGCGAGGGGCTGGTCGACCACCAGCCCAAGCGCGGCTACCTGGTGCGCGGCTTCAACATGGAGGAGATCGTCGCGGCCTACGAGGTGCGCGCGGTGCTCGAAGGCCTGGCCTGCCGCAACGCCGCCATGCGCGGACTCACGCCCGAACAGGCGCAGCGGCTGCGCGGGGCGCTGGCGGACGGCGACCGCATCCTGGACCTGGGAGAACTGCGGCCCGAAGACCACGAGCCCTACCAGCAGATGAACGTGACCATCCACGACACGCTGCTGGAAGCCTCGGGCAACCCCTGGGTCACGCGCTTCGCGGAGCAGGCGCAGAACATTCCCTTCGCCTCGGACCGCATCATCCTGTGGGACGACCATCCCATCATCCTGCGCTCGCACGGCGACCACCACCGCATCATCGAGGCGGTCATCGCGCGCGACTGTGTGCGTGCCGAGCAGCTGATGCGCGAGCACGTGTACTACGCAGGGCTGATCCTGCGGCGCAACTACGAGAAGCTGCTCTCGTGCGGGGACGCAGCGCCGGGGGCCAAGCCACCGGCGCGCCGGGGTGCGCCCAAAGACTGACCCGGCGACAGGCCAGGCGGAACGCCCGAGGGCGGTTCCCGGCCCATGTATCCATGCCGGCAGGATCGCGGCTCAGGCGCGCAGCCAGGCCTGCAGGTGCGGATAGGGCGCAACGCCCGAAGAGGCGGCCTGTGCGGGCGATGCGGCGAGGCCCGCCGACACCAGCCCGGCAGCGCCCAGATACACGCCCAGCTCGAAGGTCATGCGCAAGCCCTGCGAGTGGCCGTGGTAGCCCCCTTCGTGGAACAGCACGGCCGATGGCAGCCGCAGATGCTGCAGGGCGGCCCAGGCCCATGCCGTGGCTTCGATCTCGCCGCCGTGCGGCACGGGGGGCAGTTCGGCAAGGGCATCGTCCATGCCCGCGCGCAGGGCTGCGGGCACCACGGCCAGGTGTCCGGCCTCGTGCAGCAGGTCGCCGGGCCACCGCAGCCGCGCCAGGTCCACCCGCAGGCCGCCGCGCGCGATGCGCACGCCGGGCAGGAAGCTGTTGCCGCCGGCAAGCTCGTCCTCGGCCACGTCCAGGCCGATCTCCCGCAGAAAGGCCATGATCTTGCGGGCCAGCGCGGTGCGCTCTTCCTGTTCCACCCGGTCCTGCTCCATGGCGGTCAGGCTCCGAGCAAGTCCGCCACGCGCGAGCGCAGCAACGAAGGCTGCACGTCCGACGGCGCCACGGCGTGCCCCACGTTCAGGCCCACGCGGCTGTAGAAGCCCCTCCGGAAGGGCCGCACCATGGCCCCGCCCTGCTCGATGCGGCTGAAGTACGAGCCCCACAGATTGGTCAGCGCCATGGGAATGACGGGCGCCTCGATGCCCTCTTCGCGCGCACGCTCGATGATCTTCATGATGCCGCCCTTGAACTCCTGCAGCTGCCCGTCCTTGGTGATGCCGCCTTCGGGAAAGATGGCCAGCAGGTCGCCTTCGCGCAGCACCTGCGCGGCGCGGTCGAAGGCGGCTTCGTAGGTCTTGGGGTCTTCCTTGTAGGGCGCGATGGGGATGGCCTTGGCCAGGCGGAACAGCCAGCCGAGCACCGGCACGCGAAAGATGCGGTGGTCCATCACGAAGTAGATGGGGCGCGGGCTGGCCGCCATGAGCAGCACGGCATCCACAAAGCTCACGTGGTTGCAGGCCAGGATGGCCGCGCCCGTGCTGGGCAGGTTCTCGTCGCCCTGCACCTTGAAGCGGTAGACGAAACGCGAGGACACCCAGGCCACGAAGCGCAGCAGGTACTCGGGCACCAGCATGAAGATGTAGAACGCCACCACCGCATTGGCCAGGCCGGTGAACAGGAAGATCTGCGGCACCGTGAAGCCGGCGCCCAGCAAGGCACCCGCGATGAGCGAACTCGCGATCATGAACAGCGCGTTCAGGATGTTGTTGGCCGCGATGATGCGCGCGCGGTGCGTGGGCTGGCTGCGCATCTGGATCAGCGCGTACATGGGCACGCTGTACAGGCCCGCGAACAGGCTGAGCAGCGCCAGGTCGAGCATCACGCGCCAGTGCTGGCTCTGCGCGAGAAAGGTGCCAAGGCCCATGATCTCCGCGGGCGGCAGGCTGCGCGCGGCGAAGTACAGGTCGATGGAGAACACGCTCATGCCGATGGCGCCCAGGGGCACCAGGCCGATCTCGACATGGCGGCGCGAGAGCACCTCGCACAGCAGCGAGCCGATGCCGATGCCGATGGAGAACACCACCAGCAGCAGCGAGGCCACCTGCTCGTTGCCGTGCAGCACCTCCTTGGCCAGGCTGGGGAACTGGCTCAGGAACACCGCGCCGAAGAACCACATCCAGCTGATGCCCAGCAGCGAGCGGAACACCACGATGTTGCCATGCGCGAGCCTGAGGTTGCGCCAGGTCTCGGTGAAGGGGTTCCAGTTGATCGTGAGCCCCGGGTCGGTGGCCGGCACCGGGGGAATGAACTGCGCCACGGCGCGCCCCGCCAGCGCGGCCACCACGCAGGCCACGGCCACCGTGGTGTGGCCGATGCCCGGCAGCGCCACCAGCAGGCCCCCCGCCACGTTGCCCAGCAGGATGGCCACGAAGGTTCCCATCTCGACCATGCCGTTGCCGCCCGTGAGTTCGCGCTCGTTGAGCACCTGCGGCATGTAGGCGAACTTGACCGGCCCGAACAGCGTGGAGTGCACGCCCATGAGGAAGGTGCACAGCAGCAGGACGGGCACGTTGCCCGCGATGAACCCGAAGGCGGCCACCAGCATGATGGCGATCTCCAGGTTCTTCACGAAGCGGATCATGCGCGTCTTGTCGTACTTGTCGGTGAGCTGCCCCGAGGTGGCCGAGAACAGCAGGAACGGCAGGATGAACAGCGCGCCGATCACCAGCCCCGCCATCGCGGGCGGCAGCCACGACACGCTGAGCTGGTACGTCACCATCACGGTGAATGCGAACTTGAAGAGGTTGTCGTTGGCGGCGCCGGAGAACTGGGTCCAGAAGAACGGGGCGAAGCGCCGCTGGCGCAGCAGCGCGAACTGGTTCGGGTCCTCATGCCCATGGCCCGGGCTGCCCGTGTGCTGCACGGAGTGCACGTGGGGCGCCTGGGGCACGCTGGCTGGGGTGGTCTCGGGGTTCATGCGTTTCTCCTCGTGTCCAATGGGTCGGCGGTGGCTGCTGTGTGTGTTGGTATGGCCCGGCGCACCCGGGGCTGGAGGCCCTGCCCGCGTGCGACACCCATGGTGTGGGCGCCATTCTGCCCGCACATGGCGGCAAATGCGGGGCGCGGTGCGCGGCTGTGGCGCGAAGCCGCCAACGCATCCAGCGCCATCAGCACCGGCCAGGCAGCGCCAGCCGCCAGCACGTGCTTGAGGCTGTGGCCCGACACCCACTGCGCCGTGGCGTCGAACACGGCATGGTCGGCCGCCTCGAACAGCTTGGCCACGGCGTACATCGCGATCACGGCGCCCAGGTGCACCGGCAGCGTGCCCGCACGCCGGGGCAGCAGGGCCAGCGCCAGCACCACCAGCATCCCGCCCAACTGCACCACGGCCCAGGGCAGCAGGTTGCCGGTGGTGGACCACCACAGCACCGCAGCCGGACCCGCCAGCAACACCGTGCCTGCGGCGGCCCAGCCCGCCCGGGCGCTCACCCGGCCACCCGCCGCCAGGCCCAGCAGGCCCGCGAAAGGCAGCACCATGCCCAGCCGGTCCCACAGCAGGCCCGCATCGTCGGGCACCGCGTGGTACAGGCCGGAGCCCACGGCCGTGCACACCAGGCCCGCGAAGAACAGGGCCGCGAAGACCCGGGAGGCCGCATCCATGGCCGGGCGCTCCACGCGCCGCAGCCACCGCAGCCCCGACAGGCCGGCGGCGGCGAATGGCAGGTTGCTCAGGACATCCAGCGCGCAAGGGATGCCCCACAGCGCGCGCTGGTCCGCAAAGGCATGCTGGTGGGTGCTGGCCGGCAGCGCCGGGCCCAGGCACGCCAGCCCCAGCAGCAGCACGGCGAGGCCCAGCAGGGCCCCCTCGGCGCGCGACGGGCCGGGGCGATGGCGAAAGGGAGCGGGAAGAACGGTCATGGTCGTCGTGTCCGTGGGCAGGTGGTGGATCGATGCCGCGCAGTGTCTTCAGCCCAACGGCCCCGGGCTGCGAAAAGTCGCACGGAGGGCCACCCGGAGCACCCTGGGTACCGATAATCGATACCCATGAGCACCACCGCCGACCTCGTTGCCGCCCTGAAAAAGGAACTCAAGACCGCGCAGATGACCTACGCGGACCTGGCCCAGGCCCTGGGCATGGCCGAGTCCAGCGTCAAGCGCATGCTGGCCAAGGGCGACATGCCGCTGTCGCGCATCGACGCTATCTGCCGCGCGCTGGCGCTGGACTTCGCCGACCTGGCGCGCCGCGTGGCCGACAGCCAGCCCTTGCTCAAGGAACTGAGCCAGGAGCAGGAGCGCGCGGTGGTGGCCGACAAGAAGCTGCTGCTCATGGCCATCTGCGTGCTCAGCCAGTGGACGCTGGAGCAGGTGACCACCACCTACCGCCTCACCGAGGCCGAGGGCATCAAGTACCTCGCGCAGCTCGACCGCATCGGCATCATCGAGCTGCGGCCGCTGAACCGCTACCGCCTCAAGCTGGCCAAGACCTTCCGCTGGCGGCCCCACGGGCCGGTGATGAACTACTTTCGCGAGCATGCGCTGCTCGACTATTTCGCGGGCGGCTTCGACGGCCCGGGCGAAGGCGTGCTGCTGGTGCACGGCACCATCAGCCGGGGCCTGGCGCCCGCCTTCATGGAGCGCATGCAGCGCGTGGCGCAGGACTTCGCGCAGCAGCACCTGGCCGACCAGAAACTGCCGCCGCGCGAGCTGGAGGGCTACACCCTGCTGCTGGCCATGCGCAGCTGGGAGTTCGAGGCCTTCACCGGGATGAGACGACTCCCCCCCTGAGCCGCTGCGCGGCGTCCCCCGCGGGGGACGCACCCGGTGGCCCGGCAAAGCCGGTTCCACGGGTGCACCGGCCTTGGGCGCGCCGGTTTCGGAGGGCGATGGCATGGCATGGCGGGGGGCCGGGCGAGCCAGCACAAACACTATCGTTTTGATAGCTTCTTGCGCTTTACCGACAAGCGGTAGAGGGCTAAAAGGTGCTCAGAACAGCCGCCTCCAGCGCACCGAATGCCCGTTTCAGCGCCGGTTGACTCTTTAATGTGAATACACTATTCTTTAAATAGTAAATTTTACCAATTTAAAGATATTAAATGAAGACCACCCGCCAGCAGCAAGATGCCACCCGCCGCCAGATCGTGGCCAGCGCGGTGGACCTCATGACCCGCCAGGGCTTCGACGGCACGACGATGAAGGACATCGCCCGCGCCGCCGGCATTGGCGACGCCACGATCTACAAATACTTCCCGACCAAGGACCGCATCGTGCTGGGCTACCTGGACGACGTGGCCCACCAGGCGCTGGCCGACACCCTGCAGACGCCCGGCTTCGCGGGCTACGGCCTGCAGGAAAAGCTGCAGCGCCTGACCGACGCGGTGCTGGAGCGCCTGCTGGCCGACCGCGAGTTCGTGGCCCAGGTGCGCAGCCTGGCGCGGCGCTCGCCGCTGTCGATGCTGGCCGAGCCCCTGGCGGCCCGGCACAGCCTGCGCGAGGCCGTCGCCAGCTTTCTGGAAGCCGCGGAGGCCAGTGGCGAGATCGAGCCCTGCGACTTCAAGGGCATGGCGGGCGGGCTGTATACCGACTACCTGGCCGGTGTGGTGACGTACTGGCTGGCCGACACCTCCGAGGAATTTGCCGACACCACGCAGCTGGTGGACCTCTCGCTCGGCGTGCTGGTGCAGGCGCTGCGCGGAGGGCTCGTCAACCGCGTGTTGCAACTGGGTGGTTTTGTGCTGCGCAGCCAGATGGCCCGCATGGTGCAGCACAGCAGCGGCCTGATGGGCATGCTGCAGCTGGCCAGACAGGCCATGGCCAGCGCACCGCCCGACCCGGCCCCCGCCTACACGGCAGCCGCTGAACCATCCCGGTCGCCGGAGCCTTCCAAGCCGCCGCGTGCGCCGCGCAAACCCCGCGCTGCCAGCCCGGCACCCGCCGCACAGCCAGTGGCCACGTCCCGCAAGAGGAAGTCCGCATGACCACCGCCCACACCGTGCGCGAGGTCCAGGTGCCCGCTGGCACGGTCATCCATGCCACCTTGCACAACGCGGATTTTTTTGACGCCTTCACAACGACCGACCCTCGCCCCGCCACCAGCGCACTGCAGACCTGGCTGGACGTGGTGGCCCGGACACCGCGGTGGACGGAGCAACTTTTGGCAGTCCGCAACAAGCTGGTGCGGCTGGTGGGCCTCAAGGGCGTGGGGCAGTTGCAGGACGTGCATCCGCTTGCCAGCGGAGCCTCTCCAACCAATGCGCGCAGCTACCGCGTCGGAGACCGCGTGGGCATCTTCCTCATCCGCCATCTGAGCGACACCGAAGTGGTGATGGGGCAGGACGACAAACACCTGGATGTGCAGGTCTCGCTGACCAAACACGGGCAGCGGGGCAGCGCGCCTACGGTGGTCATCAGCACCGTGGTGCACATCCACAACACGCTGGGCCATGCCTACATGGCCGTCATCACGCCGTTTCACCGCCGCATCGTGCAGTCCATGCTGCAACAACTGGCCGCTTCAAACCATGGCCCGCGCTGACCCGCCGCGCACCAGCCGGCTTGCGCGCGGCACCATCACGGGCCTGGCGGCGGCACGCATCGGCATGGCCCAACTAGGCCATCGCGTGCGCAGCACGCCGTCTGCCCAGGCGCAGGCCGACCACGAGGCCGCCCTGGGCCGCATCCTCTTTGGCGCCCTGGGCCAGCTGCGGGGTTCGGCGCTCAAGGTATCGCAACTGCTCAGCATGCACCCGGGCCTGCTGCCCGACGGCGTGCGGCAGGAGCTGGCGCGCGCCCACCACCAGGCGCCGCCGCTCAACCGCGCGCTGGTGGGGCGCGTGTTCCGCCAGGCCTTCGGCCGGGAGCCCGAGGCGCTGTTCGACCACTTCGAGCCCACCGCCTTCGCCGCCGCCAGCCTGGGCCAGGTGCACCGCGCACAGCTGGCGGGCCACGGCACGGTGGCCGTCAAGGTGCAGTACCCCGGCATTGCCGCCACCATCGCCAGCGACATGCAATTGATGCGCACCGCGCTGCGCGCGCTGGCCCACACCGACATGCCCCTGCCCGCCAGCACCGTGGTGGACGGCGTGATGGCCGAGATCGAGGCCACGCTGCTGCGCGAGGTGGACTACCTGCAGGAAGCCGAGCAACTGCAATGGTTTGCGCAGCACGCGGCTTTGCCCGGCGTGGTGCTGGCGCGGCCCATCCTGTCGCACACGCGGGCCCAGGTGCTCACGCAGCAGTTCCTGCCGGGCCAGCACCTGCAAGCCTGGCTGGCCACGCAACCCACACAGCAGCAACGCGATCAGGCCGGGCAGCACCTGTGGGACTGGTTCATGCACTGCACTTTTGTGCTGGGCCGGGTGCATGCCGATCCGCACCCGGGCAATTTCCTGTTCACCCCCGATGGCACGGTGGGTGTGCTCGACTTTGGCTGCACGCGCAGCCTCTCCGACGGGTTTCGGGCGCAAGTGACACAGGCGTGGTCCGCACTGCTGCGCCCTCCCTCCGACCCGCAGCGCGACGCGCTGGTGCTGCAGGCCTACCAGGCACTCGGGCTCGTCAACGCCGGCCTCTCCGTGCAGGCCTACGCCGCCGAACTCGCCCCCGCACTGGCTGACATGCAGGCCTGGCAGATGGAACCCTTCACGCAGGCGGTTTTCGATTTTGGCGCCAAGACGCCGCCACCCATCACCGCCGGCCGCCACCAGCGCGTGCTGGGCGATCACCTGGTGCAGGTGCCCGGCGAAATGCCGGCGTTCGAGCGCATGTGGATGGGCCTGATGCACCTGCTCACGGGGCTGGGTGCACGGGTGCGCACGCATTGCCCCGCCCTTCTTTCTTCCTAGGAACCCTCCTACATGACCACCCTGACCTCCCCCTCCCCTCGCTCTGCGGCCATGCCGCCTCGCAGCCGCTGGAAGGGCCCGTGGATGCTGGCCGTGGCGGTGCTGCACACGCTGTATGCCGCCGTCGTGTTTCCGACCCAGCTGCAGGAGATCGTGCGGCGCGGCGTTTTCAACAGCGTGCAAAAAGACCCGGCCGTGGGCGCCGTGGTCTGGTTTGTGCTGTTCGGCGTGTTGTTCGCGCTGCTGGGCTGGGCCATCCTGCTGGCCGAACGCAACACAGCCATGGCGCCCGTCCCCATGCGCGGGCTCGGTGCCGGGTTGCTGGCACTCACGCTGCTGGGCATCGTGCTCATGCCCGCCTCGGGCTTCTGGCTGGCGCTGCCGCCCGCGCTGGCCCTCTGCTGGCCCCCAAGGCGCTGAAGGCGACGAAGACGGATCGACGCGCCGCGTCTGCACCTTCCACGGCCACCCTGATTGACTTGAAAACTGTCCATGATGAATACTGCGCTGGTACTGGCAGCCGGGGGCCTCGCCCTGGTGGGCGTTGCGCACTCGGTACTGGGTGAATTCCTCGTGTTTCGCGCATTGCGCACGCAGGGCGTGGTGCCCACCGGCGGCAAGCCCGTGCTGCACGAGCGGCAGGTGCGCATCCTGTGGGGCACCTGGCACCTGGCCACCGTGCTGGGCTGGGCCCTGAGCGCCCTGCTGTGGCGCCTGGGGACCGTACCCGGGGATGCCAACCTGGGGGCCTGGGTGGCTGACGTGGCCGGGCTGGCCACCTTGGTCAGCGGATTGCTGGTGTTCTATGCCACCGAGGGCAGGCACCCTGCCTGGTTTGCCTTGCTGGTGGTGGCGGCCCTGGTGTGGTGGCGTTGACACGCGCGGGCCTGCACCGGACGGCCGCCTGCACGCCCCGGCGTGAAAGAAATCACGAAAAGCCCCGCCTTTGCCGCCACGGGAAACACAACTTCACAAGACTTCGCAATTCGCCTACACCGTCTTGACGCAGCATCTGCACCATGAAGTCTCCGGTTCCGCAAGGAATCATTTTGAGGAGACCATCATGGCCCGCAATGCACTCGCCGCTGCTTCCATCGCCCTGCTGTCGCTGGGCGCCGCGACCGTGGCGCAGGCACAGACCAGCGCCACCGTCGTCATCCAGTCGGGGCAGCCCCACCACTACCAGGCGCCGCCCGCGCCGGTGATGGTGCAGTACGGCCCACCCCCGCCACCGCGCTACGAAGTGGTGCCCCGCCCCCGCCGCGACATGGTGTGGGTGCCTGGGTACTGGGACTGGCGCGGCCACCGCCACGTCTGGATCCAGGGCCACTGGGTGAAGGCCCGCCCGGGCTACTACTACCGCGAGCCCCGCTGGGTGGAGCATGGGGGCCGCTGGGAAATGCGCCCCGGCGGCTGGGACCGCGATGGCGACGGCATCCCCAATCGCTATGACCGCGACCGCGATGGCGATGGCATTCCCAACCGCTACGACCGCGACCATGACAGGGACCGCGACGGCGTGTCCAACCGCCACGACCGCGACCGCGACGGAGACGGCGTGCCGAACCGCCACGACCGCCGCCCGGACAACCCCTATCGCAATTGACGGGGCCTGAGCGCCGCCCGCCCCCCCGAGGGCGGCGGGCGCGCCAGGAACTGGCCCTCGCCGCCTACGCACACCCCCGCAGGGCGCCTACGCGGCCCGGCTGCCCGTGCCGCCACCATGCAGTGACCGCTTCCGCAAGGAACATCAGGAGAATCCCATGACCTTCATGACCCGCAAGACATTCACCGCAGCCTCCATCGCCTTGATGGCGCTGTGGACCCTCCCGCAGGCGCATGCCGCCACGCAGGGCACCGTCATCGTCCAATCGGGCCAGCCGGAGCGCAGCTACCACGCCACGCAGTACCAGGTGAGGCCCGCGCCCCCTCCCCCGCGCCATGAAGCCGTGCCCCGCCCCCGCCGGGGCCAGGTGTGGGAAGAAGGCCACTGGGAATGGCGTGGCAACCGCTACCAATGGGTGCGCGGCCACTGGGTGCAGGCCCGCGCCGGCCACCAGTATCGCCAGCCGCACTGGGTGGAACGCGAAGGCCGCTGGGAGTTTCAGCGTGGCGGCTGGGACCGTGACGGCGATGGCGTCGCCAACCGCCATGACCGCGACCGGGACGGCGACGGCGTACCGAACCGCCGCGACCAGCAGCCCGACAACCCGCGCCGCAACTGACCCCACGCCCGGCGCGCGCGCCGCGCAGGGCGCCGCCGGTCAGCCCAGTTGAAGTTCGGCGCGCCCCAGGCCGGGAAACTCAGCCACCACCACCGTGCCCGGCGCCACCATCACTGTGCCGGTGCAGGACCCGGTGGTCACCCACTGTCCCGCGCGCAGCCCACCCAGGCTGTGCGCGCCGCCATTGGCCAGCCAGGCGAGCAGGCGCAGGGGATCGCCCGCCGGGTTGCCCCAGCCAGCGTGCCGCACGGCCTGCGCGCCATTCACCGACAGCACCACGGGCTGCCGCATCGGCTGCACCGACTGCGCGCTCTCCGTTCCCGACCCCACGATGAGTGCCCCATGGCAGGCCTGGTCGGCCAGCCGGCTCCACTCGCCTTGCTGCGCCCAGGCGGCGTAACGCGTGTCGCAGACCTCGATGGCCGCCCGCACCGACGCCACGGCGGACAGCACCTCGGCCTCGCTGTAGGGCTGCGCACGGGCAGGCAGGCCGGCACCCAGTTCGTACACCAGTTCCGCCTCCACACCCAGCACGGCGAAGCCCGCGCAGGACAGGCGCACCGCGCCCCCGCCGGCCATCGCAAACACCGAATCGCGCGCCAGGGCCGCCCGCGCAGGCAGCGCCTGCGGCGACGCCGCGCCCACCTTCCAGCCCGCGATCTCGCCGCGCTCGCGCACCACGGCGTCCTGCACGGCATAGGCCTGGGCAGCGTTCTGGGGACGCAATGCGGCGGGCAGGTCGAGCGGACGGGGCGTGCGCCCCAGGCGGGCCATGGTGAGCACGGCCGCGCTGGTCAGCGGATCAAAGGCGGTATCGGGCATCAAGGCGTCCTGCAGAGAAAGGCGAAGGTTCCGGCGGATTATGGCCAACCCCGTGCCCGCAGCATCAGCAACGATTGCGGTTCATTAGCGCGGACAAAGCGGTTTTTGCGCGATGCGGGCTCCTAGAATGGCCCCCGCAGGAGAGTCAGCGGCCCGCCCGCTTCACCGAAGGCGCAAACTCCCATACACGCTCAGGTCCCGTACTGCACCATTCATCAAAGCCGTCTGGAGAGCCGCTTCGCGCAACGCGAAGCGCACCGAAGGAGCAAACCGCGCGCCATGTGGGCCGCGCGGTGAATCTCTCAGGTACCAAGGACAGGGGGAGCGGCAGCTTGGGCATTCATGCGCCAGCTGCACGCTATTGAATTCATAGCTGCCAGCGCATGTTGTTCTAGCGCCAGAGCCCAGAAAGGCTTTGAAAATCATGCGCGTGATCGTTTTGGGCGCCGGCTTGCTCGGCGTGACTTCGGCTTATTTCCTGCAACAGCGCGGCCACGAGGTGACCGTCATCGACCGCCAGGGTGCGCCCGGCGCCGAGACCAGCTTCGCCAACGGTGGCCAGATCTCGGTGAGCCACGCGGAGCCCTGGGCCAACCCGAGCGCGCCGCTCAAGGTGCTGCAGTGGCTGGGCAAGGAGGATGCTCCACTGCTGTTCCGCCTGCGCGCCGACATGCGGCAATGGCTGTGGGGCCTGTCCTTCCTGCGCAACTGCACGCCCGCGCGCACGCGCCACAACATCGAGCAGATCGTGCGCCTGGGCACCTACAGCCGTGACACGCTGCAGCAGTTGCGTGCGGCCACCGGCATCCAGTACGACCAGCGCACGCAGGGCATCCTGCACTTCTATACCAACCAAAAAGAGTTCGACGGCGCCCTGGCCCCTGCCGAGCAAATGCGCCAACTCGGCTGCGAGCGCCAGGTGATCAGCGCCGACGAGGCCGTGCGCATCGAGCCTGCCCTGGCCCATATCCGCCAGCAGCTGGCCGGAGCCACCTACACGGCCGAGGACGAATCCGGCGACGCCAACCAGTTCACACGCGAGCTGGCCAAGCTGTGTGAAGAGGCGGGCGTGCAGTTCCGCATGGGCCACCACATCACCGCGCTGCGCGAGGCAGGCGGCCGCATCGACCACGTGGAAGTGACCAATGCCGAAGGCCGCTTCGAGCGCGTGCGCGGCGATGCGTTTGTGCTGGCCATGGGCTCGTTCAGCCCACTGCTCGCGCAGCCGCTGGGCATCCAGCTGCCTATCTACCCGGCCAAGGGCTACTCGGTGACCATGCCGGTCAAGGACGCCAGCAAGGCGCACCAGGTGAGCCTGACGGACGACGAGTTCAAGCTCGTGTTCTCGCGCTACACCAGCGAACGGGGTGGCGACCGCCTGCGCATCGCCGGCACGGCCGAATTGAACGGCTACGACCGTCACCTGAACCAGGTGCGCTGCGACGCCATCGTGCGCCGCGTGGAGCAGCTGTTCCCCGGCGCGGGCGATGCCAGCCAGGCCCAGTTCTGGACCGGCCTGCGCCCCGCCACGCCCAGCAACGTGCCGCTGATCGGCGCCACCAAGGTGGCCAACCTCTTCCTCAACACAGGCCACGGCACGCTGGGCTGGACCCACGCCTGCGGCTCGGGCAAGGCCCTGGCCGACATCGTGAGCGGCCGGGTGCCCGAGGTGGACTTTGCATTCCAGGGTCTGCAGGGGTGCGGTCCCGGCAAGGCGCTGGTGCCAGCGCGCACCACGGCCTGAACGAGAGCACAGCGGGGTTGCAGCACCGCCGCGCAGGCGGGCGCTGCCACCACGGGCCAGCGCCCGGTCTACCTGGCAGCGCCCGTGGCGTGCGCCACGAACTGCGCCACGGCCTGCATGTCCTTCTCGCTCATGCGTTCGGCATACGAAGGCATCACGCCGATGCCCGCCTTGAGCGCGCGCAGCACGCGGCCCGCGTCGGGCTTGAGCTCATCCAGCACCGGGCCCACCTGCCCCTCGGCACCGGCGGCCTGCAGCGTGTGGCACACGGCGCAAGCAGGCTGGATCTTGACGAACAGCTCCTTGCCCCGCGCCAGCTCGGCGGCATCCGCCGCCCAGCCGGCACCCGTCCACAGCAGCAGCACGCTCGACATGGCCGCGAGCGCAGGCACGCGCAAATGCTGGAAACCGATGCGCCCCAGCACCAGTGGCACCGCGGATCTGGCACGGCCAGTCCGGGGGGCGCGCGCCCCTCCAGGGGGGAAGGCGCGCAGCGTCTCAGGGGGGCGCCCGGTCACGCTGCGGTCACCGTGACCGCATGGTCGCGCCAGCTCGCGTTGTTGTAGCCGCCCAGGTTTTCCTCGCGCTGCTCGGCCTGCACATTGCCCGCGGCATCGGTGGCGCGGCTGGCCAGCACGTGCGTGCCCGCCGCCAGCGTCACCGGCAGCACGAACTGGCGCCACGCGAACTTGCCCAGATCGGGGCCGATGAGCCGCGCGGCCTGCCAGGTCTTGCCGCCGTCCACCGAGACCTCCACGCCCTTGATGGCCTGCGTGCCGCCAAAGGCCACGCCATGCACCTGCACCTGGCCGGCCTTGAGGGGGCCCTTCTCGGGCAGGGGGCCATTGATCCAGGACTTGACGCCCATCTCCCACACCGACGGCTGGTCGGGGCTGGCCTTGGAGCCGGGGGGCGACATGCGGTAGCCGTGCGACATGATGCGCGCCTGCGACTGTGCGCCGGTGAAGGCCACGCGCTTGACGTACTTGATGTTGTTCACGCCCTGGTAGCCCGGCACCACCAGCCGCAGCGGGCCGCCGTGCGCCAGCGAGATGGGCTCGCCATTCATTTCCCAGGCCAGCAGCGCATCCTCGGTGGCCTTGATGGGCACGGAGCGCTCCACCAGCACGGACAGCGGGTCCACGCCCTCGGGCAGCTTCTCACCCCCAGTGCCCGTGAGGTAGGCCGCGCCATCAGCGAGCCCGCCCAGCGCCGCCACCACATTGCGCAGCGGCACGCCGCTCCACACGACGCACCCCGCCGCGCCCACGGCCCAGGGCGTGCCGCTGGGCTTGCTGGGGAAGAAGCCACGCCCGTTGCCCGAGCACTGCAGCACGGTGGCCACGGTTTCCACGCCCAGGGTCTTGAGCTCGGCCAGGGTGAGGCTGCGCGGGTTCTTCACGCCTTCGACCGACACCGTCCAGGCGTCCCGGTTGTCCAGGATGGCCGCATCGGGCGCAGGCAGGTTGTTGCGCACATACAGCTGGTTGGAGGGCGTGATGACGCTGGTGCCGAAGGCCGAGCGCCGGGTTTCCAGCGTGCTGCTGCTGTGCACGATGAGCGCATCGGAAGACTTCCATCCCGCGTACGCGGGTAGCGGCTTGGCGGGGCTGGGGGCCTGCTGCGCCCTGGCGCTGCCGGTCCATCCGGCCAGGCCCAGCGCGCTCAAGGCAGCGGCGCTTCCGGCCAGCATGTGGCGGCGCGGCAATGTCATGGAATCTTTCATGGAAACGGTCTCCAAAATAATGATTGAACAGGCAGGCTCGCGACAGCGGTGGGCAGGCCCCCGGCTTTCAGCCTAGGCCGCATTCTGTGCGGCAGCCCCTGCGCACCGCGCGCGACATGGCGTTAGCAAACGTAACAAATACAAAACATCGGAAACATTCGTACGCAGATACGGAGGGCGTGGGCATATTCGCCCTTTCTTTTGAGAGAGGGCGCGCGCCATGAACACTGACTGGAGACCCATGGGCGGCAAGCTCGCGGTGCTGCTTTTCGCGTGCGCGGCCTGTGCCGTGGCGCAGGCCCAGCTCACCGCCATGGTGGCGGTGGAGCCCACGGCCCGCAAGGCGGCCCACTCCATCCTGCGCACGGCCGCCGAGTCCGGGCTCTCCAAGGCGGCCGGCCAGACGGTGGCCCTGGCCACCAGCGACGAACTGGCCGACGTGATGCGCGCCACGCGCAGCGCCAGCCACGACATCTTCATTGGCCCCGCCCAGGTGGCCGCTTCCGCCCTGCAGCGCGGCTATGAACTGGTGGGCGCGACGCAGAAATCGGACAGGTACCTGCTGGTCGGCCTGCCGCAGATCGACGCGGTGCCGGCGATGAAGGGCCGCAGGCTCTACCTGCCCCAGCAGGATTCGCTCTATACCTACATGGCGCGCGGCATGCTCAACGAGGCGGGCCTGTCGTTCCAGGACCTGCGGGCCGTGCAGTACGAGAAGTTTCCCCAGGCGGGACTCACGGCCCTGACGCTGGGCACGGCCGACGCCACCGTGGTGCGGGAGGACGAGTGGGCGGAATGGTCCGCCGCGCACCCGGGCACCGCGCGCGTGCTGGCCACCTCGCAGCCGGTGCCGGGCGGGTTTTCCATCGTGGTGAAGAAGGACCTGCCCGCCGATGCGCGCGGCAAGCTGGCCCAGTGGTTTGGCGGGGCCTCGTCCGCCACCGGCCTGCCCCCGGTCGCCGTGCGCCCCGAGGCCGCGGAGTACCGGCGCGTTGCGGAGCTCGGCCTCTTCACGCCCACCAGCCTGCCCGGGGTGAACCGCATCACCGCGCGCGAGGCGCAGAGCCTGCAGGCCCAGGGCGCGACGCTGGTGGACACGCGCACCGAAAAGGAATTCAAGACCCGGCGCATCCGGGGCGCCGTGTTTGCCGCCTATGTGGAAAAGAGCCTCAAGGACGTGGCGTTCAACGCGGCCCAGGACGATTTCCAGGCGCTCGACAAGATTCCCAGCCTGGACAAGGCCAAGCCCGTGATCTTTGCCTGCAACGGCGCCGAATGCTGGAAGTCCTACAAGGCGGCCAAGGTGGCGGCGGCCAAGGGCTTCAAGTCCGTGTACTGGCTGCGCGGCGGGCTGCCCGAGTGGGACGCGACCGGGCTGCCCACCGAAGGCGGCTGAGCACGCGGCGCACGGGCCGCCACGGACCCCGCGCCAGGCCTGCCCTGCGGCCTGCGCGCCCTGCACCATCGGGTGCCGCGCGCGCAGGCGCCGTGGCCTTGGGGAACCCGCCGCGCCCCCGTCCTTACAATCCCATACTCATCAACACCCAAGGGCGTGCAAGGCGCCCTTTGTATGGAAATAGCAATACTGTTCGCCCTCATCCTCCTCAACGGCCTGTTTGCCATGTCCGAGATCGCCCTGGTCACGGCCCGCAAAGCCCGGCTGCAGAAGCTGATCGATGAGGGCGATAGCGGCGCCGCCGCCGCCGTGAAGCTGGGCGAGGACCCCACCCGCTTCCTCTCCACCATCCAGATCGGCATCACGTCCATCGGCGTCCTCAACGGTATCGTGGGCGAGGCCGCGCTGGCCGCGCCGCTCGCGTCCTGGCTGGAGTCGCTGGGCGTGCCGCTGCCCTATGGCGGCTATGCGGCCACGGGGCTGGTGGTGGTGCTGATCACGTACTTCTCCATCGTCGTGGGCGAGCTCGTGCCCAAGCGCATCGGCCAGTCGTACCCCGAGACCTTCGCCCGGCTCGTCGCGCGGCCCATCAACTTCCTGGCGCTGGCCACCAAGCCGTTCGTGCTGCTGCTGTCCACGTCCACGCGCACGCTGCTGCGCCTCCTGGGCGTGAAGGAAACCAGCGGCAGCCCCGTGACCGAGGAAGAGATCCACGCCATGCTGGTGGAAGGCACCACGGCCGGCGTGATCGAGTCGCACGAGCACACCATGGTGCGCAACGTGTTCCGGCTCGATGACCGCCAGATCGGCTCGCTCATGGTGCCGCGCGGCGACGTGGTGTGCCTGGACATCGATGCGCCGTTCGAAGACAACCTGCAGCGCATCGAAGAATCCGACCATGCCCGCTTTCCCGTGGTGCGCGGCGGCATGGACAACATCCTGGGCGTGCTCAACGCGCGCCAGTGGCTGTCGCGCACGCTGCGCGACCGCGCCCACGGCCTGACCCAGCAGACGCTGCAGACCGCGCTGTACGTGCCCGAAACCATCACGGGGATGGAGCTGCTGGACAACTTCCGGCTGTCGGACGTGCACATGGCTTTTGTCATCGACGAGTACGGCGAGGTGCAGGGCATCGTGACGCTGCAGGACCTGATCGAGGCCATCACCGGCGAGTTCCAGCCGCGCGACCCCGAGACCTCGTGGGCGCTGCAGCGCGAGGACGGCAGCTGGCTGCTGGACGGCCACATTCCCGTGCCCGAGCTGAAGGACCGCCTGAACCTGGACACCGTGCCCGAGGAGGAGCGCGGCCGCTACCACACGCTCAGCGGCATGATCATGCTGCTGACCGGCCGCCTGCCCAAGGTGACCGACACGGTGCAGTGGGAGAACTGGAAGCTCGAAGTGGTGGACATGGACGGCAAGACCATCGACAAGATCCTGGCCACGCGGCTGACGCCCGAGGAAAAAGCCGAGTCCGACGACAACGGCGCGGGCTGACCGGCGTTGGCGATTGCGGGGGCTGCTGCACCAGCCCGCCCCCTCTTCTACATCAGGACGGTGAGGGCTCGCCGTCCACAAACACGGTCAACACGCCGGTGTAGCCGTACAGATGGTGGTGGGCAATCTCGCCGCCCGCAAAAAAACCGGCCAGCGGCACATCGCCCAGCGCGTGGCGCACGATCTGCAGTTCGGCGCTGGGGCCGCCAAAATGCGGGCCGCCACGGCCCGAGCAGCTCACGTAGATGGCGCCGCAGATGCGCCGGCCCGCCTGCGGGGCGAGGCTGCCCTGGCCGCCCGCGGCGGGCCCGGCGGCCGCGCCCGCAGCGGCATCCGAGACCAGCGGCACGGGCTCCAGCTCCTCTGGCGACAGTTCCTCGCGGATCTCGGCGCAGATGCGCATGAGGTCGGCGCGTGCCGCGGCCACGTTGCGCTGGCAGAACGCCAGGTGCATGCCGGCCTCGACCTTGTCGGCCAGCGCCACGCCCCGGCGGGCGCCGTCCAGCCCCACGATGTGCCGCACCCGCGTGTCGGTGCCGAAGTGGCCCGTGCGGCGCTGGCCCTGGGGCTGCTCGCCCGCGCTGACCAGGCCCGCCAGCGTGGCGCGCACCTTGCGCAGGGCGGGCTGGGGATCTCCGTCGAGCGTGACGTCCAGCGTCTCCAGCAGCACGTCCAGCGCGGGTTCGCCGTCGAGCTGCAGCACCACGTTCTCCTGCGCGTCGGTGATGGTGCGCAGCGCCCCCACGGGCTGGCAACCCTGCGTGACGCGCGACACCAGCGCCACGCCGGCGCCAAACGCCACGCCCGACAGGCCGCCATCGAACACGCCGCCCGCCGCGCCCTGCCCGGCCATGTTCCCATCGCCCCCCACGGCGAACTGCACGCTCGCGCCGCGGCTTGCGCTCAGCCCCCCAAAGAGATAGCCCGTATCGGTGCGGGCCGCCATCTCCGCCAGCAGTTCGGCCAGCTCGGGCGTCTGGCCATCGGCATGCACCAGCGCGGTGTGCGCGACGAAGCCGCTGGCCGGGTGGCGCGGATGGTTGGGCAGCGGTGCCACGCCCGAGAACACGCGGTACTGGTCGGCGGGTACATCGAGCAGCAGCACCGACAGCGCGGGCTCGTCAAAGTACTCGGCATTGTTGGCCGATACGCCCACGCCCACGGTGCCGCTCCAGTCCGTGACCTCGGGCAGTTCGCCACTGAGGTGGTCGAGCAGCGCCTGGGCCTCGCTGGCGTAGTGGTCGGTGATGTAGAGCAGGCCCAGCGTGGGCGCCGAGGCGTATTCGGGCAGCGCCATCTGGGCGCGCAACTGCGCCAGAACCAGCGCGGCGGCCATGCGCCACTGGGGATGGGTGGCGTGGCCGGAAGGGAAAAGCTTCATGGTGTGGATCTCCGTGCCAGGGGCGGTGGCGGGGGTGTCGGGCCCCCACGGGTTGCCACCCGCCCGCGTTGGCGTCAGCCCGCCCGCTTGCGGGCCGCCGGGCTGCGGGTGCTGCTGCCGGTTTTTTTGGCGGCGGGTTTCGCCGTGGTTTTGCGGGCCGCGGGCTTGTTGGTGGCGGCGGTCTTCCTGGCGGTGCCCGCCGCCGCGGCACGCTTGGCGCCGCCCTGCATGGTCTGCATGCCCTTGGCGGCGAACTGGGTGGCCATGCCGGTGGCCGTCTTGAGGGCTTCCTTGGCGAGGCCCGTGGCCATGTTCTTGGTGGTGTCGATGGCGGTCTGCTTGGCCGCGTCCTTCATGGCGTTGGCGGCGATCTGCTGGAACTGGCCGGTGAGCGCGCCCCACCACTGCATCGGGTCCACCACGGTGGGCGCGGCGGCGGCGGCCGCTGCCGCCTTGCTGCCCTTCGCCTTGGCCTTGGCGGGCTGGGCGGCGGGCTCGGCGTCCTCGCCCTCGTCTTCTTCTGCTTCTTCGGCGGGGCTCGCGCGGCCCGTGACGCGGGCGGCGGCACCAGCGACGGCACCGGCCGCGCCGCTCACCGTGTCGGCGGCTTTCTGCACGCCGCTCATCACGGTGTCGGCGGTCTTGAGCTTGAAGGCATTGGCCACGTCACCCATGCTGAAGTTCATGCCCTTGAGCGTGGCCAGGGTCATCTTCTGCACCTCCAGCGCCTGGATGGTGGCGGCCAGCGCGCGCGAGTTCTGCTCCAGCCAGAACTGCACGGCCTTGAGTTCGTCGATGCGCTTTTCGAGCTCTTCCACGCTGATGGTGGGCGCTACCCAGTTGCTCAGGTTGGGCAACTGCGGAATGCTGCTGGACGCCCCCTTGGCCAGGCTCTGCAGAAAGTCAAAACCGGGAACAAGTTTGCCGAAACCGAAATTCGATGTGTCGCTCATGGCCGCTCCGCAAGAGGTGGGTCTGTGGTGGGGTCACAGCTTACTCCAATGCGTTGCGGCCGCGAAGGCAGTGGCGCAGGCCAAATCCTCAGTGTTTGTGCTCATGCGCCTTGGCGCCGCCGGGCGCCGACGTGCCCACGGGCACGCTCAGTTCCAGCTTGCTCTCCGCGCCCTTGGCGTCCTGGAACACCAGCGTGATGGGCACCGAGCTGTCCTTGGCCAGCGGGGCCCTCAGGTCCAGCAGCATGACGTGGTAGCCACCGGGCTTGAGCTCCACGGTCTTGCCCGCGGGCAGGTCCAGCGCGGGCACGGCGCGCATCTTCATCACGTCGCCTTCCATTTTCATCTCGTGCACCTCGGTGACGCCCGCAGCGGGCGACTCGGCGCGCACCAGGCGGGCGCCGTCCCGGGCGGTCAGCTGCATGAAGGCGCCGGTGCCCTTCTGGCCCTGCACGCTGGCGCGCGCCCAGGCGCCTTCGACCTTGACGGCGGCGGCGGTCTGTGCCCACGCAGCAGGGGCGCTGGCCAAGGTCGCGGCCAGTGTGGAAACGAGGGCGGCGGTGCGAAGCAGTTTTTTCATGATGGATGTCTTTCGGATATCAGAAGGAAAATTGGATGGAACAAGCCCGTGGGCCTGACTGTCAATGATGGTGGGCAACGCCGCCGCCCGTGGGCAGAATCTCCAGCGCCGCCGCAGGGGACTTCAGGTCCGAAAGTTTCTGGCCCGCCTTGGGCACGTCAGTCCAGTCGTTCCGGCCTTCGGCGCAGGCCTGGCGCACGGGCCAGTACACGGTGCCCGCCTGCTCGGGCGCCTGGGCCACGAGCACGAACTCATCGTAGTGCGCGCTTTGCAGCATGTCCTCCGGCGTCTTGGCCGTCCAGGTGATGCGCACCACGTCCTCGGTGATGCTGCGGCCGTGGCTGGTGTACGGCTGGGCCAGCTTGTCGCGTTGCACATCGAGCGTCCAGCCCGGCTTGGGCATGGGGCGCGCGCCGCGCATGCCGGCCGGGATGTCCACCGCGATCTGCCGCGTGGGCGACGCGCCGCAGCCGTGGCCGACCTTGAAGCTCGCCTTGTAGCTGGCGCCCGCCGGGGCCACCTGGTATTCGAGCACCACATGGGCGGATGCAGAGCCCAAAATGCCTGCAGCGCTTAACAGCAAAGCGGTAGCCGCTATATTTTTCATAGTATTTGATTTCATATTCAGACCTTTCGTTTCAACGATTCATTGCATTCAATACTGGCGCGCCCGAGGCGAGCGCCGCCGCGGAACCGGCTTCGCCGGGCCGCTGGAGGCGTCCCCCTTGGGGGATGCGGCGAAGCCGCTCAGGGGGTTATCTTTAGTTCTGCCATGTAGGTGCGCTGCGGGTAGGGGTGGAAGTTCCAGAACTGGTAGTTGTTGAGGTTGTCGATGCCCACGGCGGCGCTCACCTGCTTGGTGATCTGGTAGCGCACGCGCACGTCGGTGGTGAAGTAGCGGCTCGCGCCCTGGTAGGCAAAACCGTTCACATCGGTGTTGTCCAGCGTGCTGTACTGCCTGCCGCTGTAGCGCGCGCCCAGGGTGTACGACCATTTGTCGTCCGGCCGGTACGTGGCCACGGCACTCGCGCGCCACTCGGGGATGCGCGGCTGCCACTTGCCCACGCTGGCGGGGAACTTGTCGTTGCGGGTGATCCTGGAGTCCGTCCAGGTCAGGCTTGACCCGAGGTCGAGCCCACGCAGAAGCACATTGGCGGCCTGGTACGACAGCTCGATGCCCTTGGTGCGGATGGCGTCCACGTTCTGCACGTTGGTCACGTTGGGCGTGACGAGCACGTTGGTCTGCGAATACAGCGCGTCCCTGGTGCGCTCAAAGAACGCGGTCAGGCGCAGCAGCCCGCTGCCCATGTCCCGCTCGGCCGTGAGCTCGGTGGTCCAGCTCTTTTCGGGTTTCAGGTTCGGGTCGTTGTTGATGAGCGTGCCGCTGCCGCTGATGCCCCCCTGGTACAGCTCGGCCACGGTGGGCATGCGCACCGCGCGGCCGGTGGAGGCTTTCAGCACCCACAGGTCGCTGGCCTGCCAGGCCACGGCGGCCTTGGGCGAGAAGTACGTCTCGTTGCGCCCGGGGTGGTTCACCGTGGTGGTGGCGTTGCCGGTCTGGCCGTGGCTGGCGCTCCAGCGTTCGGCGCGGGCGCCCAGGACGGCCTTCCATTGGGGCGCGATCTTCCAGGTGTCTTGCGCCCACAGGCCCAGCAGCTGTGTGTCGCCGTTGAACGCCTGGTTGCGGGCGCCCGCAGCGCCGTTGATCCAGTTCGCCGTGGCGTTCTCCACCGTGCGCAGCTGGTAGCTGTCGCGCTGCAGGCCGAAGTCCACGATGTGCGCGCCCTGGACGCCCTCCGGCCGCCAGGTGCCTTTGGCGGCCAGCGTGTTCCAGCCCGTGCCCTTGCCGTTGACGATGCGGCCCGCGCCGCCATGCAACGCGGCGGGCATCGCCACCGTCGCGGCACGCAGGGTGTCGGTCTGGTAGTCGTACAGGCTGGCGGCCACTTCCCAGTCGAACGCGCCCTGCGTGTGGCTCTTGACCGAGAGCCCGTGCATGAAGTGCGTGAGGTTCTCGTTGGACACATTGAAGTCGGTGGGCGCCAGCGTGTACGAGCGGCCGTTGATGTTGACCGTGCCGCCGTACACCGCATTGCCGTTGGCGTCGCGCAGGTAGCTGGCGGGGTGCCCTTCGGATTCGTTGTGCCACCAGCCCAGGGTGTAGGCCGCGCGCACGGTGGGCGAGACGTCGTAGGCGATCTTGGCCTTGATGTGGTCTTGCTGCGTGTGGTACTGCGTGGCCGTGCCCAGCAGGTACCAGGGCTGGTTGCCGCGGTTGTCGCCCAGCACAGCACCCGTCACCGGTGTGCCTGCATGGCCCACGGCGCCTGCAGACACGAGGCGCGTGGGGAAGGTGAGCGGCTGGCCCTCGCTGTCGGTCTTGTTGAAGTTGAGGAACCACGACCAGTCGCCATTCTTGTTGCCCACCGAGGCGCTGACCTGCTTGCCCGCGTAGGTGGCGCTGGTGCCGTACAGATCGAACGGCTGGTGCTGGTAGCTCACCTGCGCATGCGCCTCGAACTTTGTGGGCATGCGCGTCACATAGTCCACCACCGCGCCCACCGAGTTGCCTGCGTAGGCGGCGGAGAACGGGCCGTAGAGCACGTCCACGCGCTCAATCTCCTCGGGCGTGACCAGCATCCAGCGCGGCGCGTTGGTGGGGCCGTTGCCCAGGTAGTTGGAGAGCAGGATGCCGTCGGCGAACACCATGGACCGCGCCGGGTTGCCCGTGCCCGAGGCGCGGGTGGACAGCACGGCGTGGTTGTAGTCGCCGATGTAGCGCTTGCGCACCAGCAGGCTGGGCAGGTACTTGAGGGCGTCTTCGCTGTCGGTGGCGTTGATCGAGTGCTCGATCTGCTCGCGCGTCACGCCCTCGATGGTGGTGGGAATCTGCGTGGGCAGCGACGTGGGCTGGCCGCCGCGGATGGTGACCACGCCCAGCTCCTTGACGGGCGTGCTGCTGTCAGCGGTCTGGGCCCACGCGGGCACGGCCCAGGACAGGGCAAGGGGAAAGGCGCCGGCCACGGCCAGCGCCATGCGGCTTTTGCGCATGGGAACTCCTGAATTTCAAGCCAAATAGGCCGTCAGCGCTTACTCATCAAGCGCGAACAGCTATCAAACAAATAGCAATTTCAGGAGAAAGCGGGGGGCCCGCGCGGCGGCAGCGGCGCGGCGGTGCGCGCAGCGATGTGCGCGGCGGGGATGGGGCGCAGGGCGTGCGCCAGGGGGTGAACCACAGGCAGCCGGGCCTGGGACACGGGAGGTGGAGCGCCGACATGCGCGCACAGGGGGCAATCCAGCGTGTGGCTGGACATCTCCTGCATGCCATCGTCGGTCTTGACCAGCAGCTTGATCGCGCCCGATCCCGAGCAGATCAGCTCCATCGCCTGGGGGTTGACCAGGGGCGAGGCCACGGCCACGCCGATGGACAGGACAAACCACGCCAGCACAAGGCGGGCGAGCCAGCGAAGGCCGCGGATGGTTTGCAGGGAGGAAGGCATGGCAGGGTGATTGTAGGTGGCCCGGCCCCGGCCGCCTTGATCAGGGTCATCTGCGCGACGGACGCGGCAGGAGCGCCCGCCTACCATGCGCCTGTCATCCACAACTACAAAGGAGACTCCACCATGCTCACACTCTGCGGCTTTTCCGCCAGCAACTACTACAACAAGGCCAAGCTCGCCCTGCTCGAAAAGGGCCTGCCCTTCACCGAGGAGCTGGCCTGGGTCGGCGAGACCGACCGCAGCGCCAGCCCGCTGGGCAAGGTGCCCTACCTGCGCACCCCCCACGGGCCACTGTGCGAATCGGCCGTGATCGCCGACTACATCGAGATGGCCCACCCCCAGCCCGCCCTGCTGCCCGCGGACCCCTATCAGGCCGCCAAGGTGCGCGAGCTGATCACGTTCCTGGAACTGCACCTGGAGCTGGTGGCGCGCAACCTGTACCCCCAGGCCTTCTTTGGCGGCAGCGTGAGCGAGGCCGCCCGCGACAAGGTGGGCGCGCAGCTGGAGAAGAACATCGCGGCGTTCGGCCAGCTGGCGAAATTCAGCCCTTACGTGGCGGGCGACACGTTCACCATGGCCGATTGCGCGGCCATCGTTCACCTGCCACTGGTGAGCTCGGCCACCAAGATCATCTATGGCCGCGACTACCTGGCCGCGCTGCCCGTGCGCGACTACCTCGCGCGCATGGCCGAACGACCGCACGTGCAGCGCGTGAACGCCGACCGCAAGACGAACACCGCCGACATGCTGGCGAGGAAGTGAAGCTTGAGCGAAGCCCCCTGAGCCGCTGCGCGGCTTCCCCCGGAGGGGGATGCACCCGGTGGACCGGTCAAGCCGGATCCACGGGTGCACTGGCATGGGGCCGCACCAGTTTCACGCGGCTGTGGATGTTGGCGCGGACGGGAGCGAAGGGGCGCGGGCACTGCGCGCCGCGTGCAGCTGGTGGTCAGAACTTGGGGGCGCGCTTCTCGCGCAGGGACGCCACGCCCTCGCGGGCGTCGGGGCCGCCAAAGCCCATGAATTCGAGCGCCAGCGAGGTTTCGAACATCGGGCCCGCCTGGCGCAGCCACTGGTTGAGCGCATGCTTGGTCCAGCGGATGGCGGTCTGCGAGCCGGCCGCCAGCCGGTCGGCCACCTCGTAGGCGCGCGGCAGCAGCTCGGCCTCGTCCACGGCCAGCGATACGAGGCCGATGCGCTCGGCCTCCTCGCCGCTCACCGGGTCGCACAGCAGCAGGTAGTACTTGGCCTTGGCCATGCTGCACAGCAGCGGCCACACGATGGCCGCGTGGTCGCCGGCCGCCACGCCCAGGCGGGTGTGGCCGTCCACGATCTTCGCGCCACGCGCCGCGATGGAGATGTCGGCCAGCAGGCCCGCCACCAGGCCCGCGCCCACGGCCGGGCCGTGGATGGCCGAGACGATGGGCTTGTCGCAGTGCACGATGTTGTAGACCAGGTCGCGCGCTTCCTTCCAGATGCGGCAGCGCAACTCGAAATCCTCGGTCATGTCCTGCACCATGGCCAGGTCGCCCCCGCCCGAGAAGCCCGCGCCTTCGCCGCGCAGCACGGCGCAGCGGACGCTGTCGTCGTCGCTCACGTCGCGCCAGACCCCGCACAGCTCGCGGTGGCCCACATGGCCCGCCGTGGGCAGCTTGCCGTTCAGCGCGCGCATCTGGATGTCCAGCACCGCGCCATCGGCGCCGCGGCGGGTGATGTTCAGCGTCTCGTAGCGCTGGTAGTCGGGGAAAGGAGCAGGCATGGCGGTGTGCGCGCGGCAAGCGCGGTGCAGTTGGGGAAGATGCGGCATTGTGGCGCGGGGGCGGCGGCGCCGGAACCCGTGCGTGGCGCAAATCCCGCTGCTATCCTGTGCGCATGCGCAGCCTCTTTCACCTCGCCTTTCACGTCACCGACCTGGACGCCGCGCGCCGCTTCTACGGCGGCGTGCTGGGGTGCCAGGAGGGCCGAAGCACCGACACCTGGGTGGACTTCGACTTCTTTGGCCACCAGATCTCCCTGCACCTGGGAGCGCCTTTCGCCAGCGCCCCCACCGGCCACGTGGGAAACCACATGGTGCCCATGCCGCATTTCGGCGCCATCCTGGAGCTGCCCGAGTGGCATGCGCTGGCCGCACGGCTGAAGGCGGCAGGCACGGCCTTCGTGCTGGAGCCGCAGGTACGCTTCGAGGGCGAGCCCGGCGAGCAATGGACCATGTTCTTCCACGACCCGAGCGGCAACCCGATCGAGATCAAGGGTTTCCGGTCGCTCGATGGGGTGTACGCCGCGTGAGCTACACCTTCGCGTCCGCCACCATCCTGCTCCTGCTGATCACGGATCCGCTGGGCAACATCCCCATCTTCGCCAATGCCCTGCGCGGCGTGGCCCCCGAGCGCCGCGCCCGCGTGATCCTGCGGGAGGTGCTGATCGCATTCGCGCTGCTGCTGGTGTTCCTGTTCTTCGGGGCCCAGTTCCTGCAGGTCATGAACCTGAGCGACCTGTCGCTGCAGATCGCGGGCGCGGTCGTGCTGTTCCTGATCGCGCTGCGCATGATCTTTCCGCCGGACACCGGGCCGCAGACCGAGCTGCCCGGAGAACCCCTGATCGTGCCGCTGGCCATCCCCGCGCTGGCGGGGCCGTCGGCCATGGCCACGGTGATGCTGCTCGTGGCCCAGGCGCCCGAGCGGCGGCTGGAATGGGTGGGCGCGCTGTGCGTGACCATGGCGGTGTGCGCGGTCGTGCTGCTGATGGCCGAGCGCATCCAGCGCCTGCTGGGCGAACGCGTGGTCATGGCCTTCGAGCGCCTCATGGGGCTGATCCTGGTGGCCATCTCCGTGGAGATGCTCATTCGCGGCATCAAGCAGCTCGCCCACCAGCTGTAGCCACGGCGGCGCTCCGGGCGCACCAGGAGCGCCGCGCCGAGGCGGCGCGCCGCCCCCTCAGCGGCGCTGCAGCAACGGGATCGTGCCGAGGGCAAAGACCGAGTTGGGCACCCCGACCCGCGCCATCAGGGGGCGGGGCTTGGCGCTCAGCTTGGGCCGCGGGGCCGCGGGCACGGCCTCTTGCGGGACCACGCCCTTCTCCAGCTGCTGGGCAACGAGGTCCTGCAGGGTGACCGACTGCAGGTATTCCATCACCCGGGCGTTGAAGGTGGACCACAGCTCACCCGTCATCGACTTCACCTGCGCGGCCTGGCCGGGCGCCATGTTCTGGATGTCATCGGCCTTCAGGTTCTCGACCGCCAGGATGATCTCGGCCACGGAAATCTCGTCCGTGTTGCGTGCGAGGGTATAGCCGCCTCCGGGGCCGCGCGTGCTATCCACGAGCCCGGCGCGCCGCAGCGCACTGAACAGCTGCTCCAGGTAAGACAGCGAGGTGCCCTGGCGCGCGCTGATCGTCGACAGGGCCACGGGCCGCATTTTCTGGCGCAGGGCCAGATCGGTCATGGCCGAGACTGCGAGTTGTCCTCTGGTGGTGATCCGCATCTTTGACTCCTTGTGAACGGTGTATGGCCAGGGTTCGGTGCCCGAAGGGGCGTTCCGCGATCTGTCCATGAACGTACTGTAGGGATCTTGACACTTCGCGTATATTCGATTTATCGAGATTTTTACTTCGATTTTTACGAAGTATCAAGGAGACGGCATGAACTTCAAGCACCTGCGCTACTTCTGGACCACGGCCAAGGCGGGCGGCATCATGCGCGCCGGCGAGCAGCTCAACACCACGCCGCAGACGCTGTCGGGCCAGATCAAGCAGCTGGAGGAATGGCTGGGCCACGACCTGTTCAAGAAGCGCGGCCGGGGGCTGGAGCTGACCAGCGAAGGCCGCGTGGCGCTGGGCTATGCGGAGCAGATCTTCGCGCTGGGCGACGAGCTGGAAAAGTCCATCCGCCTGGCGCGCGGGCAGTCGCGCCCGCTGGAGTTCCGCGTGGGCGTGGCGGATTCGGTGGCCAAATCGGTCGCCTACCGCCTGCTGGAGCCGGCAATGGGCCTGGCCGAACAGGTGCACATGACCTGCCACGAGGGCAAGTTCCCCGAGCTGGTGGCGCAGCTGAGCCTGAACCGGCTGGACCTGGTGCTGGCGGACGAGCCGGTGTCCAAGAAGATCGGCGTCAAGGCCTTCAACCACGGCCTGGGCACCAGCTCCATGAGCTTCTTCTGCGCACCGGCCCTGCGCAGCCAGCTGCAAGGACCCTTCCCCAAGTGCCTGCATGGCGCGCCGATGCTGATCCAGGGGCCCATGTCCTCGGTGCGCCAGCAGCTCGATCACTGGTTCAACAAGCACCAGCTGCAGCCACGCCTGGTGGGGGAGTTCGACGACAGCGCGCTGATGAACGCCTTCGGGCGCGAGGGGCGCGGGGTGTTCACCTCGCCCACGGTGCTGGAGGAGGAGACGCAGGCCCAGTTCGGGGTCGAGGTGATCGGGCGCTCCACGGAGCTGGTCGAGGAGTTCTTCGCGATCTCGGTGGAGCGGCGCATCAGCCACCCCTGCGTGGCGGCCATCACCAAGGCGGCCCGGTCCGACCTGTTCGCTGCGTAATGGGGTAGCCCCTCTGAGCCGCTTCGCGTCTTCCCCCCAGAGGGGGGACGCCCCCAGCGCGGCGGGGCGGCCCTTGCGCGGGGGCACTCGCCCAGGTCGCGCCAGTTTCCTGACGCTGCGACTATTGCCACGCTCCCCTTACATCAAGCCGTCACCTGCACTTGGCGCGCGTAAGGCAGCGGCGCCACGGCGCCATAGCCCTGCACGGCCAGCGCGGCGGCGGCATTGGCATAGCGCGCCGCAGTGAACACGTCGTCGCCCTTCGCCATGCGGGCCAGCAGGTTGCCGCAGAAACAGTCGCCCGCGCCCGTGGCGTCCACCGGGGTCACGCGCAGGCCCGCGATGCGCTCCCTGCGCTGGCCATCGCTGGCCAGGGCCCCCTCGGCACCGAGCTTGAGCACCACCGTGGCAGCGCCGCGCGCGTGGCCCCAGTCGGCGATGGCATCGGGATCGGTCAGGCCGGTCAGGGCCTGCATGTCCTCCAGGCTGGGCAGGAAGATGTCGCACAGCGCCACCGCCTGCGCGATGCAGGCCTGGGCCCGCGCCAGCGGCCAGAGCTTCAGGCGCAGGTTGGAGTCGAAGGCCACCCGGGTGCCGGCCTCGCGCGCGAGACGCATGGCCTCGAAGGCGGTATCGCAGGCCTGCGGCGAGATGGCCAGCGAAATGCCCGACAGGTGCAGGATGCGTGCGGCGCGCAGCACGGCAGCGGGCTCGCCGGACAGCCACTGCGGCGTCATGCGGCTGGCTGCCGAGCCCGCGCGCAGGTAGCTGAACTCGTGCCCATTCGCCCCGTGTGTGACGAAATAGATGCCGGTGGGGTGCTCGCCATCGCTCTGCACGCCACGCACGTCCACGCCCTCGGTGCGCCACAGCGTGGCCAGGGCCTGGCCGAACGTATCCTGCCCGACGCGCGTGAGGTAGGCCACGCGGGCGCCGGCCCGTGCGGCGGCGATGGCGGCGTTGCTGGTGTCGCCCCCGAAGCCGCGCAGGTACTGCGGCTGGCCGGGGTGGACCTGGTTGAACTCGACCATGGCCTCGCCGAGCGCGGCCACGTCGAAGGCTTTGCCCACCGATGGTGCGGGGTGGTCAGGCACGGGGCTTGTAGGCGGTGACGTCGATCTCGACCTTGGCGTCGATCATGAGGCGCGACTCCACCGTCGAGCGTGCCGGGCGGTGCTCGCCAAAGCACTCCATGTAGACACGGTTGAAGCTGCCGAAATCGCGCGCATCGGCCAGCCAGACGCTGACCTTGGCCACATCGGCCAGAGTGCAGTCGGCCAGTGCCAGGGCGTCCTTGACGCGCTGGAACACCTGGCGCGTCTGCGCCTCGATGCCGCCGACGATGACCTGGCCCTGGTCGTCCGTGGGCACCTGGCCCGAGACGAAGACGAAGTCGCCGGCGCGCGTGGCGGGGGACAGGGGGCGCGCCTGGCGGTCGGAGGCGATGGGGGACTGGCCCAGCAGTTCTACGTGGCTCATGGATCAAGCTCCTTGTGTAAATTATTTACATCAAACATCCTAAAAAACCCGTTTGACTTTCACAAAAGGGTAATCTACGATGAAAAATGTAATGTTATTACTTATGGAGCCACGATGCAATCCTCATCCATCCGCGATTGGTTGACGCCCGGAATGCCTGTACAGGCCGCCCGGCGCAGTGTTCTGGGCCTGGCCGCCAGTGCGGCCGTGCTCGTGGCCCTGGGGTCGGGCACGGCCGCCCAGGCCGCCCCCGCCAAGGGCGGCGCGGCCAACCTGGCCATGGTCGGCGAACCGCAGGGGCTGGACCCCATGGTGAGCACGGCCGACCTGGTCGGCACCATCATGCAGCACGTGTACGAGCCGCTGTACACCTTTGACGCGAACTGGGCCGTGGCACCCATGCTGGCCGAGGGTCTGCCCACCGTGTCCAAGGACGGGCTGACCTACACCATCGCGCTGCGCAAGGAAGTGAAGCTGCACAACGGCCGCGACCTGAACGCCGAGGACGTGGTGGCCTCGCTGCAGCGCTGGATGGAGTTGTCGCCGCGCGGCAAGGCCGTGGGCAAGGAGGTGGCCTCGCTCACCGCCAAGGGCCCGCTGTCGGTGGAGCTCAAGCTCAAGGCGCCCTACGCGCCGCTGCTGGCCCAGCTGGCGCTGCCCAGCGGCATGGCGGCCATCATGGCCAAGGAGAGCATCGCGCCGCAGCTCAAGGACTTCATCGGCACCGGCCCCTACAAGTTCAAGGAGCGCCGCCCCGACCAGTTCACGGTGCTGGTACGCCACGACACCTACAGCGCCCGCAAGGAGGCCCCGAGCGGCTACGC
This sequence comes from Acidovorax sp. A79, assembly GCF_041154505.1. GTDB lineage: Bacteria > Pseudomonadota > Gammaproteobacteria > Burkholderiales > Burkholderiaceae_C > Acidovorax. Next base: position 2,427,844 of record NZ_AP028672.1, read on the forward strand.
CGGCCGCCGCGAGGCTCTGCTCGACGAGCTGCGCTTCGTGCCCGTGCCCAATGCCAACACGCGCGTGGAAGGCGCCCTGTCGGGCCAGTTCCAGTACGCCGACCTGCTGCCCGTGGAAGCGGCAGGCCGCATCGACAAGGGCGCGCCAGCCGTGGTGCCCATCGTGACCAAGAACTTCGGCTTCCCCTACATCGTCTTCAACACCAAGGAGGGCGTGCTGGCCGCGCAGCCGCTGCGCCGCGCCGTGCAGACCGCCGTGGGCTCAGGCGAGCTGCTGGCCGCCGGCTTTGGCGACAACCGCTTCTTCGTGGTGGAGCCCAACTTCTTCCCCAAGGGCACGCCCTACTACGCCGACGCTGGCAGCAAGCTGTACAACGAGCGCAACCCGCAGGCCGCCAAGGACCAGGCGGCCAAGGCCGGCTACAACGGCCAGCCGGTGCGCATCATGGCCAGCCGGCAGTACGAGTTCCACTACAACATGGCGCTGGTGATGGCCGAGCAGCTCAAGAAGGCCGGCTTCAAGACCGAGCTGCAGGTGGTGGACTGGGCCACGCTGGTGCAGCGGCGCAACGACCCCAAGCTGTGGGACGTGTACTTCACGCACTCGGGCCTGTTCCCCGAACCCATGCTCTCGCCGCCGCAACTGGGTGACGGTGCACCGGGCTGGTGGGATTCGCCCGCCAAGAAGGCCACGCTCACGGCCTTCAACCAGGAGACCAATGTCGCCAAGCGCGGCCCGTTGTGGGCTGCCGTGCAGCAGGTGGTGTACGACGAGGTGCCCTTCATCGAAGTGGGCAAGTTCAACAGCCTGTCGGCGCGCTCGGCCAAGCTCGAGGGCTACACCCCGGCGATCTGGCCGTTCTTCTGGAACACGGGCCTCACCAAGTAAGCCCCAGAGCGAAGGTTCGTTGCCATGCGTTTTCTGATGAACCGCCTGGGCGGCGCCCTAGTGGTGCTGGCCCTCGTCGCGGTGCTGGTGTTCGCGCTCACGCGCCTAGCCTCGGGCGACCCGGTGGCGCTGCTGCTGGGCGACCAGGCCACGGCCGCCGACATCGCCGCGGCGCGCACGCAGTACGGGCTGGACAAGCCCCTGCCCACGCAGTTCGTGCTGTGGGTGGGCGAGCTGCTGCAGGGCAACCTGGGCCAGTCCATCTTCTTGCAGCGCCCGGTGGCGCAGGCGCTGCTGGAGCGCGCCGAGCCCACGCTGTTCCTGGCACTGTTCGCGGTGGGCATCGCGGCGCTGATCGGCATTCCCTGCGGCATGGCGGCGGCCATCTGGCGCGGCAGCGCGGGTGACCAGGCGCTGAGCGGCGTGGCCATGCTGGGCGCCAGCGTGCCCAGCTTCTGGCTCGGGCTGATCCTGATCCAGCTGTTCGCGGTCAAGCTCGGCTGGTTCCCGGCATCGGGCTATGGCGATCCGTCGTCGCCGCTGGCCGAGCGCCTGTCGCACCTCTTGCTGCCGGCGCTGGTGCTGGGGCTGCTGAACTCGGCGCTGATCATCCGCTTCACGCGCGCCTCCATGCTCGACATCCTGGGCGAGGACTATGTGCGCACCGCACGCGCCAAGGGCCTGGCCGAGCGCACGGTGATGGTCAAGCATGTGCTGCGCAATGCGCTGGTGCCCATCGTCACCGTGCTCGGCCTGACGCTGGCGCTGATGATCGGCGGCACGGTGGTGACGGAGACGGTGTTCAACCTGCCCGGCGTGGGCAACCTGGTGGTGCGCGCCGTGCTGCGCCGCGACTACCCGGTGATCCAGGGCACGCTGCTGGTGATTGCGGCGATCTATGTGTTCATCAACCTGGCCATCGATTTTCTGTACACGCTGGTCGATCCGCGCATCCGGCTGGAGGGCAAATGATATGTGGCAACGCCTGATCCGCAATCTCCGTGACTACTGGCTGCCGCTGGCACGCAAGCTGTTCGCCCGCAAGGTGGTGCTGGCCTCGGCCATCGTGCTGGCGCTGGTGGTCGTAGTGGCCACGGTGTTCCCCTGGGTGTCGGATGCCGACCCCAACGCCATCTCGATCAGCGAGCGCCTGAACGCGCCTTCGGCCGCGCACTGGGCCGGCACCGACGAGCTGGGGCGCGACGTGATGCTGCGCATCGTGCATGGCGCGCGCTATTCGCTGCTGATCGGCGGGCTCACCGCGGCGGGCGCCGTGCTGTTCGGCACGCTGCTGGGCATGTTCGCGGGCTTCTTTCGGCGCCTGGACGCACCGCTGATGCGCGTGGTGGACGCGATGATGTCCTTCCCCGACATCCTGCTGGGGATTGCGCTGGTGTCCATCCTGGGCGCCTCGCTGTGGAACGTGATGCTGGCGCTGGTCATCGTCTACACGCCGCGCGTGGCACGCGTGGTGCGGGCCAGCACCCTGGTGCTGCGCGAGCTGCTGTTCGTGGACGCGGCACGCGCCCTGGGCGTGCGCACGCCGCGCATCCTGCTCAAGCACATCCTGCCCAACCTGGTCTCGCCCATCCTGGTGCAGGTGACCTTCATCTTCGCCTATGCCATCCTGGCCGAGGCGGGCCTGTCCTTCCTGGGCGTGGGCGTGCCGCCCGACATCCCCACCTGGGGCACCATGATCGCGGGCAGCCTGGAGTCGGCCGACCGCGCGTTCTGGACCATTCTCTACCCGGGCCTGGCCATCGTGTTCACCGCCCTGTCGCTGCAGATGCTGGGCGACGGTGTGCGCGACCTGCTCGACCCCAAGCTCAAGAAGGCCGCATGAGCTTCTTTCACCGACCCACGCAAGCGCCCGCCCCTGGCGAGCGCGTTACGAAGGCAACCCACCCATGACCACCCCCACGGCTGCCCGGCTCGAAGTGCAGGGCCTGTCCACCTCGTTCGCCACCGACGCCGGCCGCATCCAGAGCGTGGCCGACGTGTCCTTTGCCATCCACCCGGGCCAGACGCTGGCGCTGGTGGGCGAGTCGGGCTCGGGCAAGTCCGTCACCAGCCTGTCGCTGATGGGCCTGCACGCCAAGACCTCGCAGGCGCAGGTGGGCGGCCAGGCCTGGTTCACCCGGCGCGATGGCCGGCGCGTGGACCTGCTGGCCCTGCCCGAGGCCGAGCGCCGCGCGCTGCGCGGCAACGAGATCGCCATGGTCTTCCAGGAGCCCATGACCAGCCTGAACCCGGTGCTGACCGTGGGCGAGCAGATCGCCGAGTCGGTGCGCCTGCACCTGAAGCTCGACCGCAAGGCCGCCCTGGCCCACGCCCAGCGCATGCTGGAGCTGGTGGAGATACCGGCGGCGAAACAGCGCGTGCACGAGTACCCGCACCAGCTCTCGGGCGGCATGCGCCAGCGTGTGATGATTGCGCTGGCCATGGCCTGCAGCCCCACGCTGCTGATCGCCGACGAGCCGACCACCGCGCTGGACGTGACCATCCAGGCGCAGATCCTGGCGCTCATGGGGCGGCTGCAGAAGGAGACGGGCATGGGCATGCTGTTCGTGACCCACAACCTGGGCGTGGTGGCGCAGTACGCCGATGCCGTGGCCGTGATGTACGCGGGCCGCATCGTCGAATCGGCCCCGGTGCACGAATTGTTCGCGCAGCCCGAGCACCCCTACACACGCGGACTGCTGGCCTGCCTGCCTGGGGTCGCGCGGCGCCATGCCACCGCCGTGGCCGGGCAGCGCCCGCGCCTGGTGGCCATACCGGGCCAGGTGTCGAGCCCGCTGGCGCCGCCGCCGGGCTGCGCCTTTGCGCCGCGCTGCGAGCGCCGCATCGCGGCCTGCGATGCGCGCATGCCCGCCCTGTCCGACGATGGCGGCGCCAACCGCAGGGTGCGCTGCATCCGCGTGGGCCAGGAAACGCACGAAGAGGTGGCCGCATGAGCGCCGTTGCCAGCGACAACCTGATCGAAGTGCGCGGGCTGCGCAAATACTTCGGCAGCGGCACGCACCCGGTGCGTGCGGTGGACGATGTGAGCTTTGCCATCCGGCGCGGCGAGACCCTGGGCCTGGTGGGCGAGTCGGGCTCGGGCAAGAGCACCATCGGCCGCCTGCTGACCCGGCTGGTGGACCCGACGGCCGGGCAGATGCTGTACCACGGCGGCGACGCCGGTGGGCAGGATCTGGCGGGGATGAGCCAGGGCCAGTTCCGCCCGCTGCGTTCCAAGATCCAGATCATCTTCCAGGACCCGTATGCCAGCCTGAACCCGCGCATGCGCATCCGCGAAGTGCTGGGTGAGGCACTGGACACGCACAAGCAGGCGCGCGGCGCGGCACGCCAGCCGCGCATCCAGGAGTTGCTCACGCAGGTGGGCCTCAGGCCCGAGCATGCGGACCGGTTTCCGCACGAGTTCTCGGGCGGGCAGCGCCAGCGCATCGGCATTGCGCGCGCACTGGCGGTGCAGCCGAACTTCATCGTGGCGGACGAGCCGCTGTCGGCGCTGGACGTGTCGATCCAGGCGCAGGTGGTGAACCTGCTGGGCGACCTCAAGGAGCAGCTGGGCCTGACCCTGCTGTTCATCTCGCACGACCTGGACGTGGTGGAGTACCTGTGCGACCGCGTGGTGGTGCTCTACCTGGGCCGGGTGATGGAGATCGCGCCCACCAGCGCACTGTATGCACAGCCGGCCCACCCCTATACACGCGCCCTGCTGGCGGCCGCGCCGATCCCCGATCCGGCGCAGCGGCGTACCATTCCGCTGCTGCAGGGCGACCTGCCCAGCCCCGCCAACCCGCCGTCGGGCTGCGTGTTCCGCACACGCTGCCCGCACGCGGTGGCTGAATGCGCCAGCGCCGACATGGCCCTGCGCCCCGTGGGCACCGAGCACTGGAAGGCCTGCTGGCGCGACGACATCTGACTGTGCAGCCTGGCTGCGCGCTCGCAACATGAAAACACACCATGAGCACCACCACTGACTTCACCCTGGACGCCTCCTGCAAGAGCTATCCCCTCGCCGCAGCGCCCTGCCGCGCCAGCGAGATCGCCGCGCGCGGCTGGAACGTGCTGGCCGACGACCTGGCGTTCCCCCTGGCGGTGCTGAGCCGCACGGCTCTGGCACACAACCTGGCCTGGATGCAGGATTTCGCGGCGCGCAAGGGCATTGCGCTGGCGCCGCACGGCAAGACCACCATGTCGCCCGAGCTCTTTGCACAGCAGCTGGCGGGCGGTGCCTGGGGCCTGACCTTCGCCACGGCCTTCCAGGTCGCGGTGGGGGTGCAAGCCGGTGCGCGCCGCGTCATCATCGCCAACCAGGTGGTCTGCGATGCCGACCTGGATGCGCTCGATGCACTGCTGGCGCGCCACGCCGATCTCACAGTGTGGTTCCTCGTGGATTCGCTCGCGCAGCTCACGCTGGTCGAGGACTGGAAGCAGCGCCGCGGCAGTGCCCGGGTGTTCAACGTGCTGCTGGAGATGGGCGTCCCCGGTCAGCGCACCGGCTGCCGCACGCTGGACGAGGCTCTGGCACTGGTGCGCGCACTGGCGGCCTCGAAGGCGGTGCAGTTCGATGGCATCGAATGCTACGAGGGCGGCGTGGCGCGCTGCGACAACGACCATGACGCACGTGAAGTGACCGCCCTGGTGCGCCGCGTGCTGGAGGTCGCCCGCACCTGCGACGCAGCGCACCTGTTCGCCAGCGAGCGCATCCTGCTCACGGCCGGCGGCTCGGCCGTGTTCGACCTGGTGGTGCCGCTGCTGCAGGCCCAGGGCCTGTCACGCCCCGTGGAGGGCGTGCTGCGCTCGGGCTGCTATGTGACGCACGACCATGGCAACTACGCGCGCTTCCTCAAGAACGTGGAGCAGCGCGAAGGGCTCGATGCCTCGCTGCGCCCGGCCCTCACGGTCTGGGCCATGGTGCAGTCGGTGCCGGAGCCGGGCCTGGCCCTGTTGACCTGCGGGCGCCGCGACATCTCCTACGACCTGGAGATGCCCATCCCGGTGCAGCTGGCGCGGCGCGGCGAGCGCTCGGCGGCGGTCGCCCCTGCCGGCTGGAGCGTGAGCGCCTTGAACGACCAGCATGCCTACCTGCGCTTCGATGCCGCAGCCGGCGACGCCGCTGCGCCCCGTGTGGGCGACCGCGTGGCGCTGGGTATCTCGCACCCCTGCACCACCTTCGACAAGTGGCGCTGGATGCCGCTGGTGGAAGACGATGGCGCCATCACGGGTGCCATCAGCACCCGGTTCTGAGACGCGGAGAAGCGCATGAACAGCAGCCTGCCTCCTTCGCCCTCGTCCTCCACCCAGCCACCCAGCCCCACGCCGGGATTGCTGCAGCAACTGCGCGAGCGCCAGGACAGCCTGCCCGAGGCGCAGCGCAGCGTGGTGCGCGCGGTGCTGGAGGACCCCCGCGTTGCCGTGGCCGCCACGGTGGAGCAACTGGCGCAGCAGGCCGGCGTGTCCATGCCGACCATCGTGCGCACCTGCCGCAGCTTCGGCTACGACTCGGTGCGCGAGTTCATGCTGGCGCTGGCGCAGGACCTGGCGGTCTCGGGCTCCTATCTGCACCGCAGCGTGCTGGCCGAGGACACGGCGCAGGACGTCTCCAGCAAGATCATCCATGCGGCCGTCTCCTCGCTGACCGAGCTGGGCCGGCGCATCGACGTGGACGTGATCGACCAGGTGGCCGCCAAGCTCGCCAAGGCGCGGCGCATCGACTGCTACTCGGTGGGTGCGGCATCGACCTTCACGGCCAGCGAGCTGCAGAGCCGGCTGTTCCGCCTGGGCCTCACGGCCAACGCGATCTTCGACGCGCACCAGCAACTGGTCTCTGCCAGCACCCTGGGCCCCGAGGGCGTGGCCTTCGTGGTCTCGCACGTGGGGCGCATGCCCTACACGGTGGAGGCGGCGCGTTTCGCCCGCTCGCAGGGCGCCACGGTGATCGCGCTGACCCAACCCGGTACGCCGCTGGCCGAGACGGCCGACCTGGTGCTGGCCGTGTCGGTGCCGCAGGATGCGGTGATGCGCGTGGGCACCGAGGCCTACCTGGCCCACCTGGTGGTGATCGAGATCCTGATGGTGCGCCTGGCGCAGCAGTTGGGGCCGGTGGCCACGCGGGGCCTGCAGCAGTTCAAGCAGCTTTTGCACAAACACGGATTCGACAGCGCCGAGTATTCGGGCGCCATGGACCACGGCCCGGGCATGCACAAGCCGGGCCAGAAAGACAATTGATGGCAGCAACGCAAGCAACCCTGCTGAAGAACGGAACCATCATCGACGGCACCGACCGCCCCGGATGGGTGGGCGACCTGCTGCTGGCAGGCGAGCGCATCGTGGCGCTGGCCGCGCCCAGCGCCATCGACCCGGCCTTGTTCGCCGGCATGGAGGTACAGACCATCGACTGCACGGACCGCGTGATCGCACCCGGCTTCATCGATGTGCACACGCACGACGATGCGGCCGCCATCGACGCGCCCGACATGCTGCCCAAGCTGTCGCAGGGCGTGACCACGGTGATCGTGGGCAACTGCGGCATCTCGCTGGCCCCCATGGTGACGGATGCACCGGCGGCGCCGCTGTCGTTGCTGGGCCAGCGCCAGTTCCGCCACGCGCGCATGGCCGACTACGCACGCGCCGTGGATGCCGCGCGGCCCGGCGTGAACGTGGCCGCGCTGCTGGGCCACACGGCCCTGCGCATGCGCCACCTGCCCGAGCTGGGCCGTGCGGCCACGGCCAGCGAGCGCGCCGCCATGGCGGTCGACATGCAGGAGGCCATGGACGCGGGCGCGCTGGGCCTGTCATCGGGCGTGTTCTACAAGGAAGCCTACGCGGCCGACCTCACCGAGCTGATCGAACTGGCCAGCGTGGCTGCGCGCAATGGCGGCGTGTACGCCACCCACATCCGCGACGAACTCGCCGGCATCCTCCCGGCGCTGCAGGAGGCGGCGCTCACGGCGCGCCATGCCGGGCTGCCGCTGGTGCTGTCGCACCACAAGTGCGCCGGCGCCTCGAACTGGGGCCGCACGCGCGAGACGCTGCCGCTGATCGAGTCCCTCGCAAAGGGCCAGCCCATCAGCCTGGACGTGTACCCCTACACCGCGGGTTCGACGGTGCTGCGCACCGACCTGGTAGACGGTGTGATCGACATCCTGATCACCGGCAGCCAGCCACACCCGGAAATGGTGGGCCGTTACCTCAAGGACATCGCGCGGGAATGGGACACGACCGAGCAGGCGGCCTGCGACCGGCTGCAGCCCGGCGGTGCCTGCTACTTCCAGATGCGCGAGGACGATGTAGAGCGCGTGATTGCCCACCCCTTGTCCATGATCGGCTCGGACGGCCTGCCCCATGACGAGCGGCCGCATCCCCGCCTGTGGGGCGCCTTCCCGCGCGTGCTGGCCTGCTACTGGCGCGAGAAGGGCGTGCTGCGTCTGGAGGAAGCCATCCACAAGATGACCGGCCTGTCGGCCCAACGCTTTCGCATCGGCGAGCGCGGGCGGCTGGAAGCCGGCTGCATGGCCGATATCGTGGTGTTCGACCCGGCGCGCGTGCGCGATACCGCGAGCTACGAACAACCCGTGCAGTTCAGCGAGGGGATCGAACAGGTTTGGGTCAACGGCGTGCTGAGCTACACCGCGGCTGGTCGTGCCACGGGCGCGCGGGCCGGGCGGTTCATCCGGCGTCAGGCACTACCGGCCTGAAGGGGCGATTTGCCTGCGGGGCCTGGATCATCATCCATGCCCCCAGGAATTCCATCTTCTCCTGCCGAGCCTGCCGTCAACCGCGTGCAGCTGTGGCACCAAGACCCAGGAGTTTCGCCGTCTGGGCGGACTTGCCTGCTGGCACAGTGATTCGTCAGCTCACGGCTGAGCGGGTCAGCAGCAGCCGGATGCCTGCGTACACGAAGACTCCAGCCAGCAGCGCATTGAATGCGCGATGGATGCGGGCGTATGCCGCACGTGCCAACGGTGTCGAAAATGCCAGGGCATAGCCCATGAAGATACAAGCTCCGATGCCGGCGCAACACGCCACGACCGCCAGGGCATGGCTGCGTCCGGCGCCGGCGGGCACGCCGAGAGCGACGATGGAAAGCCACACAAAGACGGCCTTGGGGTTGGTCATGTGCATCGCCAGGCCGCGCCGAAAAGCCTGGCGGTGGTCGCCGCCCGTGGTGTCGGAGGCCTCGTGCAGGGCATTCGGCGTGAATGCGGCATGCGCCGCCTTCCAGGCCAGCCAGAGCATGTAGATGCCGCCCAGCACCTTCAGGACGAGCAAGGACCAGGAATAGCTGCGCATGAGTGCCGACATGCCCAGTGCAGCGGCCATACCCCAAAACACCGAGCCGAGGACCACCCCGGTAGCCAGGGCCATGGCACGCCTCCGTCCATGCGACATGGCGGCCGCCATGATCGCCAGATTGCTGGGGCCAGGGCTTGCAACACCAACTGTATAGGCCATGAGCGCCACCAGCAGGGCCGGGGACAGAAAACCTGCGTCCATGGAAGAGGCCTCCTGGAATGCACACCCCACCAAAGAGGAAAGCCGCTCACTGCAATGGCAGGGCACAAACAAAAACGCCCACGGTAAAGTGGGCGTTTGCTGTGAGCGGAGACCGCTACATATTGGTTGCGCGAGAAGGATTTGAACCTCCGACCTTTGGGTTATGAGCCCAACGAGCTACCAGACTGCTCCATCGCGCGGTAAGAAATAAATTATACCCTATTATTCAGCTGCTGCCGAATTATTTTCGGTTTCTGCAGCACGATCCACCAATTCAACCAGGGCCATGGGTGCATTGTCGCCCACACGGAAACCCATCTTGAGGATGCGGGTGTAGCCACCAGGACGCACCTTGAAGCGGGGGCCCAGGTCGTTGAACAGCTTGGTCACGCTGTCACGGTCGCGCAGGCGGTTGAAGGCCAGGCGGCGGTTGGCAACGGAGTCTTCCTTGGCCAGGGTGATCATGGGTTCAATCACGCGGCGCAGTTCCTTGGCCTTGGGAACGGTGGTCTTGATGACTTCGTGCTCGATGAGCGAGTTCATCATGTTCTGCAGCATCGCAAGGCGGTGCGAGCTGGTGCGGTTGAGTTTGCGGAGGCCGTGACCGTGACGCATGGTGCTTTTTCCTTATTTAAAATTAAATCAGGCAGCCGTGTAAGGTACTGCCCGAGGCACTGTTCCCATCCAAGGGAACCAAAAACCGGGTTCCCGCGATTCGGGGAACCCAGAATTATAACTTAACGCTTGTCCAGACCGGCTGGTGGCCAGTTCTCAAGCTTCATGCCCAACGTGAGACCACGCGATGCGAGCACTTCCTTGATTTCGTTGAGCGACTTGCGACCCAGGTTAGGCGTCTTGAGCAGCTCGTTCTCGGTGCGCTGGATCAGGTCACCGATGTAGTAGATGTTCTCGGCCTTCAGGCAGTTGGCGGAACGCACGGTCAGTTCCAGCTCGTCCACAGGACGCAGCAGGATCGGATCGAACGTGGCATTGCCGCGCGGGCCTGCCGGTGCGTCGAACGCAGCCAGCTCGCCACCTTCCAGCTGCGCGAACACCGCCAGCTGTTCCACCAGGATCTTGGCCGACGCGCGCACTGCGTCTTCGGCAGTGATGGCACCATTGGTCTCGATCTCGACAACCAGCTTGTCCAGGTCGGTACGCTGCTCCACGCGGGCGCTTTCCACCGTGTAGCTCACGCGCTTCACAGGGGAGAACGATGCATCCAGCACGATCCGGCCAATCGACTTGGTCGACTCGTCGGCATAGCGGCGCAGGCTGCCGGGCACGTAGCCACGGCCCTTCTCGACCTTGATCTGCATGTCCAGCTTGCCGCCGGCCGACAGATTCGCGATCACGTGGTCAGGGTTGACGATTTCCACGTCGTGAGGGGTCTGGATATCGCGTGCGGTAACCACACCTTCGCCATCCTTGCGCAGGCTCAGCGTGACTTCATCACGGTTGTGGAGCTTGAACACCACGCCCTTGAGGTTCAACAGGATGTTGACCACATCTTCCTGAACGCCGTCAATGGACGAGTACTCATGCAGAACGCCTGCAATGGTGACTTCCGTCGCTGCGTAACCCACCATGGACGAGAGCAGGACACGCCGAATGGCGTTACCCAGCGTGTGGCCGTACCCACGCTCGAACGGCTCCAGCGCGACCTTGGCACGGTTGTGGCCAAGCTGCTCGACATTGATCGCCTTGGGTTTCAGCAAATTGGTTTGCATTCAGACTTCCTCTCAATACCCCCAGCTCGTTACACCGGTAAGGCTGGTGAAGCGCCTAAACCGCGATGCCTCGCGGTTCAGGGACGGTTTTCTTGAAATATGTACCGAGCGATTAGCGCGAGTACAACTCAACGATCAGGGATTCGTTGATGTCGGCGCCAAACTCATCACGGTCCGGCACCTTCTTGAAGATGCCTTCGGCCTTCTCGGCGTTCACTTCCACCCACGCAGGCATGCCGACCTGGGCAGCCAATTGCAGGGCTTCAACAATGCGGTTCTGCTTCTTGGACTTTTCACGCACGGCCACCACATCGCCCGTCTTCACGAGGTAGGACGCGATGTTCACGGACTTGCCGTTCACCGTGATCGCCTTGTGCGAGACCAGCTGGCGCGCTTCGGCGCGGGTCGAGCCGAAGCCCATGCGGTACACCACGTTGTCGAGACGGGATTCCAGCAGGAACAGCAGGTTGGCGCCGGTATTGCCCTTCTTGCCTTCGGCGGCTTCGAAGTAGCGGCGGAACTGCTTTTCCAGCACGCCGTACATGCGCTTGACCTTCTGCTTTTCACGCAGTTGCAGGCCGTAGTCGGACGTGCGGGCACCGGAGGTGCGGCCGTGCTGGCCTGGCTTGGAGTCGAACTTGGACTTGTCGGCAATCGAGCGACGTGCGCTCTTGAGGAACAGGTCCGTGCCTTCACGGCGGGAGAGTTTGGCCTTGGGGCCGAGGTAACGTGCCACTTGAGCTTCCTTTGTGTCATCTACCGCAAACCATTGCGGGAGCCGCCTGAGGCGCTTGCGCGTTCACAGGCGGCGGTGGGCTTAGAGAGAGATTAGATACGACGGCGCTTTTGAGGGCGGCAGCCGTTGTGAGGCACGGGGGTCACATCGGAGATGGACGTGATGCGAATGCCCAGGGCGCCCAGAGCACGCACCGAGGATTCACGCCCTGGGCCAGGACCCTTGATTTCAACGTCAAGGTTCTTGATGCCTTGGTCGATGGCAGCGCGGCCAGCCACTTCCGAAGCTACTTGGGCTGCGAAGGGAGTGGACTTGCGCGAGCCCTTGAAACCTTGGCCACCGGACGATGCCCACGACAGGGCATTGCCCTGGCGATCGGTGATCGTGATGATGGTGTTGTTGAACGAGGCGTGCACGTGTGCAATGCCGTCCGAAACATTCTTCCGGACCTTCTTGCGAACGCGCTGAGCTGCGTTATTGGCAGGAGACTTAGCCATGATGATCTTTCAATCTCTTTATTTCTTCAGTGCAGCTGCACCCTTGCGCGGACCCTTGCGAGTGCGTGCATTGGTACGGGTGCGCTGACCACGCATTGGCAGACCGCGGCGATGGCGGAAGCCACGATAGCAGCCGATGTCCATCAAGCGCTTGATGTTCATCGTGGTTTCGCGGCGCAGGTCACCTTCAATGGTGAACTGCTCGATTTGCTCGCGAATTTTTTCCAGATCACCATCCGTCAGATCCTTGATCTTCTTGGAGTAAGCGATACCAGTTGCTTCGCAGATCTTGCGAGCGCGGGTGCGACCAATGCCAAAAATGGCGGTCAAACCGATTTCCGCGTGCTTGTGCGGCGGAATGTTAATGCCAGCGATACGTGCCATATGCGTCCTCTAATACTTTCCAATCAACCTTGGCGCTGCTTGTGACGCAGATCCGTGCAGATCACGCGCACCACACCCTTGCGGCGGATGATCTTGCAGTTGCGGCAGATTTTTTTGACCGAAGCCGAAACTCTCATTGCATTCTCCTAAAACTTTTCCATCCGTCCCGGCTGTTTCGCACGGAACACAATTTGTGCCCGCGAAAAATCGTGGGGCGCCAACTCAACCGATATCCAGTTCTGCAGGCAGTCGCCGCTACGCGACCAACTGCCTTCCTTCATCATCATCAACCGCCTGCGTTGCCCTTGAAATTCGCTTTCTTGAGCAGCGATTCGTACTGTTGCGACATCATGTAGTTCTGAACCTGGGCCATGAAGTCCATTGTCACCACCACAATGATCAGCAGCGATGTCCCACCAAAGTAGAACGGAACGTTGTACTTCAAGATCAGGAACTCTGGCAGCAAGCACACGAAGGTGATGTACACAGCGCCTGCCAAGGTCAGGCGAACCAGGATCTTGTCGATATAACGGGCCGTCTGCTCACCGGGCCGGATGCCTGGGATGAACGCACCGCTCTTCTTCAGGTTATCTGCAGTCTCACGGCTGTTGAACACCAGTGCCGTATAGAAGAAGCAGAAGAACACAATCGCGGCAGCGTAGAACATCACATAGATGGGCTGACCAGGAGTCAACGCACCCGAGATGTCCTTCAACCAGCGCATCGACTCGCCTGCACTGAACCAGTTCACCACCGTGGCGGGCAACAGGATGATCGACGAAGCAAAGATCGGAGGAATCACGCCAGCCATGTTCAGCTTGAGGGGCAAGTGCGACGACTGACCGCCGTAGACCTTGTTACCTACCTGCCGACGGGCGTAGTTCACCAGAATCTTGCGCTGACCACGCTCCACAAACACCACGAAGTAGGTCACCAGACCGACCACGAGGACGATGAAGATGGCGGCCAGGATGCTCATGGCACCCGTACGAACCAGTTCAAGGAGACCACCGATGGAACTGGGCAATCCGGCTGCGATACCTGCAAAGATCAGGATCGAGATACCGTTGCCCAAACCACGTTCAGTGATCTGCTCACCCAGCCACATCAGGAACATCGTGCCGGCGGTCAGGCTGACGACGGCGGTCATGCGGAACCCGAAACCAGGGCTCAGCACCAGGCCTGCGGAGCTTTCCAGCGCGACGGCAATACCCAGCGACTGGAACAGAGCCAGGCCCAACGTTCCGTAGCGGGTGTACTGCGTGATCTTCCTGCGACCGGCTTCGCCTTCCTTCTTCAACTGCTCGAACGTGGGAATCACGTAAGTCATCAGCTGCATGATGATCGATGCCGAGATGTACGGCATGATCCCCAGAGCGAAGACCGTGAAACGCGACAGCGCACCACCCGAGAACATGTTGAACAGGTTCAGGATGCCGCCTTGCTGGCCACTGAACAGCTGCTGGAGTTGGGCTGGATCGATACCAGGCACAGGGATATGAGCCCCTATGCGATACACGACCAGCGCAAGCAACAGAAAAACCAGACGGCGACGCAGGTCGCCGAACTTGCCGGTCTTTGCAATTTGAGCTGCGCTAGTAGCCACAGATGCCTTCCTTCAGAGCCACACTCAGGCGACGCTGCCGCCAGCAGCTTCGATCGCTGCCTTGGCACCTGCCGTAGCGCCCACGCCATTGAGCTTGACAGCCTTGGTGAGGGAACCGCTCTTGATGACCTTGACCACCTTGGCCAGCTCGCCCACGAGGCCAGCTTGCTTGAGTGCCAGCACGTCCACTTCGGCCAGGCCGAGCTGATCGAGCGCCGTCAGCGTCACTTCTGCATTGAACTTGAGCAGGTGCGACTTGAAGCCGCGCTTGGGCAAGCGACGTTGCAGAGGCATTTGACCGCCTTCGAAGCCCACCTTGTGGTAGCCACCGGCGCGCGACTTCTGACCCTTGTGACCACGGCCAGCGGTCTTGCCCAGGCCGGAGCCGATACCACGGCCTACACGGCGCTTGGCATGCTTGGCACCGTCTGCGGGCTTGATGCTATTGAGTTCCATGATCTATCTCTCAGAGGACTTTGACCAGATAGCTGATCTTGTTAATCATGCCGCGCACTTCGGGCGAGTCCTGCAGTTCGCTCACGCTGTTGAGCTTGCGCAGGCCCAGGCCACGGACGGTGGCGCGGTGCGATTCCTTGGTGCCGATAGGGCTGCGCACCAATTGAATCTTGACGGTTTGTTGCGTTGTCATTTTCAGGCTCCGATTCAGGCGAAGATGTCTTCGACCGTCTTGCCGCGCTTGGCTGCCACATTCGACGGAGTGGTCGAATTGACGAGCGCATCAAAAGTGGCACGGACCATGTTGTAGGGGTTGGAGGAACCATGGCTCTTGGCCACGATGTCCGTCACGCCCAGCACTTCGAAAACGGCGCGCATGGGGCCGCCAGCAATGATGCCGGTACCCTTGGGAGCGGGAGCCATCATCACGACAGCAGCGCCATGGTGGCCCGTCACGTTGTGGTAGATGGTGCCGTTCTTGAGCGATACCTTGACCATGTTGCGGCGGGCTTCTTCCATCGCCTTTTGCACGGCAGCAGGCACTTCCTTGGACTTGCCCTTGCCCATGCCAACACGGCCGTCACCGTCGCCAACCACCGTCAGTGCGGCGAAGCCGAGGATACGGCCGCCCTTCACGACTTTGGTCACGCGGTTGACCGCGATCATTTTTTCGCGCAGACCGTCGTCCTGACCTTCGCTCTGCACTTTGGGTTGAAATTTAGCCATTTTTTATTCGCTCCGCTTAGAACTGCAGGCCGGCTTCACGGGCTGCGTCGGCCAGGGCCTTGACGCGACCGTGGTAGGCAAAGCCTGCGCGATCAAATGCAACCTTCTCGACACCCGCAGCCTTCGCTTTTTCAGCGATGCGCTTGCCGATGATCTGGGCTGCAGCGGCATTGCCACCCTTGCCCGAACCGCCGAGCGACTTGCGCACGTCGGCTTCTGCCGTCGATGCACTTGCCAGCACCTTGCTGCCATCGCCGGAGATCACACTGGCGTAGATATGGAGGTTCGTACGGTTCACGGTGAGACGCGCCACGCCTTGCTGTGCAATGCGGATGCGGGTCTGGCGCGAACGACGAAGACGCTGCTCTTTCTTGGTCAACATGTTGCAGCTCCTTATTTCTTCTTGGTCTCTTTGATCGTGATCTTTTCGTCCGCATAGCGGATACCCTTGCCCTTGTAGGGCTCGGGTGGACGAACAGCACGGATCTCAGCAGCGATTTGCCCCACACGCTGGCGGTCAGCACCCTTGATCACCACTTCCGTGGGCGTGGGGGTTGCGACCGTAATGCCAGCGGGCATTTCGATATTGACCGGGTGCGAATAGCCCACAGCCAGGTTCAGCTTGGAACCGGAAGCAGCAGCCTTGTAACCCACACCCACCAGGCTCAGCTTCTTTTCAAAGCCCTTGCTGACACCGACCACCATGTTGTTGACCAACTGGCGAATCGTGCCGCTCATGGCATTGGCTTCGCGGGAGTCGTTGACAGGCGCAAAGCTCAGCTTGCCTTCATTGCTCGACACCTTCACCAGCACATTCTGTGCGAGCGAGAGGGCGCCACCAGAACCCTTGACAGAGATCTGGTCATCTTTCACGGACACATCCACGCCAGCGGGGATGGTCACGGGCATTTTTCCTACTCGGGACATTTCAGTTTCTCCTCAATGCCGCGGGTTAGGCCACGTAGCAGAGCACTTCGCCACCGACACCGGTAGCGCGCGCCTTGCGATCGGTCATCACGCCCTTGGGCGTCGTGACAATTGCCACACCCAGACCGTTCATGACTTGTGGAATGGAATCACGGCCTTTGTAGACACGCAGTCCGGGGCGGCTGACGCGCTCGATGCGCTCAATCACGGGACGGCCTGCGTAGTACTTCAGGGCAATTTCGAGTTCCGACTTGCCAGCTTCGGTTTTCACCTGGAAGCCGTCGATATAACCTTCGTCCTTCAGCACCTGGGCGATGGCAATCTTCACTTTGGAAGAAGGCACCAGAACCGTGGCCTTGGCGACCATCTGTGCATTACGGATGCGGGTCAGCAAGTCAGCGATGGGATCACTCATGCTCATGTTTAATCTCTCCTGCCTGCTTACCAGCTGGCCTTGGTGACACCAGGGATGTCGCCTGCAAAAGCCAGTTCACGGATCTTGGCGCGAGCCAGACCGAATTGACGGAAGGTGCCGCGAGGACGACCGGTGATTTCGCAACGGTTGCGCTGACGCGTCGGGTTGGCATTGCGGGGGAGCTTTTGCAGGCCCAGGCGGGCTGCATCGCGCTCTTCGTCGCTGCGCTTGGCATCGCCAGCGATTGCCTTCAGTTCCGCATACTTGGTTGCGTACTTGGCTGCCAGTTTTTCGCGCTTCAGTTCGCGCTGGATCAAAGCTACTTTAGCCATGCTTCGCCTCAGTTCTTGAACGGGAAACGGAAACCAGCGAGGAGAGCCTTGGCTTCTTCGTCCGACTTGGCCGTCGTGGTGATGCTGATATTGAGACCGCGCAAGGCATCCACCTTGTCGTACTCGATTTCAGGGAAAATGATCTGTTCCTTGACGCCGATGTTGTAGTTGCCACGGCCGTCGAAAGCGCGGCCGGAGATACCACGGAAGTCACGAACGCGGGGCAGAGCCACGGTCACGAAACGGTCCAGGAACTCATACATCTGCACGCCGCGCAGCGTGACCATGCAACCGATGGCCTGGCCTTCGCGGATCTTGAAACCGGCGATAGCCTTCTTGGCCTTGGTCACCACGGGCTTCTGACCAGCAATCTTGGTCAGGTCGGCCACGGCGTTGTCCATCACCTTCTTGTCCGAGACTGCCTCGCTCACGCCCATGTTCAGGGTGATCTTGGTCAGACGGGGAACCTGCATCGGCGAGGTGTATCCGAACTGCTTGGTCAGTTCGGGAGCGATCTTGTCGCGGTAAATTTCTTGGAGTCGTGCCATGTTTACCCCTTAGGCCGCCTTGATTTCAGCGCCGCTGGACTTGAACACGCGAACGCGCGTGCCGTCAGCCTGCACCTTGATGCCCACGCGATCAGCCTTGCCGGTCGCGGCATTGAAGATGGCCACATTGGACTGGTGAATCGGCATGGCCTTTTCAATGATGCCGCCCGTCGTACCCTTCATGGGGTTTGGCTTGGCGTGCTTCTTGACGAGGTTGATGCCGTCGATGACGAGGTGGGAGTCATCCTTGCGCAGCGACACCGTGCCACGCTTGCCCTTGTCACGGCCGGTCAGCACGATGACTTCGTCGCCCTTGCGAATCTTGTTCATGGCGCGTCCTTAGAGAACTTCAGGAGCCAGGGACACGATCTTCATGAACTTCTCGGTACGCAATTCACGCGTCACGGGTCCAAAGATGCGGGTGCCGATAGGCTCCAACTTTGCGTTCAGCAACACTGCAGCGTTGCCATCGAATTTGACGAGCGAACCGTCGCCACGGCGAATACCCTTCGCCGTGCGAACGACCACCGCACTGTAAACCTCGCCTTTTTTGACGCGGCCACGTGGAGCGGCTTCTTTGATGCTCACCTTGATGATGTCGCCAACGCTTGCATAGCGACGCTTGGAACCACCCAGCACCTTGATGCAAAGGACGGACTTAGCGCCGGTATTGTCGGCAACCTCTAACCGAGATTCTGTCTGGATCATTTCAATATTCCCAACTTGCACCAGAAGACAACAGCCCCAGAGAACTTCTCAAGGGCTGCGGATCAGCCAGTCAGTCTTGGGCCCGTCGTCCGCACCGCAAACCATTTGCAGCACTTCCCGCTGGGCAGAAACTTCACGTAGGAAACGCGAAGCCCTCGATTATTGCAAAGGACTTCAGGAAAGTCAAGCGCCGCATCAGCCAGGGGCGTGCAGATACTGTTGCGCCAGCGCCAGAAAGTCGCCGAGACGAGGGTCCGAACCCAGTTCCTCCTGCAGGAGGCCAGCGACGGCGGGCGCCAGTTCAATGGCCTTGCGGGCATCGAGGAACAGCAGCCTGCAGCGGCGCGCCAGCACATCTTCCACCGTGCGGGCGTATTCATGCCGCGCAGCGAACCGCACCATCGCCTCCGTCAGGCCGCCGCCCAGATCCGTCTGTGCACCCGGCATTTCCTGAACGGCCGCCGCTTCGCTGCCATAGGAGTGCAGCCCCTGGGCATCGCTGATACGGTGCCGCACAGGCCCCGGGGGCGTTCCCACCAGGGGCAAATGATTGGTCACGCCCGCGGGTTTTTCGGGCAGCAGGCCCGTGGTGAAGCATTTTTGCAACACATCTTCAGCCATGGCGCGGTAGGTGGTCCATTTGCCACCGGTCACGGTGATCAGGCCGCTGCGGCTGGCCAGGACGGTGTGCTCGCGGCTGATTTTCTTGGTGTTGTCGCCATCGTCGTCCTGCGGCTTCACCAAGGGACGCAGGCCCACCCAGATGCTGCGGATGTCCCCGATCTTGGGGGCGCGGGTGAGGTAGCGCGCCGATTCTTCCAGGATGAACTGGACTTCCTCGTGGAAAGGCTCCGGCTCCCGCACGATGTCCTGGCGCGGGCTGTCCGTCGTCCCCAGAATGAGCTTGCCCAGCCAGGGCACTGCAAACAGGACCCGGCCATCGGCTGTCTTGGGCACCATGAGGGCATGGTCGGAGGGAAGGAACTCGCGATCCACCACGATGTGCACACCCTGGCTTGGCGCCACGATCGGCTTGACGGGGCGGCCAATGGCCTCGCCGTCCATCTGGCGCAGGGCATCCACCCACACGCCGGTGGCATTCACCACGGTGCGGGCGCGAACAGTGAACTGCTGGCCGCTGTCGGCGTCCTCGCAGACAAGGCCCGCCACCTTTCCCGCCTCGTGGACCAGGGACCGCGCAGGACAGTAGTTGACCACCAGGGCGCCCAGACCCGCCGCCGTCCGCGCCAGCGCCAGGGCCAGCCGGGCATCGTCGAACTGCCCGTCCCAGTACTTGACCCCTCCCTTGAGCCCCTCGGTCCGGGCCGTGGGCAGGCATTCCAGGGTGCGCGCACGGCCCAGGAACTGGGTGGCACCCAGTCCGGCTTTTCCGGCCAGGGCGTCGTACATCATGAGCCCGATGCCATAAAAAGGCGTCTCCCAGAAACGGTACGAGGGCATCACGAAAGGCAGGGGCTGGGCCAGATGCGGCGCGTTGTGCAGCAAGGTCGTGCGCTCGTGCAGCGCTTCGCGCACCAGCGCGATGTTGCCCTGGGCCAGGTAGCGGACACCGCCATGCACCAGCTTGGTGGCACGGGACGAGGTCCCCTTGGCGAAGTCGTGCGAATCCACCAGGACCACGCTGAAACCGCGCGCCGCCGCATCCACAGCGACTCCCAGCCCCGTCGCCCCGCCACCAATCACGGCAAGGTCGTAGTGGTGCGGCTGGGCCAGACGGGCCAGCAGGTCGGCGCGTCGCGTAGGAAGGGGGGCAGTGGCGATGGTCATGGGGTGATTGTCCATGGGCGGAACAAGAATTAAGGGTTTACCCTTGAATTCTTGGCACTTCCGGGATGAGAAACCGCCCAAGGGGAAGGAACTCCGGGGGCGGCATGGAGTAAAAAAAGGCAGCCAGAGACCTTGTGAGCCCTGGCTGCCGGTGGCATCAGTCGTCAAGAAGCGACCGCTTCAGGGTCTCAACGTGCCTTGCCGTCCTTCCAAGCCTGCAGCAGCGTGCCGTACGCAATCGTCTGGCCCTTCGGCTTCTCATTGGCCAGCTTGGCCCAAGGCGCCTGCTTGTCGCTCAGCCACTTGGCGTTGTCGCTCTTCGGATTGAGCTTGGGGGCGCAATGCGCCATGCCGGCACGTTCCAGACGGGCCATCACCTGGTCCATTTCGTCGGCCAGCGTGTCCATGGCGCCCTGGGGCGTCTTCTCACCCGTGACCGCCTGCGCCACATTCTTCCACCACAGCTGTGCCAGCTTGGGGTAGTCAGGCACGTTGGTACCGGTGGGCGACCATGCCACGCGGGCGGGACTGCGATAAAACTCGACCAGACCGCCCAGCTTGGGCGCCATGTCGGTCATGGCCTTGGACTGGATGTCGCTCTCGCGGATCGGGGTCAGGCCCACGATGGTCTTCTTGAGCGACGTGGTCTTGGCCGTCACGAACTGGGCGTAGAGCCAGGCAGCGGCGGTCTTGTTGGCGTCGTGGTCCTTGAAGAAGGTCCAGCTGCCCACGTCCTGGTAGCCGTTCTGCATGCCCTGCTTCCAGTACGGGCCGTTCGGGCCGGGGGCCATGCGCCACTTGGGCGTGCCGTCGGCATTCACCACAGGCAGGCCGGGCTTGGTCATGTCGGCCGTGAAGGCGGTGTACCAGAAGATCTGCTGGGCGATCTGGCCCTGGGCGGGCACGGGGCCGGCTTCGCCGAAGGTCATGCCCGTGGCTTCCTTGGGCGCGTACTTCTTCATCCAGTCCACGTACTTGGTCAGCGCGTAGACCGCAGCAGGCGAGTTGGTAGCGCCGCCACGGGCCACCGAGGCGCCCACGGGCGTGCACTTGTCGTCGGCCACGCGGATGCCCCATTCGTCGATCGGCAGGCCGTTGGGCGCGCCAATGTCCGCCGTGCCCGCCATGGACAGCCATGCATCCGTGAAGCGCCAGCCCAGCGAAGGGTCCTTCTTGCCGTAGTCCATGTGGCCATAGATGGGCTTGCCGTCGATGTTCTTCACGTCGTTGGTGAAGAACTCGGCGATGTCCTCATAGGCGCTCCAGTTGAGCGGCACGCCCAGGTCGTAGCCGTACTTGGCCTTGAACTTGTCCTTGATGTCCTTGCGGTCGAACAGGTCGGCGCGGAACCAGTACAGGTTGGCGAACTGCTGGTCGGGCAGCTGGTACATCTTTCCGTCCGGGCCGGTCGTGAACTTGGTACCGATGTAGTCCTTGAGGTCGATGCCGGGGTTGGTGAATTCCTTGCCCGCGCCGCCCATGTAGTCGGTCAGGCTCATGATCTTGCCGTAGCGGTAGTGCGTACCGATCAGGTCCGAATCGGAGATCCAGCCGTCATAGATCGACTTGCCGGACTGCATGGAGGTCTGCAGCTTCTCGACCACGTCGCCTTCCTGGATCAGGTCGTGCTTGACCTTGATGCCCGTGATTTCCTCGAACGCCTTGGCCAGCGTCTTGGATTCGTATTCGTGGGTGGTGATGGTTTCAGACACCACCGAGATTTCCTTCACGCCCTTGGCCTGCAGCTTCTTGGCCGCATCGATGAACCACTTCATCTCGGCCATCTGCTGGTCCTTGCTCAGCGTGGAAGGCTGGAACTCGCTGTCAATCCACTTCTTGGCTTCCGCCTCGCCCGCCATGGCGGCCTGGCCCGTCATGACCGCAACTGCCAATGCCAGCGCTGTGTACCGCGTCTTCATAGTGCCTGTCTCCTCATAGTCATCTCCCCTTTTGGATGCAAGGGTCGCCCGGCTCCGGGGAAGGGTTGAGCCGCGCGACGGGAACCAACGGAATGAAAGCTGCCTGCGAACGCGCTACCCCTTGCGCAGGATCAGCGCCAGCAGCGCCATCGACAGCACGAAGCTGATCCAGATCGAAGGATCGCCCTGAAGGCTGAACCACTGGGCCAGCTTGCCGCTGATGCCCACAAAAATCAGATTCACGTAGGCCGCTGACAACAGCCCAATAAACAGCCGATCACCGCGCGTCGTCTCCAGCGGCAAAAAACCCTTGCGCATCGTCGTGGGCGACTTGATCTCCCACACCGTCATGCCAATCAGCATCAGTACGATGCAAATGAAGAACACCGCCACGGGCAGCGTCCAAGCCATCCACTCAAACATGGCGATATCTCCTCAAACCCGGCCCATCGCGAAACCCTTCGCGATGTAGTGCCGAACAAACCAGATCACGATGGCACCCGGCACGATGGTCAGCACGCCGGCGGCGGCCAGCGTGGCCCAGTCCATGCCGCTCGCGCTCACCGTGCGCGTCATGGTGGCCACGATGGGCTTGGCATTCACGCTGGTCAGCGTGCGCGCCAGCAGCAGCTCCACCCAGCTGAACATGAAACAGAAGAACGCCGCCACGCCCACGCCGGCCTTGATCAGCGGCAGGAAGATCGTCATGAAAAAGCGCGGAAAGCTGTAGCCATCGATATAGGCCGTCTCGTCGATCTCGCGCGGAATGCCGCTCATGAAGCCTTCCAGGATCCATACCGCCAGCGGCACGTTGAACAAGAGGTGCGCCAGCGCCACGGCAATGTGCGTGTCCATCAGCCCCACGGTGGTGTAGAGCTGGAAGAACGGCAGCAAAAACACGGCCGGCGGCGTCATGCGGTTGGTCAGCAGCCAGAAGAACACATGCTTGTCGCCCAGGAACTGGTAGCGCGAGAACGCATAGGCCGCCGGCAGCGCCACGGTCAGCGATATCACCGTGTTGATGGCCACGTAGATCAGGCTGTTGATGTAACCCGAGTACCAGGACTCGTCGGTGAAGATGGTCTTGTAGTTGTCCCACGTGAAGTTCTGGGGAAAGAACGAGAACGTCGAGAGGATCTCCGCGTTGGTCTTGAAGCTCATGTTGACCATCCAGTAGATGGGCAGCACGGCGAAGACCAGGTAGGCGATCAGGAACACCGACCGCTTGTGGAAGCGTTTTTCATTCATGGCCGGCCCCTTCGTTGCTGGCGGTGCCCACGCGCTGCATCCAGTTGTAGAGGATGAAGCACAGCAGCAGGATGATGAAGAAATAGATCAGCGAGAACGCTGCGGCGGGGCCCAGGTCGAACTGGCCCACGGCCTTGGTCGTCAGGTACTGGCTCAGGAAGGTGGTGGCATTGCCCGGCCCGCCACCCGTGAGCACGAAGGGCTCGGTGTAGATCATGAAGCTGTCCATGAAGCGCAGCAGCACCGCGATCATGAGCACGCCGCGCATCTTGGGCAGCTGGATGTAGCGGAACACCGCGAACTTGCTGGCGCCGTCGATGCGTGCCGCCTGGTAGTACGCATCCGGGATGGAGCGCAGGCCGGCGAAGGCGAGCAGCGCGACCAGCGGCGTCCAGTGCCACACGTCCATCAGCAGCACCGTGAGCCACGCATGCGCGGCGTTGCCGGTGTAGCTGTACTCGATGCCCGCCTCCTGCAGCAGGCGCCCCATGAGGCCGATATCCGCGCGGCCATAGATCTGCCAGATGGTGCCCACCACGTTCCAGGGAATCAGCAGCGACAGCGCCACCACCACCAGCACGGCGGACGACTTCCACCCCTGCGCGGGCATGGACAGAGCGAGCAGGATGCCCAGCGGGATCTCCACCGCCAGCACGGCCAGCGAGAACGTGATCTGGCGCCACAGCGCGGCGTGCAGCTCCTCGTCGCGCATCACGGCGGCGAACCACTCGGTGCCCACGAACACCCGGCGCTCGGGCGAAATGATGTCCTGCACCGAGTAGTTCACCACCGTCATCAACGGAAGGATGGCCGAGAAAGCCACGCAGATGATGACCGGAAGGATCAGGAACCAGGCCTTCTGGTTCACGGGCTTGGTGGTGGTGCTCATGCCAGCAGCTCCTCGTTTTGATAGAAGCACGTGTGCTCGCCGAGCACCTGCAGCCAGACGGCATCCCCCGCGGAAGGCAGCCGTGCTTCCGGGCTGAAGCGCGCCTTGAGCGTGTGCTCGCCCACCTTGGCGGTCAGCATCAGGTAGGTACCGATGTCCTGCACCTGCACCACCGTGCAGGGCAACGCGCCGGCTTGGCCGGGCTCGGCCAGGGCCAGGTACTCGGGCCGCACGCCCACCTGCAACACACCTTCGGGCAGGGCGCGGTCCACCGGCGCGGCCAGGCGGTGGCCCGCCACCGACAACGCGGCTCCATCGCGCTGGGCGGGCAGGAAGTTCATGCCGGGCGAGCCGATGAAGTGGCCCACAAAGACGTGTGCGGGCCGCTCGAACAGCGCGTCGGCCGAGCCCACCTGCACGGCACGGCCGCGCGTCATCACCACCACCTGATCGGCAAAGGTCAGTGCCTCGACCTGGTCGTGCGTCACATAGATCAGCGTGAGCTTGAGTTCGTGGTGGATCTGCTTGAGCTTGCGCCGCAGCTGCCACTTGAGGTGCGGGTCGATCACCGTGAGCGGCTCGTCGAACAGCACGGCCGCCACATCGGCGCGCACCAGGCCACGGCCCAGCGATATCTTCTGCTTGGCATCGGCCGCGAGGCCGGCCGCGCGCTGGTTGAGCTGCCCACTCATCTCCAGCATCTCGGCGATCACGCCCACGCGCTGCCTGATCTGGTCTTCGGGCACCTTGCGGTTGCGCAGCGGGAAGGCCAGGTTCTCGGCCACCGTCATGGTGTCGTAGATCACGGGGAACTGGAACACCTGCGCAATGTTGCGCTCCTGCGGGCTGGCGCGCGTCACGTCGCGGCCATCGAACAGCACCTTGCCGTGCGAGGGCACGAGCAGGCCCGACATGATGTTGAGCATGGTGGTCTTGCCACAGCCCGAGGGGCCCAGCAGCGCATAGGCACCGCCGTCCTCGAACTCCATCTTGAGCGGCAGCAGCGCGTAATCGCTGTCCTGCTGCGGGTTGGGCTTGTAGGAATGCGCCAGATCCAGACTAATGCGAGCCATTTCAGCGCCCTCCCTGGCGCGCGGGCGCCCATGCCAGCCGGCCGTCAGCGCCAAACACATAGGCCTGCGCCGGGTCCAGATGCAGCGTGAGGGGCGTGCCCAGTTCGAAGTAATGCACCCCCGTCAGCTGGGCGACCAGGTCACCCCAGGGCGTCGTGGCGTGCACGAAAGTGTCGGACCCGGAAATCTCGGCCAGCTCCACCACGCCCCCCACGCTGATGTCATCAGGGCGGGCATGTACGCGCAGCGCGCTGGCGCGCACGCCCACGGTGAGCCCCGCGGCCGTGGCCACACCCTGCGGCAGCGGCACGGCCAGCTCCACGCCGCCCTCCAGGCGCACGCCACGCGGGGTTGCCGATGCGGCGATCAGGTTCATGGGCGGGTCGCTGAAGGCACGCGCCACGCGCAGCGAGTTGGGCGCATGGAACACCTCCGCCGTCGGGCCGTACTGCAGCAGCTGCCCCTCGTCCAGCACGGCGGTGTAGCCGCCCAGCAGCAGGGCCTCGCCCGGCTCGGTGGTCGCATAGACCACCGTGGACTGGCCGGCGGCAAACAGCTGCGTCAGTTCTTCACGCAGCTCTTCGCGCAGCTTGTAGTCCAGGTTCACCAGGGGCTCATCGAGAAGCATCAGCGGCGCGCCCTTGGCCAAAGCACGGGCCAGCGCCACGCGCTGCTGCTGCCCACCCGACAGCTCGGCCGGATAGCGGTCCAGGAACATGTCGATGTGCAGGCGGCTGGCGATCTCGCGCACCCGGGCGTCGATGTTCTTTTCGCCGCGCAGCTTGAGCGGCGACGCAATGTTGGCCGCCACCTTCATCGAGGGGTAGTTGATGAACTGCTGGTACACCATGGCCACGTTGCGGTCGCGCACGGGCATGCCGGTCACATCCACGCCATCGACCGTCACGCGGCCCGCGGTCGGCGTGTCCAGCCCTGCCATGATGCGCATGAGGCTGGTCTTGCCTGCCTGCGTGGCGCCCAGCAGCACCGTCACGGCGCCGCTGTGCAGCGCCAGGCTCATGTCATGGAGCCAGGTCTGCGGACCAACCTTCTTGCTGATGCTGTCCAGTGCCAGCTGCATCACGCAACCTTTCTAATGGGCCCCTGAGGGCCGGGTGGATCTGGCTCCCTGCCGCGCACGCAGCAAAACGCCTCGTTTTCGATTGCGTTCATTTTTGTTCTTTTTTGATCGTATTGAATCAAGGTTTACCCTTAACAGGTTCCTTTTTGTTCGATTTAAAGTATCTCCAATCCTCAGACCATTGATTCGCGTGAATACGAACCCCCGACAACTGCTGCTTCTCGAAGAAGTCCGCGCGCGCAAGTCCGCCACGGTCGAACAACTGGCCGACACGCTGGGCGTGACGCTGCAGACCGTGCGCCGCGATGTGCAGCGCCTGGCCGAGTCCGGCCTGCTCACGCGCTTCCATGGCGGCGTGCGCGTGCCCAGCTCCACGGTGGAGAACCTGGCCCACACCCAGCGCGAGACGCTGCATGCCGAAGGCAAGGCACGCATAGCGCGCGCCGTGGCCGAACAGGTGCCCAACGACTGCTCGCTGATCCTGAACATCGGCACGACCACGGAAGCCATCGCCAAGGCGCTGCTGCACCACCGCGGCCTGCGCGTGATCACCAACAACCTGAACGTGGCTGCCATCCTGAGCGGCAACCCCGAGTGCGAGGTCATCGTGGCCGGCGGCGTGGTGCGCGCGCGCGACCGCGGCATCGTGGGCGAGGCGGCGGTGGATTTCATCCGCCAGTTCAAGGTGGACATCGCGCTCATCGGCATCTCGGGCGTCGAGCCCGACGGCTCGCTGCGCGACTTCGACTACCGCGAGGTGAAGGTGGCGCAAACCATCATCGAGCAGTCGCGCGAGGTCTGGCTGGCGGCCGACCACAGCAAGTTCAACCGCCCGGCCATGGTGCAGCTGGCCACGCTGCAGCAGATCGACCGCCTGTTCACCGATGCGCCACCGCCTGAGCCCTTTCCCGTATTGCTCCAGGACGCCGAGGTCATCTGCACGGTCGCTGCATGACAGAAGGCCCCCCGAGTCGCCTGCGGCGCCTTCCCCCGGTGGTGGACGACGCCCTCGCTGCGGGGCGGCCCTTGCTCGGCGTCCGCTGGCCTGGGCCGCGCGCTGATCGACCGCCGTGGACACTACGTGGATTCATACATTTCGGAGCCCCTCGTCACCATGACCTACCTGCTCGCCCTCGACCAAGGCACCTCCAGCTCCCGCAGCATCGTTTTTGACGAAGGCGGCCACATCGTGGCGCAGGCGCAGCTGGAGCTGCCGCAGATCTACCCACAGCCCGGCTGGGTCGAGCATGACCCGCTGGAGATCTGGCGCACCCAGCTGGCCACGGCACGCAATGCGCTGGCCAAGGCGGGCATAGCGGCGAGCGCCGTGCGCGCGGTGGGCATCACCAACCAGCGCGAGACCACGGTGCTGTGGAACCGCAGGACCGGCCAGCCCGTGCACCACGCCATCGTTTGGCAGGACCGGCGTGCCGAACCCGCCTGCGCACAGCTGCGCGAACAAGGCCACGCAGCCACCATCCAGGCCAAGACCGGGCTGCTGGTGGACGCCTACTTCTCGGGCACCAAGCTGCAGTGGCTGCTGGACCATGTCCCCGGTGCGCGCGAAGCCGCCGAGCGCGGCGACCTGGCCTTTGGCACGGTGGACAGCTGGCTGATGTGGAAACTCACCCATGGCCAGGTGCATGTGACGGACGTGAGCAACGCCTCGCGCACCATGCTCTTCAATGTGCACACCAACCAGTGGGACGACGAGCTGCTGGCGCTGCTGCGCATTCCAAAGGCGCTGATGCCCGCAGTGCTGCCGTCGAGCGCCCACTTTGGCGACATCGCCCCCGACCTGCTGGGCCACTCCATCCGCATCGGCGGCGTGGCGGGCGACCAGCAAAGCGCGCTGTTTGGCCAGGCCTGCTTCACTGCCGGCATGGCCAAGAACACCTACGGCACCGGCTGCTTCATGCTGATGCACACGGGCGGCGTGTTCCAGACCAGCCAGAACGGCCTGCTCACCACCAGCGCGGCGCAGGCAGGCACGGCGCCCGAATACGCCATGGAGGGCAGTGTCTTCGTGGGCGGCGCCGTGGTGCAGTGGCTGCGCGACGGCCTGCGCGCCATCTCCACCAGCAACGAGGTCGAATCGCTGGCGCAAAGCGTGCCCGACTCGGGCGGCGTGATGATGGTGCCCGCCTTCACGGGCCTGGGCGCCCCGTACTGGAAGCCCGATTCGCGCGGCACCATCACGGGCCTCACGCGCGGCACCACGCTGGGCCACATCGCCCGCGCAGCGCTGGAAAGCATCGCCTACCAGAGCGCCGCCCTGCTCCTGGCCATGAGCCGCGATGCCGTGGCCGCCGGCGGCGCACCGGTCAGCGAGCTGCGCGTGGACGGCGGCGCCTGCATCAACGACCTGCTGATGCAGTTCCAGGCCGACCTGCTGGGCATCCCGGTGGTGCGCCCGGCCGTCATCGAAACCACGGCCCTCGGTGCGGCCTATCTGGCGGGGCTGTCGAGCGGCGTGTACCGCAGCACGGACGAACTCTCGCAGCTGTGGCGCGCCGACCGCCGCTTCGTTCCCACGCTGGGCAGCGCGCGCGCGCAGGAGCTGATGGCGAACTGGGAACACGCCGTGCGGCAGACCACGGCCGCATAGGCAGGCTCACCGCCTTCAGGCCGCGGGCGGCATGGCCCCGGGCGGCGGCGCCTGCTCCTGCGGCAGGTAGATGCGCGCCAGCCCCCGCGTGATCGCGTCCACGATCTGGTCGCGCCGCAATGCGATGTGCGCGGACAGCAGACGCTCGCTCAGGGCCGGGTCCCGCGCGCGCAGGGCTTGCAGGATGTCCTGGTGCTCATGCTGGGTGGAATCGCGCCCGACGTTTTCCATGTCAATCCAGCGGATGAACCGGATGCGTTCATTGAGGCTCAGCAGCATGCGCCGCAATTCGGAATTGCCCGCCATGTCCGCGATGCGCATGTGAAAGCCCTCGTCCAGCTCCACCAGCCGCTGCACCGCAGCCGCGGCGGGAACGCGCCGGCTCTCCTCCAGGTAGGAACAGGCCTCTTCCACCTGGGCGTCCGTTGCCCGCTCGATCGCCAGCCGCATGCATTCGCGCTCGATCGCCACGCGCGCTTCATACAGGTCCAGGGTTTCCTGCACGTCGAGCGGGCGGCGCATGTAGCCCCGCGTGGCCGGCTGCAGGAACCCTTCCGTCACCAGCCGCCCCAGGGCCTCGCGCACGGGCGTGCGGCTCACGCCCAGGCGCTCGGCCAGCTCGATTTCGCTCAGGCGCTCTCCGGGCTTGAACTGGTAGGCAATCGCCATGTGCCGCAGCGTGTTGTAGACGCTGGAACCTCTCTCGCGGCGAATCTTGGCAATGGGAGCTGTCATGGGGGTGTATTGTGCACGCGCTCTTTCAGAATTCATTTAGGTATACTTAAATGAATTCTCGCGAATCACCCAACCCGACGAAGGCCCTCCGACATGACGACCCCTTTCAATGGCGCCGATGCGATGGTGCGCATGCTGCAGCACAACGGCGTGAAGCACATCTTCGGCCTGTGCGGCGACACCAGCCTGCCGTTCTATGACGCCCTGGCGCGCCTGGACCACGGCATCGACCACATCCTTACCCGCGACGAGCGCAGCGCCGGCTACATGGCCGACGCCTACGCCCGCGTGACCGGCAAGGTGGGTGTGTGCGAGGGCCCCAGCGGCGGGGGCGCCACCTACCTGCTGCCCGGGCTGGTGGAGGCCAACGAGTCCTCCGTGGCGGTGCTGGGCATCACCTCGGATGTGTCGGTGGGCGCGCGCGGCAAATTCCCGCTGACCGAACTCGACCAGCAGGCGCTCTACCGCCCCCTGACCAAATGGAACACCACCATCGACCGGGTGGACCAGATTCCGCATGCCGTGCGCAGTGCTTTCCGTGCCATGACCACGGGCCGCCCCGGCGCGGCCCACATCTGCCTGCCCTACGACGTGCAAAAACATGCCATCGACCCCGCGGAGGTGTGGGCGCAGCCAGGGCATGGCCAGTTTCCCGCCCACCGCTCGGCACCCGACCCCGCGGCGGTGGACGAGGCCGCCGACCGCCTCGTGGCGGCCACGTCGCCCGTGCTCATCTGCGGCGGCGGCGTGGTGATCGCTGGCGCCAGCGCGGCGCTCGACGCCCTGGCCACGCTGCTCAACGCGCCGGTCTGCACCAGCGTGAGCGGCCAGGGCAGCCTGGCCGACACGCACCCGCTGAACGCGGGCGTGGTCGGCACCAATGGCGGGATCGATGCCACCCGCGCCGTGGTGGCGCAGGCCGACCTCGTCCTGTTCATCGGCGCGCGCGCGGGCTCCACCACCACCGAGCACTGGCAGATGCCGTCCCGCAAGGTCACCATCCTGCACCTTGACGTGGATGCGATGACCATCGGCACCAACTACCGCACCGACGTGGCGCTGGTCGGGGATGCCCTGCTCGGCCTGCAGGCGCTGCACGCCGCGGTGCAGGCGCGCATCGGGCGCCGCCCCGCCCACGCGGCCGATGGCGGGGCGCTGGCCGGCGAGGCACGCGCCCGCAAGCAGGCCTTCTTCGCACCGCTGGCGGCATCGCTGGACCGCCCCATCAAGCCCGAGCGCGTGGTGGACGTGCTCAACCGGCTGCTGCCGCCCCGCGCCATCGTGGTGGCCGACCCCGGCACGCCCTGCCCCTACTTCACCGCCTACTTCAACGCACCGCAATCAGGGCGCCACTTCATCACCAACCGGGCGCACGGCGCGCTCGGTTTCGCCATGTCGGCCGGCGTGGGCGCGGCGTTCGGGCAGCCGGACTCGGTGGTGGTTTCCGTCATGGGCGACGGCAGCTTCGGCTTCACCTGCGGGGAGCTGGAGACCATCGTGCGCCGCAACGTGCCCCTGAAGATGATCGTGTTCTCCAATGCGGTCTATGGCTGGATCAAGGCCAGCCAGAAAACCGGCTACGACGGGCGCTACTTCTCCGTGGACTTCAACCGCACCCACCATGCGCGCGTGGCCGAGGCCTTCGGCGTGAAGGCCTGGCAGGTGGAGGACCCCGCCGACCTCGAGGGCGCCATCAGGGCGGCCCTCCTGCACGACGGCCCGGCGCTGGTCGACGTGGTCTCGCAGGAACTACAGGACACGGCCGTGCCCGTGAGCCAGTGGATGGGCTGAGGCCCGCCCCCCGGCATGTCCGCGGGCGCCAGCCTTGGCGCCCGCCGCTGATTCACTTGAAGAGGAGTTTCCATGACCCGCACCGCGTCCCGCCGCCAGATCCTGTCGGCCGCCCTTGCATCCGCCCTGGGGCTGGGCGGCCCCGCGCTGGCCAGCAACGATGCAAACCTCAAGCTGGTGATCACCTTTCCACCGGGGGGCAGCACCGACATCGCGGCGCGCATCCTGCAGCCCCGCCTGGCCGAGAAGGCGGGCCGCCCGGTGGTCGTGGAGAACCGGCCCGGCGCGGCCAGCCAGATCGCCACGCAGTACGTGGCCAAGTCGGCCCCGGACGGCAACACCGTGCTGGTGAGCTTCGACACCCACGCCATCAACCCCATCGCCAAGCCCCGGCTGCCCTACGACACCTTCAAGGATTTCGCGGGCGTCTCGCTGGCGCTGCGGTTTCCGCTGGTGATCGGCGCCGCCGCCTCCGTGCCGGCCAAGGACCTGCGCGGCTTCCTCGACCTGGCCGCCAAGGCGCCCGGCAAATACAGTTACGCATCCACCGGCCTCGGCTCGATGAACCACCTGGTGATGGAGGACATCAAGCGCCGCTCCGGCACCTTCGTGCTGCATGTGCCCTTTGGCGGCGGCGGCCCCGCCGTCCAGGCGGTGCTGGGCGACGTGGCCAGCCTGACCTTGCTCAGCTATGCGGCGCTGCGCGGCCAGATCGCCGCGGGCAAGATCAAGCCGCTGGCCGTGACGGGCGCCCGGCGCCTGCCCGAACTGCCCGACGTGCCCACCGTGGCCGAATCGGGATTCCCCGGCTTCGAGGCCTATTCCTGGATCGGGCTGTTCGTGCCCGCCGCGACACCGGCCGCCACGGTCCACCAGCTGACCGAGGACTTCCAGGCCACCCTGCAGACGCCCGACATCAAGGCCAGGCTCACGCAGGCGGGCTTTGAAGTCGTCGCCAGCGACGGGCCGGGCCTGGAGCGCCACGTGCGCGAGGAATACGAGCGCTGGGGCAAATTCGTGCGCGAAACCCGGCTGAAGCTGGACGAATGACCATGGAGCCCCACGCCATGCCCTTCGCCCTGGACCACATCGTCATCGCCGTGGCCGACCTGCAAGCCGCCATCGCCGACTATCGCGCCCTGGGCCTGCAGGTGCTTCCCGGCGGGCAGCACCCGGGGCGCACCTCGCACAACGCCCTGGTGGTGTTTGCGGACGGCGCCTACCTGGAACTCATCGCATGGCGGGCCCCGGCCCCCGAAGAGCGCTGGTACCGCACGCTGCGCGACCATGGCGAGGGCCTGGTGGACTTCGCGCTGCGTGCGCCGGACACCGTGCAGGCGCTGGCGGACGCACGCGCGCGCGGGCTCGGCACCCTGACCGGCCCGGTCGACGGCGGCCGGCTGCGGCCCGACGGCGCGCAGCTTCGCTGGCAGACCGCGCGCCACGCCACGCCGGACGTTCCCTTCCTGTGCGGCGACATCACCCCCCGGGCCCTGCGCGTGCCCGAAGGCGCCGCCCGGGTCCACCCCAACGGCGCAGAGGGCGCTGCGGCGCTGACGGTGGCCGTGCACGACCTGGATGCCACCCTGGCGCGCTACCAGGCCCTGCTGGGCGCGCAGGCGCAGGCCGCCACCCTGGCCAGCGCAGGCGGAATCCGCACCGCGCGGCTCCCGCTGGGCAGCACGCTGCTGTGGCTGCAGAGCCCCGAGCGCGCGGCCAGCGCCCCCGGCGCGGCAGAACCGCCCGCCGCCCAGGCGCTGCGCGAGCGGCTGGCCTCGCGCGGCGAAGGGCCCTGCGCGCTGGTCCTTCGCCGCCGCGCTGACACGCTCCCGCCCGGCACCGCGGCCACCCTCGGCGTCGCGCTCCAATGGCTGGCCGCCGAGATTCCCTAAACTGCCAGCTTTTGATTCCCTCCGCCTGCCCGACATGAACACCACCGCCGCTCCCACCTCCCTGCCCGTCATCGCCTTCATCGGCGGTGGCAACATGGCCAGCGCCATCATTGGCGGGCTGATCCACCAGGGCCACCCCGCCCGCGACATCGAAGTGGTCGAGCCCTGGCCCGAAGCGCGCGAGGCGCTGCGCAAGAACTACGGGATCGAGGCCCAGCCCGAAGCCGGCCCCGCCCTGCAGCGCGCCCGCATCGTGGTCTGGGCCGTCAAGCCCCAGACCTTCAAGGACGCGGCCGCCCAGGCCCGGGCCCACACGCAGGACGCGCTGCACCTGAGCGTGGCCGCCGGCATCCGCTCGGACAGCATCGCCCAATGGCTGGGCACCGAACGCATCGTGCGCACCATGCCCAACACGCCGGCGCTGGTGGGCAAGGGCATGAGCGCGCTGTATGCCCGCCCCGCCGTGGACGCGGCCGCCCGCGTGCAGGTCGAGTCCATCATGGCGTCCACCGGGGAATTCCTGTGGGTGGAAAGCGAAAAGCAGCTCGACGCGGTCACGGCGCTGTCGGGTTCGGGCCCGGCGTATGTCTTTTACTTCCTGGAAGCCATGACCCGCGCGGGCGTCGGCATGGGGCTGTCGCAGCAGCAGGCGCACCAGCTGGCCGTGGGCACGTTCGTGGGCGCATCGGAGCTGGCGCGCCGCTCCGACGAGCCGCCCGCCGTGCTGCGCCAGCGCGTCACCTCCAAAGGCGGCACCACCTACGCGGCGCTGCAGTCCATGGAGGCCGCGGGCATGGGCGCGAGCTTCGAGGCCGCCATGCGCGCCGCCGAGCAGCGGGCGCTTGAACTGGGCGATGAATTCGGCGGCTAAGCCCCGAGGCGCTGCCCTGGCCGGGGCCATGCCGTCCGCGGCCAGCGGGTACCGCGCAGCCCCGTGACAAGCGGAGACACCGTCTGCAAACGGGTCAATGGGCCGCCAGCTGGCGCAGCAGATAGCTGCCGGCGATCCCCGCGAACACCGTGGCGCCGAGCCAGTGGTTGACCCGGAAGGCCTTGAAGCACCCCTCGCGGGTGCGGTGGCGGATCAGGCGCCAATGCCACAGCACCTGCACGAGCGCACCGGCTATTGCTATGTAAAGCATAGCACCTAGCGCATACCGATCAAGCGCTACAGCCCAAATGGACAGGAAGAGCAGATAGAACGCAACGATGGCCGCCACGTCCAGGCGGCCCAGCGTGATGGCCGAGGTCTTGATGCCGATCCGCAGGTCGTCGTCGCGGTCCACCATGGCGTATTCGGTGTCGTAGGCCAGCACCCAGAACAGGTTGCCCAGCCACATCCACCAGGCCACGGCAGGCACCGCGCCCTGCACCGCGGCGAACGCGATCACGATGCCGAAATTGAACGCGATGCCCAGCACCGCCTGCGGCATGGAGATCACGCGCTTGGAGAACGGGTAGGCGATGGCCACCAGCAGCGCGGGCACCGACCAGGCGATGGCCGCGGCGTTGGTGGTGAGCACCAGGCCGAACGCCAGCAGCGCCAGCACCGCGCCCAGGGCCAGGGCTTCCTTCACGCCCACGGCGCCCGTGGTGACCGGGCGCTGCGCCGTGCGCTTGACATGCCTGTCGAAGTCGCGGTCGGCCACGTCGTTCACGCAGCAGCCCGCGCTGCGCATGAGGATGGTGCCCAGCACGAACACCGCCAGCAGGTGCCAGCCCGGAAACCCGTCCGCCGCGATCCACAGCGCGCTGAGCGTGGGCCACAGGCATACCAGCCAGCCGGCGGGGCGGTCCCAGCGGATGAGGTCAAGGTACAGGGCGAAGCGGCTGCGCAAAGATACGGACGGCATGCGGGCTGAGCGGAAAAGGACGGTGGAAACCCGCCGGACACGCGGGCGCACCGAATGTAGCAGGGAGGGTACGGGCAGCCCGAAGAACCGGTAAAGTCTCCCGTTCCCTTCCACTACGGACCAGCCCGCATGCCCCGATCATCGAGCCCCCAGGCCGCCACGCGCTTTGCCATCCCCCGCACGCTGCTGGCGGGTTTCGTGGTGGCGGCCCTGGCCACGCTGGTCATCGCTCTGGTCAATTTCCGCGCCTCCGAACTGCGCGCCGACGCGGTCGATGCGATGGACCGGACCACCCTGGCGATGCGCCAGCTCAATCTGCTGAGTTCGGCCCTCAAGGACGCGGAGACGGGCCAGCGGGGCTACCTGCTGACGGGCGAAGCCCCCTACCTGCAGCCCTACCAGCTCGCGCTCACCGCGGTGGAGCGGCAGATGTCCGCCCTGAAGGCCAGCACGGCGGACAACCCCGTGCAGCGGCGGCTGGTGGTGCAGATCGATGACCTGGCCCAGCAAAAGCTGCGCGAGCTGAACGAAACCATCGAGCTGCGCAAGGCCGGCAATGCCGACGGCGCGATGGCGCTCGTGCGCACCGATGCCGGCAAGAACCTCATGGACCGCGTGCGCGACCTGGCCGCCGACCTGTTCACGCTGCAAAGCCAGCAGCTGGAAGCCCGCCGCCAGCAGTGGGTGGATGCCGCCACGGCCTCCGCCTACTACTCGTGGGGCGGCTCGCTGGTGCTGCTGGTGCTGATCTGCGTCTCCGCCGCGCTGACCGCGCGCGAATACCGCGCCAAGGCCCTGCAGTCCTGGGTGGCGGCGGGCCTCACCGGCCTGGGCCAGCGCATCCAGGGCGACCACCGGCTCGAGGACATCGGCGAGCTGGCCCTGGAATACCTGGCCACCTACCTCAAGGCCTCCGTCGGCGCGGGCTATGCGGCCAATGGCCACGGCAGCTTCGCGCTGTTTGGCGGCTATGCCCTGCCGCGCGAACGCCTGGAGCAGAAGCTCCTCGCGGGCGAGGGCCTCGTCGGGCAGGCCGTGCGCTCGCGCCAGCTGCTGCATGTGCGCGATGTGCCGCCGGGCCACCTGCAGGTCGCCTCGGGCACCGGGCAGTCCGGCCCGGCCGAGCTGCTGGTGGCGCCCGCGGTGGAAAACGGCGAAGTCTTCGCCGTGATCGAGCTGGGCTTCTACCGGCCGGTGGGCGAGGCCGAGCGCGACCTGATGGAGCGCGCCTCGAAGATGCTGGCCGTGGCCATCCGCTCGGGCATCGACCGCACGCGCCTTGAATCCCTGCTGGAAGAAACCCAGCGCCAGTCCGAGGAGCTGCAGATGCAGCAGGAAGAGCTGCGGGTCAACAACGAGGAGCTGGAGCAGCAAAGCCGCGTGCTGCAGGAATCGCAGGCGCAGATGGAAGTGCAGCAGACCGAGCTGGAGCAGACCAACGCGCACCTGGAAGAGCAGACCCAGCAGCTCGAGCACCAGCGCGAACAGCTCCTGCGCGCCCAGAGCGCGCTGACCGACAAGGCCCGCGAGCTGGAACTGTCGAGCCAGTACAAGAGCGAATTCCTGGCCAACATGAGCCATGAGCTGCGCACGCCCCTCAACTCCACGCTGATCCTGGCCAAGCTGCTGTCGGACAACAAGCCCGGCAACCTCAGCGGCGACCAGGTGAAGTACGCGCAGACCATCTACGCGGCCGGCAACGACCTGCTGGCGCTCATTAATGACATCCTGGATCTGTCCAAGATCGAGGCAGGCCAGGCCACCGTGGCCGTGGAGCCGGTTTCCATCGCACGGGCCGTGCAGGCACTGGTGGACCCGCTGCGCCCGCTGGCCCAGGAAAGGGGCCTGGCGCTCAACGCCACCGTGGCCCCGGACGTGCCCGCGACCATGGACACCGACCCCCTGCGCCTGGGACAGGTGCTCAAGAACCTGCTGTCGAATGCGATCAAGTTCACCGAGCAGGGCTCGGTGGCGCTGCACGTGTCCCGCAACCCCGGCGACACGCTGTCGTTCGTGGTCAAGGACACCGGCATCGGCATTCCCGCGCACCAGCAGGAACTGATCTTCGAAGCCTTCCGCCAGGCCGATGGCAGCACCCACCGCAAGTACGGCGGCACGGGCCTGGGCCTGTCGATCTCACGCGACCTGGCGCAGCTGCTGGGCGGGCACATCACCGTGGAAAGCACGCCCGGCCAGGGCAGCGTGTTCACGCTGGTCCTGCCCCTGCAGCTGGAAGCGGCCATGCCGGTGGCGCCCCTCCTGCCCGCGCGCGTGCGCGCGGAGTCCGCCCCGCCCGCCGATGCGCCCGCGCGGCTGCCTGCCGCGGCGCCGCAGGACGCCCCGCCCCCTCCGGGCACCCGCGCAGGCCCGGCGCCACTGCCGCGCGCCGGTGCGCGCAGCATTCTCATCATCGAGGACGACGAACGCTTTGCGCACATCCTGCGCGACCTGGCCCAGGAAATGGGCTTCGAGTGCGCCGTGGCCCTGAACGCCGCCGACGGCATGCTGGCCGCCACGCAGAGCCTGCCCAGCGCCATCGTGCTGGACGTGAACCTGCCGGACTTCTCGGGACTGGGCGTGCTCGACCAGCTCAAGCGCAACCCGGCCACGCGCCACATCCCCGTGCACGTGGTGTCGGTGGCCGACTATTCGCAGGAAGCCATGGGCCGGGGCGCCGTGGGCTACGCGCTCAAGCCGGTCAAGCGCGAGGAACTGGTGCATGCGCTGGAGCGCCTGGAGGCCAAGTTCACCCAGAACATGCACCGCGTGCTGGTGGTCGAAGACGACGAGCGCCAGCGGGAAAGCGTGCGCCACCTGCTCAGCCGCGATGGCGTGGAGATCGTCTGCGCCGGCACCGCCGCCGCCGCCCTCGAACACCTGCGCGGCGCGACCTTCGACTGCATGGTGATGGACCTGAACCTGCCCGACCTGAACGGCTACGAGCTGCTGCAGCAGATGACCGAGCAGGACTGCGTGTCGTTCCCGCCCGTCATCGTGTACACCGGCAGGGCGCTGTCGCGCGACGAGGAACAGCTGCTGCGGCGCTTCTCCAAGTCCATCATCATCAAGGACGCCCGCTCGCCCGAGCGGCTGCTGGACGAAGTCACGCTGTTCCTGCACCAGGTGGAGTCCGAGCTGTCCGCCGAACACCGCCAGATGCTGCAGGTGGCCCGCAACCGGGACACGGCCCTGGAAGGGCGCACCGTGCTCGTGGTGGAGGACGACGTGCGCAACGTGTTCGCGCTCTCCAGCATCCTCGAGCCCTCGGGCATCCGCGTGGAGATCGCCCGCAACGGCCGCGAAGCGCTGGACGCCCTGGCCCGCGCCGACAGCGGCGCAAGCGCCCATGCCATCGACCTCGTGCTCATGGACATCATGATGCCGGAGATGGACGGCTACACCGCCATGCGCGAGATTCGCGCCCGCCCGGAATGGCGGCGCCTGCCCATCATTGCGCTCACCGCCAAGGCCATGAAGGACGACCAGGAAAAATGCCTGGCGGCCGGAGCCAACGACTACATCGCCAAGCCGCTCGACGTGGAAAAGCTGCTGTCGCTGGTGCGGGTCTGGATGCCCAAGTAACCCGGCAGCGCACCATGCCCCACCGCAAGAAGGCACGCACGGCGGACATCGAGCAGCGCCTGCTGATCGATGCGATCTACCACCGCTACCACTACGATTTCAGGGGCTATGCGCAGGCGTCCCTCAAGCGGCGATTGAACACGGCCCTGCTGCAGTTCCAGTGCCAGACGCTGTCGCAGCTGCAGGACCGCGTGCTGCACGAGCCCGCGGTGTTCCCGGCACTGCTCGAGTACCTCACGGTGCAGGTCAGCGACATGTTCCGCGACCCAAGCTACTTCCTGTCGCTGCGCAACGAGGTGGTGCCCCTGCTGCGCACCTACCCGTCGCTCAAGGTCTGGGTGGCGGGCTGCAGCGCGGGCGAGGAGGTGTATTCGCTGGCCATCCTGCTGCACGAGGAAGGCCTGCTCGAGCGCACGCTGATCTACGCCACCGACATCAACCCCCATGCGCTGCATGCCGCCGAGGCCGGCGTGTTCGACGTGGCCCGTGTCGCGTCCTTCACCGAGAACCATGCCCGCTCGGGCGCGCGCAGCTCCCTGTCGGACTACTACTCGGCCCACTACGGGCGGGCGGTGTTCGACAAGTCGCTCAAGGAGCACATGGTGTTCTCGGACCACAGCCTGGCCACCGACAGCGTGTTCGCCGAGATGCACCTGGTCTCCTGCCGCAACGTGCTCATCTACTTCGAGCGCGAACTGCAGGACCGGGCGCTGG
Organism: Acidovorax sp. A79; assembly: GCF_041154505.1. Classification (GTDB taxonomy): domain Bacteria; phylum Pseudomonadota; class Gammaproteobacteria; order Burkholderiales; family Burkholderiaceae_C; genus Acidovorax. Next base: position 2,467,476 of record NZ_AP028672.1, read on the forward strand.
GGCTGTTCCGCGACGCGCTGTGCCACCGGGGCTTCCTGGGCCTGGGCTCCAAGGAGTCGCTGCGGTTCTCCGGCCAGGCGGATGCCTTTGACGACCTCGTGCCCGAGGACCGCATCTACCGCAAGAAGGCGGGCCTGTGACGCGGCCACGACACCCGCCAGCCGAGCCCCTGGAGGGCTACGACGCCATCGTGGTGGGCGGGTCCTCCGGCGGCATCGATGCGCTCATGCAGGTGCTGCCCGCGCTGCCCGCCAGCCTGCGCGCCGCGGTGCTGATCGTGCTGCACCTGCCCCGCGACCGGCGCAGCCTGCTGGCGGAGATCTTCCGGCAACGCTGCGCGCTCCCCCTGCACGAAGCGCAGGACAAGCAGTCCATCGCCCCGGGCACGGTGTACTTCGCGCCGCCGGACTACCACCTGCTGGTGGATGCGGGGCCGGGCATCGCGCTGTCCGTGGACGCGCCCGTGCATTTCTCGCGCCCCTCGATCGACGTGCTCTTCGAATCCGCGGCCGACCAGTATGGCGGCCGCCTGGTGGGCATCCTGCTCTCGGGCGCCAACGAGGACGGGGCCCACGGCCTGCGGTCCATCCGCGCCGCGGGCGGGCTGGCCATCGTCCAGGAACCCGCCAGCGCGGCCATGCCCACCATGCCGCAGGCCGCGCTGGCCTGCACCGAGGCCCACCACGTCCTGCCCCCCAAAGGCATTGCCGATCTGATCGCAGACCTGCACCGCCAGCGCCTGCTGTGATGCACCGCGCCCTTACCCACCCCGACGCCCACATCCTCTCCCCGCACGCGAAGACCATGCCACACACCGACCGCATCAAATGCCTGCTCGTCGATGACATTCCTGAAAACCTGATCGCGCTGGAAGCGCTGCTGCAGCGCGACGGCCTCGACATCCTGAAGGCCCAGTCCGGCCCTCAGGCACTGGAGCTGCTGCTCGCCCACGGGGACGTGGCGCTGGCCCTGCTCGATGTGCAGATGCCGGAGATGAATGGCTTTGAGCTGGCCGAACTGATCCGCGGCAGCGAGCGCACGCGCCATATTCCGCTGATCTTCATGACCGCCGGTTCCCGCGAGCAGAACTGGCAGTTCCGGGGCTACGAAAGCGGTGCGGTGGACTTTCTGTACAAGCCCATCGAACCGCACGTGCTCACCAGCAAGGCCAACGTGTTCTTCGAGCTGCACCGGCGCAAGCAGGCCCTGGCCCACGAACTGAAGGAGCGCACGGCGGCGCTGCGCATCAACGAGATGTTCATGGCGGTGCTGAGCCACGACCTGCGCACGCCCCTGATGTCGATCACGGCGGCCGCCACGGTGCTCAAGCGCCAGCCCGATGCCGAGAAGGTGAGCGCGATGGCCGACCGGGTGCTCAGCAGCAGCCAGCGCATGGGCCGGATGATCGAAGACCTGCTGGACGTCACCCGGATACGCCACGCGGGCGGGCTGGCCCTGCAGCTGGGCCCCGTCGACATGCAGGCCGTGGTGCAGCGCGCGCTGGACGAGGTGCAGACCGGGTTCCCGGCCCACCGCATCGAGTCCACGCTGGCGGGGGACCTGGCCGGGGTCTGGGACGCCGAGCGCATGTGCCAGGTGATGACCAACCTGGTGGGCAATGCCATCCACCACGGCGATCCCGCACAACCCGTGCGCATCGCGGTGGACGGAACCCAGGCGGGGAGCGTGTCGGTCTCGGTGGCCAACGGGGGCGTGATACCGCCAGGCCTGCTGCCCCATCTTTTCGACCCGTTCCACGGACGGGAAAGAGAGCCGGGACGCCACCAGGGGCTGGGGCTGGGACTGTTCATCGCGCACCAGATCGTTCGCGCGCACTCGGGGAACATCGAGGTGTGCTCACAGGACGCAAGCACCTCTTTTCGCGTGACCCTGCCCCGGGTCTCGTCTGCGCCCGGCGATCGCAAGGCACCGCCGGCCTGAGCCGGCACGGCGGTGGCGTGTCAGGCGACGGGGCGCGCCACGGCCTCGCGGATGGAACTCAGCAGCTGCTCCAGGTCCTCCAGGTCGAAGGGCTTGAGCAAGGTCCGGACATTGGGGCCCCAGGCGCCGGGATAGTGGCCCAGTTCATAGCCCGAGCACAGGACCACCCAGCGTTGCGGGTCCTGGGCCAGCAGCCGGCGCGCGAGATCCGTCCCCGAAATGCCGGGCAGGCTCACGTCCGAGACCAGCAGGTCGTAGGACTGCAGGGCATCAAGCTCCAGGGCTTCTTCGGCCGTGGCGCACGAAGTCACCGTCTGGCCTTCGCCCTCCATCAGCATGCCAATGGTCTCGCGCAGTTCGGCGTTGTCTTCCACGTAGAGGATTCGCATACATCACAGATTTTCTTGTCCTCCATGCCCCTGACGTCGCCCCACGGCAGCAGGCGGCATGCCCAAGCCCGGATCATCCACACAAGCCAGGCGGCCCCCTGTAGGACAACGCGCACTTCCGTCCCCTGGGGCGCACGCGGGCGCCGCCCCGCGTCCAGGGCGGCGGTGCGGCTACTCCTCCAGCAGCGAGCGCAACATCCACGCCGTCTGCTCGTGCACCGTCAGGCGCTGCGTCAGCAGGTCGGCCGTGGGCTCGTCGCTGGCCTTGTCCGCCAGCGGGAACAGGCTGCGGGCGGTGCGGGCCACGGCCTCATGGCCTTCGACCAGCACACGCACCATATCGAGCGCCTTGGGCGGCTTGGCGGGCGCGTCGGGCACCGTGGCGAGCTTGCCGAACTCGGCGTACGAGCCGGGCGCCACATGGCCCAGCGAGCGGATGCGCTCGGCGATCGGGTCCACCGCGTTCCACAGTTCGGTGTACTGCGCCATGAACATGGTGTGCAGCGTGTTGAACATGGGGCCCGTCACGTTCCAGTGGAAGTTGTGCGTGGTCAGGTACAGCGTGTAGGTGTCGGCCAGCAGGCGCGAGAGGCCTTGCGCGATCGCGGCGCGGTCCTTGTCGCTGATGCCGATGTTGATGCTGGGGGCTGCGGTGGTCTTGGGGGCCTTGGCCATGGGAAGCTCCTTCGTTGGAATGGGGGTCAATCGATGGAATCCGCCGCGCCATCGCAGCCCGGAAGGCTCCGGGCCACGGCGCGCGGCGGCTGGTGGTCACTGTAGCGCAGGCGCCAAAGCCATCACTGCATCTGGCTCAAATTCCCGATGCGCACGAGCATCTCGGTGAACATCTGCATGTCCGCGTCCAGGTCCACCACTTCCTTGAACTCCTTGGCGTTGTGGGCCGTGTACTTCTTGCCCGGCATCGCGGGGCCGAAGTTGATGGCGTTGGGCATGAGCTTGGCCGTGGTGCTGCCGGCGGTAGGCACGGGCTTGGCTTCCAGGCCCGTGGTGTCGCCAAAGGTGTTGAGCAGCGTGGAGAGCCAGGCGCCCTGGGGGTCGCGGGCCATCCAGTTGCCCTGGCTGTGGTCCACCTCCACCGCCACGCCGGCCTGGGCGCCCCAGGCCTTGATCTTCGCGGCCGTCGCCTGGGAGAGCGCCTCGGGCGTGCTGCCGCGGGGCATGCGCACATTCACCAGCACGTCGACCTTGCCATCCTTCTCGCGCACGAGGTTGGGCGACATCGTCAGCGGGCCCATGAAGTCGTCGGCATACGCCAGGCCCAGCGTGCGGCCCAGGTAGTCGGTGCCGTACAGGTCGGTGAGGTAGCGCACGGCCTGTGCGTAGCCGTTGGGGGCCAGAGCGACGCCGGACTCCTTGAGGAACAGCGCCAGGCGCGGCAGCGGGTTCACGCCCTCTTCGGGGCGCGAGCCGTGGGCCGATGCGCCGGTGACCTTGACCTGCACGGCTGCGCCGTCCTGCGTCACGTCGATGCTGAAGGGCCCGCCCTGCGGCTTGTACTTCTCGACGAATGCCGCCTTGGCAGCGTTCAGGCGCGCCGCCACATCGGCCGCGTTGCCGCCCTGCAGCCTGGCCGTGGCGGTCTGCGGCACGGCGTTGGCCGATGCGGCGCCGGCCATGGCGGTGATGGCGGTGGCGCTGACGCTAGCCATCGATCCCAGCGCGAACGAGGCGCGCAGCGCGCCGGAGCCCTTCTCGGCCACCACGGCGGGGTACTTGCTGTCGAGCACGATGTTGTACTCGGGCAGTTCGGTCCTGGCGCGGTAGTACTTCATGGCGTCGCCACCGGTCTCTTCCGTCGTCTCGATCATGAGGCGGATGGTGCGCGACAGCGGCAGGCCGCTGTCCTTGACCGTCTTCATCGCATACAGCACGGCGGCGATCGAGCCCTTGTCGTCGATGGAGCCGCGGCCGTACAGGTTGCCGCCCACGCGCGTGAGCTTGAACGGGTCCAGGCGCGTGCCGTCGTCCAACACCCATTCGTCGGGCACCACGGGCACCACGTCGGCGTGCGTGAGGATGCCGAACTCCTCCTTGCCCGTGCCGGGCAGCTTCACTTCAAAGATGCGGTTGTCCAAATTGCGGTACTGCAGGCCAAAATCGCGGGCCATGCGTTCCACCAGCGCGCCGAAGGCGATGATGGACTTGTCCTCGTGCGGCGGCACTTTCTCGGACCGGAAGGTGGGGAGCGCCACCATCTTCGCCGTGGCGTCGATCACCGCGGATTGGTTGTGCAGGCGGTTGTACAGGCCCAGCAGGCGGCTGATGTTGACCAGGTCATCGCCCGCCAGCGGCTGCTTGGCCGCATAGGCCGAGACGCTGGCGCGCAGCAGCGGGTTCTCGCGCGCGGCCTGGGCCAGGAACTCGGTGAAGCTGCCTTGCGCTGCGGCGGGCAGCACGGCCACCAGGCGGTCCATGTCGGCCTTCTTGACAGTGCCCGCCGAGGGTGCGTTGGTGGGCATGCTGGTGCACGCGGCCAGGCCCAGGGCCAGGCCGGCGGCCATCAGGATTTTTTTCATCTATTGCTTTCCTTGGGTTGTGGAGTGCGCAGGGCGCCCGCGGTGCGCATGTGGCGCAGCCCCGCGGTGCGGACGGCCCGTTGGCGCCGCCCGCGGCGTGCCGCCCGAAAGCAGCCGCACGCCATGCGGGGCGAGAGTGTAGTCCCGCGCAGGCGGGGTCAGGACAGGCGCTTGACGCCGGGCAGCTCGCAGGCATACACGGCGTTGCGCAGTGCCGCGATGGCTTCGTAGCGCGTGAAGCTGCGCCGCCATGCCAGCACCACGCGGCGCATGGGCGGCGGCCCCCCATCCTCTTCACGGATGGGCAGGTAGCGGATGTAGGTCTCGTCGCTCTTGCGGCGGCGTGACACGGTCAGCAGGGCGTCGCGCGGCACCGACAGGCGCGGCACCAGGGTCACGCCCATGCCCGCGGCCACCATGTGCTTGATGGTCTCCAGCGACGAGCCCTCGAAGGACTTGCGGATGCCCTCGGCATTGCTCGCAAAGCGCGCGAACTCGGGGCAGACCTCCAGCACGTGGTCGCGAAAGCAGTGGCCCGCCCCCAGCAGCAGCATGGTTTCACTCTTGAGTTCGGCGGCCGTCACGGATTTCTTGGCCGCCAGCGGGTGCGAACTGGGCACCGCCGCCATGAAGGGCTCGTCGTACAGCGGCGCCATGGCCAGGCCCGTGTCCGGAAACGGCTCGGCCAGGATGGCGCAGTCGATCTCGCCCGTGCGCAGCATTTCCAGCAGCTTCACCGTGAAGTTCTCCTGCAGCATGAGCGGCATTTGCGGCGAGCGGCCGATGGCCTGGCGCACCAGGTCGGGCAGCAGATAGGGCCCGATGGTGTAGATCACGCCCAGGGTCAGCGGGCCGGCCAGCGGGTCCTTGCCGCGCTTGGCGATTTCCTTGATGGCCGCCGCCTGTTCCAGCACGCTCTGGGCCTGGCGCACGATCTCCTCGCCCAGCGGCGTGACCGAGACCTCGCCCGCGCTGCGCTCGAAGAGCTTCACGTCGAGCTCTTCCTCCAGCTTCTTGATCGCGACCGACAGCGTGGGCTGCGAGACATAGCAGGCATCGGCCGCATGGCCAAAGTGCTTCTCGCGCGCCACGGCGACGATGTACTTGAGTTCGGTCAGGGTCATGGTCTGTTCCTGGGCTGGGGGTGAATGGCAGTCCCCTGCCCATGCTGCGCGCGCGGCAGCGCGCGGCGGCTTGGGGGGAGTGTCATCTTCATGCCTTCAGATAGTCCGATTTTCCACCCAACCAGCGCGCCACGTGTTGCGCCGCCAGGTCCGGGTGGCGGTCCAGCATCACCGGCGCCAGTTCGCGGGCCCAGTCGAGCAGCACGGTGTCGGTGGCCAGGTCGGCAAAACGCAGCAGCGCGTCGCCCGACTGGCGCGCGCCCAGGAACTCGCCGGGGCCCCGGATCTCCAGGTCGCGCCGGGCGATCTCGAAGCCGTCGTTGGTCTCGGCCATGGCACGCAGGCGCTCCTTGGCGGTCTCGCCCACGCGGCCGCTGTCGTTGGTGGCATACAGCAGCACGCAGGCGGACGCCGCCGCGCCGCGCCCCACGCGGCCGCGCAGCTGGTGCAGCTGCGACAGGCCAAAGCGCTCGGCATGCTCGATGACCATGAGCGAGGCGTTGGGCACGTCCACGCCCACCTCGATCACTGTGGTGCTGACCAGCACGCCCATCTGGCCGCTGGTGAACAGCGCCATCACCGCCTTCTTCTCGGCGCTGGGCATGCGCGAGTGCAGCAGCCCGACCATGACGCCGGGAAGCGCTTCGCTCAGATCGGCATGCGTCGCGGTGGCATTGGTCAGGTCCAGCGCCTCGCTCTCTTCGATCAGCGGGCACACCCAGTACACCTGCCGCCCGGCCTCCACCTGGGCGCCGATGCGCTCGATGACTTCGTCCTTGCGGCTGTCGGCGATCAGCTTGGTGACGATGGGCGTGCGGCCGGGGGGCAACTCGTCGATCACCGAGACGTCGAGGTCGGCGTAGTAGCTCATGGCCAGCGTGCGCGGAATCGGGGTCGCGCTCATCATCAGCATGTGCGGCTCCATGGGAACCTTGCGCCCCCACGCTCCGCCGCTGCGCGGGTCGCTGCCCCCCGAAGAGGCCGCGTCGCCTTGGGGCGGCCCGGCGGCGACGCCCTCCGCCAGCTTTTGCCGCAGCGCCAGCCGCTGCGCGACGCCAAAGCGGTGCTGCTCGTCGATGATGGCCAGCGCCAGGTTCCTGAACCGCACCTGCTCCTGGATCACGGCGTGGGTGCCCACCACCAGGGCGGCCTCGCCGCTCTCGACCAGCGCCAGCATCGCGGTGCGGTCCTTCTTCTTTTGCCCGCCCACCAGCCAGGCCACCCTGCGGCCGCGCGCGGCCAGCAGGGGTTCGAGCCAGCCGATCATCTTGGCGAAGTGCTGCTCGGCCAGGATCTCGGTGGGCGCCATCAGCGCGCACTGCCAGCCCGCGTCCATGGCCAGGCACGCGGCCAGGGCCGACACCACGGTCTTGCCCGATCCCACGTCGCCCTGCAGCAGCCGGTGCATGGGTACCTGGCGCGCCAGGTCGGCCGCGATCTCCTCGCCCACGCGGCGCTGCGCGGCGGTCAGGCTGAAGGGCAGCACGGCCATCAGTTGCTCGTGCAGCGGCAGCGCACCATCGGTGGGCCGACGCACCTTCAGCACCGGCGCACGCAGCATGTCCCGCGCGCGGCGTGATTGCTGCTGCGACAGTTGCTGGGCCAGCAGCTCCTCCACCTTCAGGCGCTGCCACGCGGGGTGGCTGTGGTCTTCCAGCGTGGACAGCGCCACATCCGGCGTGGGGTGGTGCAAAAAAGTGAGCGCCTCGCGCAGGCTGAACAAGCGCGGGAGGCCATTCTGGCTTGTAAAACGCGCATACGGCGGCTCGGTGCCGGGTGGCAGCGTGTCCGACAGGTCCACCCGGGCCAGCGCACCGACCACCGCGCGGCGCAGGTAGGGCTGCGGCAAGCCGGCCGTGGTGGGGTAGACGGGCGTGAGCGCGGCGGGCAGCTCGCCGCCCGCGAGGCGGAACGCGGGGTGCAGCATCTGCCGGCCCCAGAACCCGCCCTTGACCTCGCCCCGGATGCGCAGGCGCGCGCCCACGGACAGGGTCTTCTGGTGCGAGGGGTAGAAGCTGAAGAAGCGCAGCTCGCACGTGCCGGAGCCGTCCTCCACCTGCACCACCAGCTGGCGGCGCGGGCGCAGCTGCACCTCGCTGGCGGTCACGGTGGCTTCGATCTGGACCATCTGCCCGTCGCGCGCGCTGGCCAGCGGGGTGATGCGGGTTTCGTCCTCGTAGCGCAGGGGCAGGTGCAGGGCCAGGTCGATGTCGCGCTTGAGGCCCAGCTTCTGCAGCGCCTTCTGGGCCACCGATGCACCGCCCTTGGACACGGCAGGCGCCGCCGCCGCCGGGGGGCTAGGGCGAATCGGCATTCACATGTCCCCTAGGGGAAACTCTGGATACGGCGGCGGGCATGTAGCGGGTTTTACGAACGACACGAATGGGCAAAAAGGCTACCATGGTTACCACTGCCAGCGCGTCAAAGCAGGCGCCTTTTCCGAGTCCAGGGGTCTTGCCATGCTCAAGCGCATCCAAATTCAGCACCTTACCCTGGGCATGTATCTGCACGAGTTCTGCGGCTCGTGGATGGAGCACCCCTTCTGGCGGGCCAAGTTCCTGCTGAGCGACCCCAAGGACCTCGCCCGCATCCAGGCCACCGCGATCCATGAATGCTGGATCGACACCTCCCGGGGCCGGGACGTGGCCCCCGGCACCGCCTCGGTGTCCCGCGAGGAGGTGGACGCCCAGATCGAGACGGACTTCAGCCGGCTGGAGGACCTGCCGCCCATCAAGGTCACGCTGCCCTCCCCACCCCCGCCGCCCAGGCGCGACCGCAAGCCCGCCGACATGAAGAGCGAGCTCAAGGCCGCCGCCGCCCTCTGCGTGAAATCCAGGGAGGCGGTGATTTCGATGTTCAACGAGGCACGCCTGGGGCGCGCGGTGGACTCCGCCAGCGCGCAGAGCCTGGTGGAGGAAATCTCGGACTCCGTCACCCGCAACCCGGGCGCGCTCATCAGCCTGGCGCGCCTGAAGACGGCGGACGACTACACCTACATGCATTCGGTGGCCGTGTGCGCGCTCATGGTGGCGCTGGCCAAACAGCTCAGGCTCAAGGACGACCAGCAGCGGCTGGCCGGCATGGCGGGCCTGCTGCACGACCTGGGCAAGGCCGCGGTACCGCTCGCGGTGCTCAACAAGCCCGGCAAGCTCACCGACCAGGAGTTCACCGTGGTGCGCAGCCATCCGGTGCAGGGCTTTCACATGCTCAAGGAAGGCGGCAACATGCCCGACGCGGTGCTGGACGCCTGCCTGCACCACCACGAGAAGGTGGACGGCTCCGGCTACCCGGACAAGCTGCAGGGCGATGGCATCAGCGTGATCGCGCGCATGACGGCGATCTGCGACGTGTACGACGCCATCACCTCCGACCGCCCCTACAAGCGCGGCTGGGACCCCGCCGAATCGCTGCGCCGCATGGCCGAATGGACCCAGGACCACTTCGACGCGCGGCTGTTCCAGGCGTTCGTCAAGAGCATCGGGATCTATCCCGTGGGCTCGCTCGTGCGGCTGACCTCGGGCCGCATCGGCGTGGTGACCGAGCAATCGGCCGCGGCGCTCACCACGCCCCATGTCAAGGTGTTCTTCTCCACCAATTCCGGCCTGCGCGTCCCGCCCGAGACGGTGGATCTCTCCGCCCCGGGGTGCCACGAGAAGATCGTCGCCCGCGAAGACCCGGACAAGTGGCGCTTTCCGGACCTGAACGAGCTGTGGTCGGGCTTTCCGGAAAAGACCTGGTAGGCCCGCCCCCCGGCCCCGCCGTGGGAAAATGGCGGCCTCCCCGCTTTTTTCTTGGCACGGGCCTGTCCGGCCCTCAAGCCCCATGACCGCATCCAGCCCGCCTGCCCCGCGCACCTACACGCTCAGCGACTTCGACTTCTTGCTGCCTCCCGAACTCATTGCCCAGCACCCCGCCGCCGAACGCAGCGCCTCGCGCCTGCTGGACGGACGCGCCATCGAGCCCGTGGACCGCATCTTCCGCGAGCTGCCCGGCCTGCTGCGCGAAGGCGACCTGCTGGTGTTCAACGACACCCGGGTGGTCAAGGCGCGCATCTTTGGCGAGAAGGCCAGCGGCGGCAAGCTGGAGCTCTTGATCGAGCGCGTGCTGCCCGCCGAAGCCGGTGGGACGGGCAACGAAGTCGTGGCCCACATGAAGGTCAGCAAGAAGCCGCTGCCCGGCAGCACCGTGCACATGGCAGGCGGCCGCCACGGCGGTGGTTTCGACGCCACGCTGCTGGGCCGCTGGCCCCATGACGACGGCCCGCTGTTCCGCTTTGCGCTGCACGGCCCCGCAGGCGAGTCGCCGTGGGAGCTGATGGACCGCCACGGCCACCTGCCGCTGCCGCCCTACATCGAGCGCCAGCAGAACACCGGCCACGACCCCGACGAAGCCGAGGACAGCCAGCGCTACCAAACGGTGTTTGCGCGCGCCCCCGGCGCCGTGGCCGCGCCCACCGCCGCGCTGCACTTCGACGAGGGCGTGCTGGCCGGCCTGGCCGCGCGCGGCATCGAGCGCGCCAGCGTCACGCTGCACGTGGGCGCGGGCACCTTCCAGCCCTGCAAGACCGAAAACCTGGCCGAGCACCAGATGCACAGCGAGTGGTACGAGGTGCCGCTGGCCACGCTGGCCGCGCTAGAGCGCTGCCGCCAGCGCGGTGGCCGCGTGGTGGCCGTGGGCACGACCACGGTGCGCACGCTCGAATCGTGGGCGAAGACCGGTCTGGCCACGGGCGACACCAGCATCTTCATCACGCCGGGCTTTGCTTTCCAGGTGGTGGATGTGCTGGTCACCAACTTCCACCTGCCCAAGAGCACGCTGATGATGCTGGTGAGCGCGTTCGCGGGCTATGCGCACACCATGGGCCTGTACCGGCACGCCATCGCGCAGGGGTACCGGTTCTTCAGCTACGGGGATGCGATGCTGCTGGAGCGCCCACCCGCGCGTTGACCGGCGATGCGGCCCTGCGGCTCCACGGCAATCGGCGGGGTCAAGGGCAGTTGCTGACGGGCGCCACGCGCGGTGCGGCGCCCACATCGGGCAGGCGATTGGCCGAGGGCAGCCGCACGCAGTAGGTGCCCGACGGGCTCTCCACCTGCGTGACCCGGGAGCCATCGCCACCGCGCCACTCGCGGGTCGAAATCGCAGCACCCAAGGGCCTGGCCGCTGGCGCGCCGTCTCCCACTGCCAGTTGCGCCGCCGGTACGGCACCGTGGCGGCGCTGCCATTCGCGCTCTTGGCGGTCGGCACGGCCCACGGCGTCGGGGCTCCAGCGCAGAGGTGCATCGGCCATCCGGCTGTCGGACGCAGGCAGCTCGGGCGCGGGCGCAGCGGCAGTCGCGGCCTGCGGAGGGGGCTGCTGCACGGCGCGTGCCGGGGTGCCGATGACCGTGCCGGTCACTGCATCGGTGGGCGCGTCGGCGCTGCGGTGGCGCTCTGCCGCACGCACCGGGCGCGATGCAGATGCGGGCGCGGAAACGGGACCCTTGGGGAGAGCCTGCGCACGCCCCGGGCCGAGCACCGCCATGGCGGGCTGCAGCACCTCGGCGTGCGTGATCCACTGCACCTCCATCGCTTGTCGCGGTGATGTGAATGGTTGCGGTGGTGCCGATAGCGATGGCGAGACGCGGCTGGTCGACAGATTCCACGCGGTCAGGATGACACCGTGCAGCAGCACCGAGGCCACCACGGCCACTGCCACGCGCCTGCGCCGGCTGACGGGAGCGGCACCCCAGCCCCACCAGCGCACTTACACGCCTTCTTGCGCCGCGCCGTCGTCCGCGCCATCACCGCCGCTGTCCACCCACGCCAGCAGGTCGCCGGGCTGGCACTGCAGGTACTCGCAGATGGCCGAGAGCGTCTCGAAGCGCACGCCCTTGACCTTGCCGCTCTTGAGCAAGGACAGGTTGGCCTCGGTGATGCCCACATGGGCCGCCAGGTCCCGCGACTTGACCTTGCGGCGCGCGAGCATTTCATCCAGGGTCACAACAATCGCCATGGGGAATACGGTACCTGGGAGTGGCTACACAAACGCATCCGCTTCGGCCTGCAGGCGGCAGCCCTCGGCCAGCACGTGGGCCAGGAGCAGCATCATCAGCCCCACCACCAGCACGCTCATTTCAAACGAGCCCACGCCCAGCGCGATGAGCCCGCCCTGCTGGCCGGAGGCCAGCCACGACAGCAGCGCCGTCACGCCCACCTGGTAGACCAGCGAGGTCGCGAACATCGCCAGAAAGCCCCAGCCCACGCCCCGGAACCCGCGCACGACCACCGGCCCGAACACGGCGCCCGCCAGGAAGGCCCGGCAGATGCGATGCACGCACAGCACCGCGTACAGCATGGCCAGGGCCGGAATGCACTCCAGCGCCACGCCCACCCACCGCCATTGCGTCTCCATGGACTGCGGCGGGGTCAGCCCGACCAGCAGGGCCTGCGTCGGCACCACCGTCAGGGGCATCCACCCACCCCAGCCGGTCTCGTGCCCGATCGCCGCCCAGCGCGCCAGCGAAAAAACCAGCGACACCAGGGCACACACCCAGCTGGCGGCCAGCAGCCCCCAGGCCAGCCGGCGGAATGAAGGGCTGTGGACGGGGGAGACCGGGGTGGCCAGAGCTCGCGTCATGGTTTGGCAATTTTTTCTGTAAAACAATAATAATATACCGTTAAACAGAAATTTCAACACCGTCCGACCCGCATGACACTCAGCCCGCCCATCCCTTTTCGCAGCGGCACCCGCCTGCTCCGGGGCCCTATTTCACCCGTCCGGCCGCCATGGCGGCGCGGGGCGGGCCTTGGCGTTCTCCTCCTGTGCACGGCACTGCTGGCCGCCTGCGGCACCGTGCCGGTGTCGTCCCTGTGGAAGCTGCGCAAGCTCCAGCTGGAGACGCTCGACCCCGCCGCGCTGCGCGCCGCCGTGGTGCACGGCCCCGGCCTGCGGCTCCATGGCCCGGCGCTGGAGCTGACGGTGAGCGTGTCCCGCAAGGTGCGCCAGCCCGGCGGCGGCACCACCACCGAGCGATGGGAAGAAAAGCTGCCGCTGCAGGAGCTGAGCGGCACCGCAGAGCGCAGCCCGCTGGCACCCTATGACACTGCCCGCACCGCGGTGCAGGTCTGGCGCATCGACCCCGAGGCATTGCCCCGGCTGCAGGCACTGCGCGCCAAGGCCCTGGCCTGGAAAACGGTGGACGACGGCCCGCGCGAGCTGGGCCTGGGGGTGGAACTGGCAGGCTGCCAGAAGGGCAGCGCCGGGAACCGGCTGGTGACCACGCTCATGCGCTTCACGGATCCCGGGGAGTACATCCCCCTCGCGCACAACATGGACCTGGCGGAAACCATGCCGGCAGCGGAGCTGGCACGGCGGTTTCCGGACTGCGCCGCCGGTTGACCAGGGAACCTGGCAGGTTCTCAGAACGCGACCGCGTGCCCGTCCTTGCGTGGGTCAGACCCGGCGATGTAGTGGGCGCCGTCGCGCAGCACCAGCTGGGCCCCGCCAAAGGCGAACACGCCATTGCCCTCCTCCACCGCCACCTCGTGGCCGCGCGCGCGCAGCGCGGCGACCACGGCGGGATCAAAGCCCGGCTCCACCGCCACGCCCTTGCCGCCCGTCACGCGCCAGCGGGGCGCGTCGGCGGCGGCCTGCGGGTTCTGGCCGTAGCGCAGCACGCGCAGCGCCATCTGGGTGTGGCCCTGGCTCTGCATGGGGCCGCCCATCACGCCGAAGGCCATCTGCGGCGTGCCGTCCGAGTGCATCGCGAACGCCGGGATGATGGTGTGAGAGGGGCGCTTGCGCGGGCCCACTTCGTTGGCGTGGCCTGGCTTGAGGTTGAAGCCGTGGCCCCGGTTCTGCAGGCTGATGCCCGTGCCCGGCACCACCACGCCCGAGCCGAAGCCCATGTAGTTGGACTGGATGAACGAGACCATCATGCCCTGGCTATCTGCCGCCGCCAGGTACACCGTGCCGCCCGGGCGCGGCGCGCCGTGGCCCGGGTCGCCCGCGCGCTCGGGGTCGATGAGCGCCGCGCGGCCGCGCAGATAGTCCGCCTCCAGCAGCTCCTTCGGCGCGACACGCATCGCACCGATGTCGGCGTTGTACTGGTCCAGGTCGGCCAGCGCGAGCTTCATGGCCTCGATGCTCGCGTGCACCGTCTCCACGCTGTCGAGCGGGTGCGCGCCGATGCCGTGCGCGTCCAGCATGCCCAGCGCCATCAGCGCGGCAATGCCCTGGCCGTTGGGCGGGATCTCGTGGATCACCGAGTCGCCGAAGCGCTGCTCGATGGTGCCCACCCAGTCGGCCTGGTGCGAGGCGAGGTCTTCGAGCGTCATCGCGCCGCCGTGGGCCTGTGCATGGGCCACCATGCGCTCGGCGATCACGCCCCGGTAGAAGGCCTCGCCCTGGGTCTCGGCGATCAGTTCCAGCGTGCGCGCATGGGCCTCGCTGCGGAAGATCTCGCCCACCCGCGGTGCGCGGCCACCGGGCAGGAAGCACTCGGCAAAACCGGGCTGCGCGCCCAGCTTGGCGCCACCCAGCGCCCACAGGCGGGCGATGGTGGGCGACACCGGAAAACCATTGCGCGCGTAGTCGATGGCGGGTTGCGCCAGCTGTGCGAAGGGCAGCTTGCCCAGGCGCCTGGACAGCGCCACCCATGCCGAGACGGCGCCCGGCACGGTCACCGCGTTCCACCCCGTCTCGGGGATGCCGCCCAGCTTCTCGAAGTACTCCGGCGACCACGCGGCGGGTGAGCGGCCCGAGGCATTGAGGCCGTGCAGTTCCTTGCCGTCCCACACGATGGCAAAGCCGTCGCTGCCGATGCCGCAGCCCGTGGGCTCGACCACCGTGAGCGCCATGGCGGCGGCGATGGCGGCATCCACCGCGTTGCCGCCCGCCAGCAGCATGCGCAGCCCCGCCTGCGCGGCCAGCGGCTGCGAGGTGGAGACCACATTGCGCCCCATGACCGCGCTGCGGTGGGAGGCGTAGGGAAGGGACCAGTCGAGGGTTGGGTTATTCATAGCGTTCTGACTCCGTGGCTCGCAAGGGTTGCGGTGCGTGGAAACTGGCGCGGCGCAAAGCGAGAGACGCCAAGGAAGGGCTGCCCCGCACCGAGGGCGTCGTCCCCCTCGGGGGGAAGGCGCCGAAGGCGACTCAGGGGGGCTACTCCACCGTGATTTTGTGCTGCCGGATCACCATCGCCCAGCGGTTGCTGTCGGCCTGCACCATGGCACCAAACTGCGCGGGCGTGCGCGGCGCGGCAGGCTCCACGCCCAGCTTGGCCAGGCTCTCGGCCACTTCGGGCGCCTGCACTGCCTTGGCAAAGGCCTTGTGCACCTTGTCGACCAGCGCGGGCGGTGCGCCCGCGGGCAGGTACACGCCGAACCAGGTCACCGACGAATAACCGGGCAGGCCGGACTCGGCCAGCGTGGGCAGCTCGGGCGCCAGCGTGCTGCGCTTCTCGCTGGTCACGGCCAGGGCCCGCAGGCGGCCGGCCTTGGCGTGCGGCATGCCCGTGGGCAGCGAATCGAACAGCACGTGGGTCTGCCCGGCAATCAGGTCGGGAATCGCCAGCGCCGTGCCCTTGTAGGGGATGTGCGTCATCTCCACGCCGGCCTGCGCGCTGAAGGCTGCCGTGTTCAGGTGCACGATGGTGCCGTTGCCGCTGGTGGCGTAGTTGAGTTTGCCTGGATGGGCCTTGGCGTAGGCGATGAGTTCGCCCACGGTCTTGACCGGCAGCGAGTTGGTGACCAGCAGCACGCTGGGTGCGTCAGCCACGTGGACCACGGGCACAAAGTCCTTGCGCGGGTCGTAGGCCAGCTTGGGCATCAGATGGGGCGAGATGGCATGCGTGCTGCTGGTGGTCAGCAGCAGGGTGTAGCCATCGGGTGCGGCCTTGGCCGCCTCGGCCGTGCCCAGGGTGCCGCCGGCGCCGGGCTTGTTGTCCACGACCAGCTGCTGGCCCAGGTCGGCCGCCACGCGCTGGGTGACCACCCGGGCCACCAGGTCGGTGGCGCCGCTGGCCGGAAACGGCACGATGACCCGTACGGGCCGGTCGGGCCACGCGGCCTGCGCCTGTGCGCTGGCGCCCCACACCATCAACCAGGCCAGGCACACGACGCCACGGCCCCAGGGAAAAAGACGCATACAGGTACTCCAGAAGAAGGGGAAACGCGCGATGCCGGACCGCGCACGCAGACAGGGACAGGGGGAGCCGCAGGGCCCCGCCCGGGGGCAACCAGACAGCCATCTTAGGAAGCCAGCCCCCGGAAGACCAACGCCAAATAGGCAAGCAGCTTTGCCGTAGCGGCAAACCACTTCATACTTTGGGCCACCACCCGGCAATACGCCCCACTCCAGCCCCCCTGCCCAGCCCATGCGCCCCCAGCTCCTGCAAGACACCGCCCTGCGCTACTTCCTGGAGGTGGCGCACAGCGGTTCGCTCACCGAAGCCTCGGCACGGCTGCACGTGGCCGCTTCGGCGCTCAGCCGCCAGATCGCCGGGCTGGAGGCGCAGCTGGGCACGCCGCTGTTCGACCGCCACCCGCGCGGCATGGTGCTCACCGCGGCCGGAGAGATCCTGGCCGTGCACGCCCGGCGCACGGTGCTGGACGCCGAACGCGCGCTGGGCGAGATCGGTGCGCTGCAGGGCCTGCGCGCGGGGCAGGTGCGTCTGGCCACGTCGGACGCATTTGCCAACGAGTTGGTGCCGCGCCTGTGTGTGGAATTCCAGCGCACGCACACGGGCATCCAGTTCAGCGTGATCTCGCTGCCCACCGCCCAGGTGCCCGACGCGGTGCGCAGCGGCGCGGCCGACATCGGCCTGTGCTTCAGCCGTGCGCCGCACAAGGACATCGAGGTCGCCTACCGGCAAGGCGCTCCGGTGCTGGCACTCATCCCGCCCGGCCATGCGCTGGCGGAATCGGCCAGCGTCACGCTCGCGCAGATGGCCGCCTACCCCCTGGCCCTGCCGCCCGCCGAGACCACGGTGCGCCAGATGATCGACATCGTGTGCAGCCGCCAGGGCCTGCAGCTGGAGGCGGTGCTCATCAGCAACCATGCCAAGACGGTGCTCAACTTCGTGGCGCATGGCGGGGGGCTGTCGGTGGCCAGCGAGATCGCGGCACGCCACCTGGTGGCGGCGGGCGCCGTGGTGGCCGTGCCCATCAGCGACCCGGGCATGGACCTGCGCGACCTGGAGGTGCAGACCCTGGCGGGCCGCAGCCTGCCCGTGGCGGCGCAGGCCTTTCTCGACCTGCTCAAGGAGCGGCTGCCGGGGCGCTGGTAGACCGCAGGGGCGCAGCGCCGCCGCGCTGGCGCCTCAATACCCGTGCTGCGCCCGGAACGCGCGCGCCTTGCCGAAATGCCCGTTGCCGATGAACGGCACGGGCGGGCGCAGGGCGGACAGCGGCGAAGGGTGGTTGGACAGGAGCAGCAAGTGGCCTCGGTCCTGGGGGATCAGCGCGCGCTTGGATTGCGCGTGCGAGCCCCAGAGCATGAACACCACGGGCCGCTCGCCCTCGGCCACATGGCGGATGACCGCGTCGGTCAGGGCCTCCCAGCCCTTGCCGGCATGGCTGGCGGGCTGGCCCTCTTCCACCGTGAGGCCGGTGTTGAGCAACAGCACGCCGTTCTTCGCCCACTTGACCAGGCTGCCCCCCGGGTTCGGAAACGGCGGGAAAGCCACGCCCAGGTCGCGCTGCATTTCCTTGAAGATGTTCTGCAGCGAGGGCGGCAGGCGCACGCCCGGCGCCACCGAGAACGCCAGCCCTTCGGCCTGGCCGCGCCCGTGGTAGGGGTCCTGGCCCAGGATGACCACGCGCACCTCGTCCGGCGGCGTGAGTTCCAGCGCCCGCAGCGGGCGGGGCGGGAAGATCACCGCGCCCGCATCGAGCCGCGACTGCAGAAAGGCAAGCAGCGACTGGCCGCGCACACCGGCAAAGAAGTCATCGACCAGCGGCTGCCAGCCGGGAGCCACCGGCCAGTCCGCGGGGTCAGCGCTTTGCAGCTGGGTGGAGTTTGCAGCGGCGTCATTCATGGTCAAAAAGGCCTCTACCGCTTGATGGACAAGCGCAATCAGCTATCAAATAAGGAGCAAACAAGCAATCAGGCGAACAGCTTCGCCAGCGCTTCGCCCGGCTCCGGCGCGCGCATGAACGCCTCGCCCACCAAAAACGCGTGCACGCCGGCATCGCGCATGCGCTTCACGTCGTCAGGCTTCAGGATGCCCGACTCGGTGACCAGCAGCTGGTCGGCCGGCACATCCTTGAGCAGGCCCAGGGTGGTGTCCAGCGTGACCTCGAAGGTGCGCAGGTTGCGGTTGTTGATGCCCACCAGCGGCGTCTTGAGCCTGAGCGCGCGCTCCAGCTCGGCGCCGTCGTGCACCTCCACCAGCACCGCCATGTCCAGGCTGCGCGCAATGGCCTCGAAGTCTGCCATCTGGGCGTCGTCCAGGCTGGCTGCGATCAGCAAGATGGCATCGGCGCCCATCGCCCGGGACTCGTAGATCTGGTACGCATCGACCATGAAGTCCTTGCGCAGCACCGGCAGCTGGCAGCTGGCACGCGCCTGCTTGAGGTAGTCCACGCTGCCCTGGAAGAACTGCTTGTCCGTCAGCACCGACAGGCAGGCCGCGCTCACCTTGCCGTCGCCATCGGCATAGCTCTGTGCGATGTCGGCAGGGATGAAGTCGGCGCGCAGCACGCCCTTGCTGGGGCTGGCCTTCTTGACCTCGGCGATCACCGCCGCCTGGCCCTTGGCGATCTTGGCGCGCAGCGCGCCTTCGAAGTCGCGCGTGAGCACGCGGCTCTCGGCATCGGCGCGGATGGCGTCGAGGGGCATGCGCTTCTTCGCAGCGGCCACTTCTTCGTGCTTGACGGCCACGATCTTGTTGAGGATGTCGCTCATGGGAAACCTGCCTTTTCAACCCCGGCGGGGTCGCGATTGAACGTTGAAACATGGCGCGAGCGCAACGCCCGCGCGGCCCAAAGCGGAGGACACCGCAGAGCTGGCTTTGCCAGGCTGCGGGTGTCGTCCCCCTTCCCGCAGGAGAAGGGGGAAGCGGCGCAGCCGCTCAGGGGGTTGATCTTCATGCAGCCAGCGCATGCGTGCGCGTGACCATCTGCTCGAGCTTGGCCAGCGCCGCGCCCGAGGCGATGGCGGCCCGTGCCTTTTCAAGCCCTGCGGGCACCGAGTCGACCACGTTGGCCGCATACAGCGCCACGCCTGCGTTCAGGCAGACGATGTCCTGCGCGGCGCCGGGCTCGCCCTTGAGCACGCCGATCAGCATCTCGCGCGACTGTTCGGGGGATTCGACCTTCAAGGCGCGGTTGCTGGACATGGCCAGGCCGAAGTCCTCGGGGTGGATTTCGTACTCGGTGATCTGGCCGTTTTTCAGCTCGCCCACCAGCGTGGCCGCGCCCAGGCTGACTTCGTCCATGCCGTCGCGGCCGTAGACCACCATGGCGTGTTCGGCGCCCAGGCGCTGCAGTGCGCGCACCTGGATGCCGACGAGGTCAGGGTGGAACACGCCCATCAGGATGTTGGGCGCGCCGGCCGGGTTGGTCAGCGGTCCCAGGATGTTGAAGATGGTGCGCACGCCCAGCTCCTTGCGCACCGGGGCCACGTTCTTCATGGCCGGGTGGTGGTTGGGCGCGAACATGAATCCGATGCCGACCTCTGCAATGCACTGCGCGATCTGCTCGGGCTTGAGGTTGATGTGGATGCCCAGGGCCTCCATCACATCCGCGCTGCCGCTCTTGCTGGACACGCCGCGCCCGCCGTGCTTGCTGACCTTGGCGCCCGCCGCTGCGGCCACGAACATGGAGCAGGTGGAGATGTTGAAGGTGTTGGCGCCGTCGCCGCCCGTGCCCACGATGTCCACCAAGTGCTTGCTATCGGGCACATGGACCTTGGTGGAGAACTCGCGCATCACCTGCGCGGCGGCCGTGATCTCGCCGATGGTTTCCTTCTTCACGCGCAGGCCGGTGACGATGGCCGCCGTCATGACGGGCGAGAGCTCGCCGCTCATGATCATGCGCATCAGGTGCAGCATCTCGTCGTGGAAGATTTCGCGGTGCTCGATGGTGCGCTGTAGCGCTTCCTGGGGGGTGATGGACATGGTGTCTCCAGTGTCTTTGCGACGGTGTCTATCTAGTTCAATTCGACGGTTGGTCGGTGAAGGCGAGCTTGAGGCCAAAGCCGATGAACATCGCGCCTGCGATGCGGTCCAGCCAGTGCATGCCGCGCTGCACCGCGCCCATGCGGCGCGCCATCCAGCCTGCAGCCAGCGCCCAGCCCGTGTTGACGGGAATCGCGTTCACGTTGAACAGCACGCCCAGCAGCACGAAGGCCAGCGCCTTGTTCTCCGTGCCGGGCGCAATGAACTGCGGCACGAAGGCCAGGAAGAAGATCGCGACCTTGGGGTTGAGCACGTTGGTCCAGAAGCCGCCCAGGAAGATCTTGGACAGCGGCGTGGCAGCACCGGACGATGCCCCCGCCTGCGCCGCCGCGATGGCCGCCGCGCTGCCGCCATCGCCCGAGGGCTTGGACAGCAGCATGCGCACGCCCATCCACATCAGGTAGGCCGCGCCCACCCACTTGAGCACGGTGAACGCCGTGGCCGAGGTGGCCAGCAGCGCGCCCACGCCCACGGCGGCCGCGAAAATGTGCACGAAGCACCCGGCCGTGATGCCCAGGCCCGCCACGATGCCCGCGCGGGTACCGGACTTGAGGGCGTTGGACACGATGTAGAGCACGTCCGGGCCGGGCGTGAGGTTCAGCAGCCAGCCGGCCGCGATGAACATGAGCAGTTGGTGGCTGTCGGGCATGGTGTTACGACCAGCGTCGCTCCGGTTGCAGGCGGTGCAGGAAGGTGGTGAGCGAGTCGCGCGGCAGCGGCACGGAGTGCACCGCCAGGATGCGGCCGGCCGCGCCCCGGTGGTAGGTGCCGTGGACCACGACGTGGTTCAGTATCTCGGCCCGCGTCATGGTGCCGGTGTCACCGTCGGTGAAGCGGAACTGCACGGGCTCGGCCAGCTGGTCCGCGCCGAGGCCGCCGGCGTACTGCAGGTACCAGTCGTCCGACGCGCGCACGGCGTCGCGCAGGGCGGGCAGTGCAGGCGTCTCGTCGGTGTTGGTCGCTGCGTAGCCGGTCTGCGGCAGGCCCTGCAGGTGGCTCGCGAAGATGCGGTCCACCACGTAGGTGTGGTTCAGGATGCGCACGAAGAGCCGGTGGTCGCCTTCGGGCAATGCCGCCTGCGACGCCTCGCCCAGCGCGAGCAACTCCTGGTTGGCCCAGCGCTTGTACTGGAACAGCTGGGCGAACGAGCCCGACGCTGCCGCAGCATCGGCCGGCGCCGTCATGCGCGCTGCTCCAGAAAGTTCTTCAGCATCGCGTGCCCGTGCTCGGTGAGGATGCTTTCAGGGTGGAACTGCACGCCCTGGATGGCCAGCTCCTTGTGGCGCACGCCCATGATCTCGCCGTCATCCGTCCAGGCCGTGACCTGCAGCACGTCGGGGCACGCGGCGCGATCGATGGCCAGCGAGTGGTAGCGGTTCACGGTGAATTTTTCGGGCAGGCCCGCGAACACGCCCTGCTGTGTGGTGGTGATGACGCTGGTCTTGCCGTGCATCAACTCCTGCGCGCGGACGATGGTGCCGCCGAAGGCCGCGCCGATGCTCTGGTGGCCCAGGCACACGCCCAGGATGGGCAGCTTGCCCGCGAAGTGCTGGATCGCCGCCACCGAGATGCCGGCCTCGGCGGGCGAGCACGGGCCGGGCGAGATCACCAGGCGGTCGGGCGCGCGCGCCGCAATGCCTTCAAGCGTGATTTCATCGTTGCGGAACACCTCGACCTCGGCACCCAGCTCGCCGAAGTACTGCACGATGTTGTAGGTGAAGCTGTCGTAGTTGTCGACCATCAAGAGTTTCATGCGGCGCTCCCGGCAGAGGCGGATTCGCGCAGGCGGGCGAACTCGCGGTGTTCATAGGCAATGCAGGCTTCCATGAGGCTGCGGTAGATGGCTTCCATCACGTCGGCATCGCCGCCTTCGGCCAGCGCCTGCTCGCGCACGCGGTCCACGATGGCCTGTATGCGCGCCTCATCGCGCACCTGCGTGGCGTCTTGCTTGATGCGCGCGGCCTGCGTCATGTAGCCCACGCGCTCCACCAGCAGGGGCACCAGCACGTCGTCCAGCCTGTTCACCTCGCGGCGCACGTCCGGCATGGCGGCGCAGGATTTGACTTTGTCGATGGCGCGGGTCATTCGAGGCCCTCCTCGACCAGCTCCGCCGCGCGCAGCAGCGCACGGGCCTTGTGCTCGGTTTCCTTCCATTCCAGCTCAGGCACCGAGTCGGCCACCACGCCGGCGGCCGCCTGCACGTAGAGCGTGCCGTTCTTCACGATGCCGGTGCGGATGGCGATGGCCACGTCCATGTCGCCGGCGTAGCTCAGGTAGCCGCAGGCGCCGCCGTACAGGCCGCGCTTGGTGGGTTCGAGCTGGTCGATGATTTCCATCGCATGCACCTTGGGCGCGCCGGTGAGCGTGCCGGCGGGGAAGGTGGCCTTGAGCACGTCGATGGCCGTCATGCCGTCGTTGAGGATGCCTTCCACGTTGCTCACGATGTGCATCACGTGGCTGTAGCGCTCGATGGCGAAGGCCTCGGTCACCTTCACCGTGCCGGTCTTGGCGATGCGGCCGATGTCGTTGCGCGCCAGATCGATCAGCATCACATGCTCGGCGCGCTCCTTGGGGTCGTTGATGAGCTCGACCTCGGCGGCCTTGTCCTTCTCCAGCGTGGCGCCACGGGGGCGCGTGCCGGCCAGGGGGCGGATGGTGACCTTCTGGCCGTCGGGCGTGTTCTCCTGGCGCACCAGGATCTCGGGGCTCGCGCCCACCACGTGGAAGTCGCCGAAGTCGTAGAAGTACATGTACGGCGACGGGTTCAGCGAGCGCAGCGCGCGGTACAGCGACAGGGGGCTTTCGGTGTAGCGCTTGTGGATGCGCTGGCCCACCTGCACCTGCATGAAGTCGCCCGCGGCGATCAGTTCCTTGGCGCGGTCCACGGCGGCGAGGTAGTCGGCCTTGGAGAAGTCGCGCTGCGCGGGGTGGCTCTCGGTGGGCTTGACGATGGGCGCGCTCACCGAATACTTGAGCTGGTCCTTCAGGTCGCGCAGGCGCTTCTTGGCCTTGGCGTAGGCCTCGGGCTGGGCCGGGTCGGCGTAGACGATGAGGTAGAGCTTTCCCGACAGGTTGTCGATGACGGCGAGTTCCTCGCACTGCAGCAGCAGGATGTCGGGGCAGCCCAGCGTGTCGGGCGGGCAGGTGTCTTCGAGCTTCTTTTCGATGTAACGCACCGCGTCGTAGCCGAAGTAGCCGGCCAGGCCGCCGCAAAAGCGCGGCAGGCCGGGGCGCAAGGCCACCTTGAAGCGCTTCTGGTACGCCTCGATGAAGTCGAGCGGGTTGCCCGCTGCGGACTCCACCACCTCGCCGTTGGTCACCACCTCGGTCTTGGCGCTGGCGCCAAAACCGCTGGCGCGCAGCAGCGTGCGCGCGGGCAGGCCGATGAAGCTGTAGCGCCCGAAGCGCTCGCCGCCCACCACGGATTCGAGCAGGAAGCTGTGCTTGCCGCCGTCCTTGCTGTGGGCCAGCTTCAGGTACAGGGAGAGAGGGGTTTCCAGGTCCGCAAAGGCTTCCGCCATGAGCGGAATGCGGTTGTAGCCTTCGCCGGCCAGGCTTTTGAATTCAAGTTCTGTGATCACGGGGAGAGCTCCCAGCTGTGGCAGCGCGTGTCCCCCGGGCAATAAAAGGGGGCGCTGCGGTCCATTCAATCGGCCCCGGTAGGGCCACGGGTGCACGCTGGGGCAATTGCCCAGGTGCCATCAGGCGTTCAAGGAGACAGGCTGACGCCAGGGCCAGGCTCCCCGGTCGCTGCAACCTGTGATGAACACGTGGTGAATGAACATGGCCCAAAGTGTAGCAAAGGTTCCCGGCCGCCCCGGTTTTGACACACCGCAACGCCGCGCCGCGCAACCACTCGAAAACCCTGTTGCGGCAAAAAGCAGGTGCAGCAACAATTTGAAACGAACGACCGTTCTTTTTTAGGAGTTGCGCATGAAGTTCCTCCAGCGATGCGCCGCAGCGGCAGCGTTGTGCCTGCTGACGGCCGGTGCCATTGCCCAGACCATCACCGTGGCCGACGTCAAGTACGAAGAAACCACCAGCCTGAGCGGCAGCAGCCTGCAGCTCAATGGGGCGGGCGTGCGCTACAAGGCGGTCTTCAAGGTCTACACGGCCGGCCTGTATCTCGAAAAGAAAGCCCACACGCCGCAGGACATTGCCGCGCTCAAGGGCCCCAAGCGCATGAGCATCACCATGCTGCGCGAGATCGACTCCACCGAGCTGGGCAAGCTCTTCTCGCGCGGCATGGAGGACAACATGGACCGCGCGGCGTTCTCCAAGCTGATTCCCGGCGTGCTGCGCATGAGCCAGATCTTCTCGGACCACAAGAAGCTGCAGGCAGGCGACCAGTTCATGATCGACTGGATACCCGGCACCGGCACGGTGATCACGGTCAAGGGCAAGCCGCAGGGCGAGCCTTTCAAGGAGCCGGAATTCTTCAACGCGCTGCTGGGCATCTGGCTGGGCAACACACCGGCCGACTGGAAGCTCAAGGATGCCTTGCTCGGCAAGCCCGCATAGCCGCCCGCGCCGGTTGCGCGTCCCGGGACACCGCCGCTACGGGCAAACCCCCATGAAACCATGCCTGCGGCTGTCACCCGCCCGACAGCGGCGGGCCGCACCGGGGCGTAACCTTTTATCCAGGGAATTCAGGGCCTTCGACGCAACCTGCACCGCATGCCCCTGCGGCGCCACCCGCGCCATGTGATGCCACGCACAGCCCGGCCCGGGCGCCCTGCGCCACCCGCATGCGCCACGGCCCTTGCCACCCCAGAGCCCCAGCCCCGCCCCCAGACACCTTTTTTGCGCCCGCCATCACCATGAAATTCAGCAACCTTTCCGTCGGCCTGCGCCTGGGCGCTTCCTTTGGGGCCATCCTGCTCATCACCGCCCTCATCGCAGCCACCGGCATATGGCGCATCGCCAGCCTGCAGAACGCCAGCGAGCGTGTCGCCACGCAGGAGATCGAGCAACAGATGCTGGTGGAAGACTGGGCCTCCGACATCCGCCTGAACTGGGTCCGCACGGAGGCATTCCTCAAGGCCATCGACCGCGACTACATGGACAAGCTCGCCGCGGACACCCAGGCCACGGCCAAGGGCATGGATGCCAAGGTCCAGCGCATCGAGGCGCTGGTGCAGGGCGAGCCTGGCCGCGCACTGCTGGCCGCCATTGCCACGGCGCGCGCGGCCTACAACGACAAGCAGGCCGAGATCCGCGAACTGCACCGGGGCGGCGAGCCGAACGTGCCCGCCCTGGTGGACAAGGACCTTCGCCCGCTGGCCGACAAATACCTGAAGTCACTGGACGACCTGCGCACGGCCATGGCCACGCAACTGGCTGAAAGCCAGGCCGACACCGGCACCCTTGCCAAGGCCAGCCAGGCACTTCTGGGCGTGGGCACCCTGGTGGCGGTGGCGCTGGGGGCCCTGCTGGCCTGGACGGTCACGCGCTCGATCGTCCGGCCCGTGCAGCGGGGCAAGCAGGCGGCGGAGAGCATTGCCAGCGGCGACCTCACGCACGCCATCGAAGCCCATGGCGGCGACGAGACAGGCCAGCTGCTCCAGGCGCTGTCCACCATGCAATCGCGCCTGGCCACCATCGTGGGCAATGTGCGCCACAGCGCCGAAGGCGTGGCCACCGCCAGTGCCGAAATCGCCTCGGGCAACAACGATCTGTCGGCCCGCACCGAGCAGCAGGCCTCGGCGCTGCAGCAGACGGCCGCCTCGATGGAACAGCTGGGCTCCACGGTGCGCCAGAACGCGGACAACGCGCGCCAGGCCAACCAGCTGGCGATGAGCGCCTCCACCGTCGCCCAGCAGGGCGGCGACGTGGTGGCCGAGGTGGTGGACACCATGAAGGGCATCAACGACAGCAGCCGCAAGATCGCCGACATCATCAGCGTGATCGACGGCATCGCGTTCCAGACCAACATCCTGGCGCTCAACGCGGCGGTGGAGGCGGCGCGCGCGGGCGAGCAGGGCCGGGGCTTCGCCGTGGTGGCGGGCGAGGTGCGCAGCCTGGCCGGGCGCTCGGCGCAGGCCGCCAAGGAAATCAAGGCCCTGATCGGCACCAGCGTGGAGCGCGTGGAACAGGGCACCGCGCTGGTGGACAAGGCGGGCGCCACGATGACCGAGGTGGTCGGGGCCATCCGCCGCGTGACGGACATCATGGGCGAGATCAGCGCGGCCAGCAGCGAGCAGAGCCAGGGCGTGTCGCAAGTGGGCGAGGCGATCACGCAGATGGACCAGGCCACGCAGCAGAACGCGGCCCTGGTGGAGCAAAGCGCGGCAGCGGCCGACAGCCTCAAGACCCAGGCAGGCCAGCTGGTCGATGCCGTGGCCGTGTTCCGGCTGGGCAGCGACGCTGCCGCTGGCGCGCCAGCGCATGCGGCACTCGTCACCACGGCACCACCGGCCCGTACAGCCGGCAGCGCACGGGTGCTGCCAACGGCTGCGCAGCGCCGTATCGCGGCCTGATCAGCCCGCGAACGCGCTCAGCGCATCCGCGAAACCATCGGCATCCACCGCCCGCGCGGGCTGGCCGTGGTTATAGCCGTAGGTCACCAGCACCACGGGGCAGCCGGCGGCGCGCGCGGCCTGCGCATCGTTGCTGGAATCGCCGACCATCAGCGTGCGCGCGGGCGCGGTGCCCAGGGCCTCGCAGGTCTTGACGAGGGGCAGCGGATCGGGCTTCTTGCGCGCGAAGCTGTCGCCACCGAACACCTGCGAAAAGTAGCCGTCGAGCCCCTTGGCCTTCAGCAAGGGCACGGCGAAATCCAGGGGCTTGTTGGTCAGGCAGGCCAGGCGCAGGCCCGCGGCCTGCAGCGCCTGCAGGCCGGCCACCACGCCGGGGTACACCTGCGCATACTGGCCGTTGATGGCCAGGTAGTGCTTCTGGTAGCTGGCCCAGGCGGCGGGGTACAGCGATTCGACCTGCGCCGCATCGGCCGGCTGGCCCTCGGATGCCAGCACATGGGCCAGCACCGACCGCAGCAGGTGCTCCGAGCCTTTGCCCACCATGCGCTCGATGGAGGGTGCCTCGATGGGTGGCAGCGCCAGTTCGCGCAGCATGCGGTTGAGCGCCTCGGCAAAGTCCCCGAGCGTGTCCACCATGGTGCCGTCCAGGTCCACGATGGCGGCGTCCACGCGGGACAACAGGGCGGACAGGGGCGAGGGTGTGGACATGCGAAAAACCTTGCAGTGCAGACGAGGAAAGGCCGGGCATCTTGCCCGGCCTGCCTGGATTTTAAAGGGCCCATCTTCGTCGCACATCGCGACCGCCATGCATGGCCATTGCCCCGTGAAACTGGCGCGGCCAAAACCAGTGCTCCCGCGCAAGGGCCGCCCCGCCGCGCTGGGAGCGTCCCCGCCCAGATTGCGAAACAATCTGAGAGAGGGGGAAGGCGCGAAGCGACTCAGGGGTGCTCATCTCAAGCTCAGTGTCTGGCGCTTCCAGGCCGGGTCCTGCCAGCGCTGGAACAGAGGCAGCGCGGCCACGTCACCCGTCACGCGCTCGGTGGCCAGGCCTTCCAGGCGCACGATCTCGAAGCTCTTGCGGTAGCGGCCCTGGCCCCGGGCCTCGCGTGCCACCAGCATCTGCTGGCCGCCAGGCACCCAGCCGGCCCACTCGGCCACGCCGGTCTCGGGCGAGGTGGCAGCCGGGGGCAGCACGTCGACCAGCCAGCCCTCGGCCGTCTTGCGCATCACCCACAGCTCGCGCCAGCCTTCGAGGGGCTGCACCGCCAGGGCCACGGCAGTTCCTTCGCGGTTGATGCTGGCAGAGGCGGCCCAGACCACGCCGTAGGTGCAGCGGCGCACCAGCGGCGCCTTCACGCCCTTTTGCGCATCGATCAGCAGCACGCAGGTCTCGCCCGGGGCGCCAGGCTCAGTCACGATGCCCGGACGGCTGCCCTGGGCCGCGGGCAGGCTGGTGGGCACCAGGGCCCAGCGCACGGCGCCCACGCGCATGGCGGCATCGTTGTAGGCAGGCAGGTCTTCGTCGGGCAGGTCGTTCTTGCTCACGCCGGAGAACTCGGCCAGGGCGCGGGCCGCAGCAGCGGCCACGGCCGGGCCGACGGCATCCTTGCGCGCCTGCTGGAAGGCCAGGGCACTCCACACACTGGCACGGCGCACCTGGATGCGGTTGCGCACATAGGAGGGCAGGCCGGTCACGTCCACGCGTTCGAGCACATCGGACTGCCATTCCTGCACGCGGGCACGCTCGTGCGGCGGCAGGTCGGGGTTCACGCACTCGGGGCGGGTGAGGGCCAGGGCGGCGCGGGCGCGCTGCTCGGCATCGGCCACGGGCATGGCCAGCACGCGGCGAAAGGCCTCGCCGTCGTAGCAGACCTGCATGCGGCCTTCGACCTCGTAGGTCGTGAAGCGCACGCCGTAGCCGTTGGCCACGTCCAGGTAGGCCGACAGCGTGGCGCCCGAGGCCTTGCCCGGCACGGCGGCCGAGGCGCGGCGCGCCAGCCGGTCGGCCAGCGTGCCCAGTGCGTCGAAGGCCTGGGCGCCCTGCTCACCGGCCAGCGCACTGGCGGGCGCGGCCTGCAGGTAGGCGGCCGTGATGCCGATGCCCAGCGCCTCGGCGCCCGGGCTGTCGCGCACGAAGCGCAGCACCGACAGCAGGGCCGGGCCCTCGGCCTCATCGAGCGCCACGCGGCGCACGTCGCTGGCGCGGATGAAGCCGCCGCGTTCGCGCTTGTGGTCCCAGACCTGCAGGTAGTCGAGGCGCTCGCCGCGCACTTCGAGCACCTCGCCCTGCCACAGGGCGGACTGCTGCTGGGCCGAGTCGCGCGGGGCGGCGCGCAGGCTGGCCTGGTCCTGCACAACGATGGCGCTGCCGAATGTGCTGGCGGGCGCGGGGGGCACGGCGGCGGTGGCGACCATGGCGGCGGCAGAGGCGATGGCGGCGACGAGCGTGAGGGTGGTGCGGTCCATGTTCATTGCTCCGTGGCGGGGGTCGTGGCGGTGTCGTCGGCACCGGCGGCAGCCTGCGCGGCCACGGCCTGGGCATTGCGGTTGCCGCCCAGCAGCGCCGCACCGATGAAATCGCCATTGGTCGGCGGGGGCGCGATGATGACCTGGATCTTGTCCGACAGCTTGTCGGCCAGCGTCTTCTGGATCAGCAACGGGTGGCGCGTGACCAGGGCGCCTTCGCGCGCCATCTGCTCGGCGTTGACCTTGCCGATGCGGTCCATGCGGTAGGCCTCGGCCTCGGCCAGCTTCTGGCGCGCATCGGCCTCGCCGTTGGCTTCGATGCGACGCGCCTGGGCGCTGCCCTCCGCGGCCTTGATGCGCGAGACCTTGTCGGCCTCGGCCTCCAGCTGGCGCTGTTCGATCTGGCGCTGCTTGAAGGGCAGCACGTGCTTCATGGCCTCTTCCTGGGCGCGGGCGGCGATCACCTGCTCGCGGGCGGCGGCTTCGGCAGCCACCTCGCGGCGCACCTTGTCGGCGCTGGCGTCGAGCTCGGTCTCCTTCACGCGCTTGTCCTTGAGCTCCAGCGTGTAGCGCATCTTCTCGGACGCCAGCTCCTCGGCCAGCAGGCTGTCCATGCCACGGCGGTATTCGGCGGGCAGGTCCACCTTGCCGATCTGCACATGGCGCAGCAGCACGCCTTCGGCGGCCAGGCGGGTGCGCAGTTCGGCTTCAATGGTCTGCGCGATTTCGGTGCGCTTGGACGAGAAAATCTCGCGCACCGTGTAGCGGGCAAACACCCTGTAGACCAAGCCCTGCACGGCAGGCGCCACGATGTCGGCGTCCACGTCATCGGGCAGGCGGCCGGCCCGGACGGCGTCGGAGGCCGGATCGAGCGCGTAGCGCACGCTCAGGTCGAGCCCGAACGACAGGCCTTCCACCGATTGCAGGGGTGCGCTGCCGTTGGCCTGGCGCATCGCTTCAGGGCGATAGCTCTGGTCCCGCAAGGAGAAGATGCGCACACTGTGCAGGCCCGGCACCACCCACATGCTGCCATCGCGCCACTGGCTCACCGAACCGGTGAACTGGTTCATGCGGACCGCCAGCTCGCCCTGGCCCAGTTGCTGCACCGGTGGGTGGCGCACCACCAGGGCACCGGCGGCCACCATCACGGCTGCGGCCGCCATCCAGCGCGCCGTGCTGGCCGTGGGCAGCAGGTAGGCCCAGTGGATGCGCCCTTCGGCCGCGGATGCTGGCGTGGGGACGTCGGCTTCCACAGGTACCGCAGCTTGCGGCCCTTCGGCACGGGCGTCCAGCGGATGGGCGGCGGCGTTGCGGCCACGCAGGGCTTGCACGATGCGGTTCCAGGCGGTTCTCATGGTGTTTCTCTCTCTTGGGTGGTGAATTTGTTGTCTGCCTCTGAGTGGCCCAAGCGGGCTGCTCATTGGGGACTGATTCTTCGGATTCACCCCGGAAGCAACAATGCAGCGCAGCCCCCAAAGCCCTCACGCCCGCCGCGCAAACCCTCCGGGCCCGGAAGAAACCTTCACACCGGGCAAGCCAGGCGCCCCGGATAATCCACGCACCCCCACCCACTCCGCGCCCCACCATGACCCGCATCGCCGTGATCGAAGACGACCTGCCCACCAGCAACCAGCTGGCAGGCTGGATTGCGAGCGCGAAAAACGGCATCGTGATCGACCAGTGGTTCACGCGCGACGACGCCGAAGCCGCCCTGGCGCGCGAGCACTACGACGCCGTGGTGCTCGACATCGAACTGGGCCGCGAGCGCCATGCGGGCGTGGCGCTCATCAACGCCATCAACAAGCGCCGCCAGGGCACGCCGGTACTGGTGGTGTCGGCCATGCCCGCCGCCATCTACCGCAGCATCATGAAGGCGCTGGACGCGTGGGACTACCTGCAGAAGACCACGTTCGAGGAGGCCGACTTCATCGAGACCTTCCTCGACATCCTGCGCACCACGCAGGCCCCGGCGAACGCCGCCACGTCCTTGTCCGCGCCGGCGCCGGATGCGCTGGTGCTGGACCCGCTGTGGCAGCGCACCCCCACCTGGCGCGGCGAGCGCATCAACCTGCCGCTGACGGCCCAGCGCATCCTGGCCACGCTGCACCAGCGCAGCGGCGAGGTCGTGTCGTACGACGAGCTGTTCGAGGTGGTCAAGAGCGGGCGCAACCGGGACAACGTGCGCAAGCATGTGAGCACCATCCGCGAAGCCCTGCGCGAGGTGGACCCCGCCTTCGAAGGCATTGAAAACGTGCCCATGCGGGGCTTTCGCTGGGTAGGCAAGTGAGGCATCCCCCTGCGCGTCTTCGCCGCTGCGCCATTCGGGAAGGGGGACGCCGCCAGTGCGGCGGGGCGGCCCTGGCCTGGGCCGCGCCGGGTTCAGGCGCCGTGTGCAGTGCTTTCACGCAGGGGGACCTGAAATGAAACGCCTGCTGCGCCCCACGCTCGACATCCCCAAGCTGGAAATGCCCCGCCTGGGCCTGCCCGCCTTCCGGCTGCGGATTCTGGTGCGCGGTGTGTTTGTGCTGCTGGCGCTGGCCACCGTCGCGCTGAGCGTGGTGCTGCTCAAGGAAGAAAAGGAGCGTGGCTGGCAAAGCTACCGGCACGGCTTCGCGCGCAGCCAGTCCGAGGTCATGGCCCGCCTGCGCCACCCCTCGGGGCAGCTGGCCCTGCTCAACGCGGGCAGCCGGGGTTCGGCCCCGGCACCGCTCGCACCCTTGCTGCTGCCCTATGCGGCGCTGGACTTCGACGACCAGAACAAGGCCCAGCAGGCGGTGGAGATGGCAGGCTGCGCGGTGCAGTACCCCGACGGCGCGTCGGTCTGCGCGGCCATCGGCAACAACCCGTATGCCGGGGGCTTCATCTATCTGGTGGGCAGCTTCTACGCGGGCGCGCTGGTGCCGCGCGAACGTGGTGCCCTGGACCTGCAGGCGGTGCACCGCGCCCGCGTCACGCTGGACATGCGCGGCGCCACATCCCGCTGGGTCGCGCCCTTTGAAGCACTGCCCCCCCAGGGCACGATCAGCACCCGGGGCCGCCTGACGGGTTTCGTGGACGGTGGCGAGGAATCCCTGGACGCACGTGCCCGGCCGGTGCGGGATTTTCGCGGCTGGCTCTGGCAGAACGGCCAGTGCCGGGACCTCGCGGGCGCCGCGCCCGATTGCCTGCGCCGCACCTTCTACTCCATCCGCCTTCCCGTGGAGCTGTTCCGCGAAGCGCTGTTTGACAAGCAGCGCCTGGTCTGGCCGCCACAGGATCTGGGCAGCATGCGCGTGCGCGTGGAAATGCTGGCGCCCGGTGCGGCTGCGCCCCTGTTCGACAGCAACGCCCCCGGAGCCCAGGCCGCCGCATCGCTGGCGGACGTGGCGCGCACCCTGCTGCCTGGCGAACAGGTACAGATCCGCAAACTGGGCACGAGCGACAGCGAAGCGATCACGCTCAAGGGCTCCGAGGTGCAGGCAGATCCGTCGGCGCCCTGGCTGCTGCGCCTCATCAGCTGGCTGCCGCTGGAGTGGCAGGCCGCTGGCGACAACAGGACGCAGCCCGTACCGGCGGGCCTCGACATTCTGGACACTCCGGCGGGCAACTATGCCGTGACCTTCACCGGCAACCTGCGCGGCGTGGAGCAGGGGCTTGCGGCCGTGGCCACCCGGGTGTCGTGGTACCTGGGCGCGATGCTCGCGGCCATCGCACTGGCCTGGCTGGTGGTGGAAGTGGGCCTCATCCGCCGCGTGACCGCCCTCACCCGCCGCGCGGCAGCGGTTTCGTACAACGTGCAGGAGGGGCACATCGGCCCGCGCCTGGGCGACCTCGACGTATCAGACCTGCGTGGGTCGGACGAACTGGGCATTCTGGCCGGAGGCCTGGCCGACCTTCTGCAGCGCGTGAAGGACGACATCCAGCGCGAACAGTTGCGCGCCCAGCAGGAGCGCGACATGTGGCATGCCGTGGGGCACGAGATCATGTCCCCCTTGCAGTCGCTCATGGTGCTGCACGGCGGCGCAAGCGACCCGGGCCACCGCTACATCCAGCGCATGCAGCAGGCGGTGCACGTGCTCTATGGCACTGCATCCCCGGCGGAGGCCTTGCAGGCGGCGGACGTGCCGCAGGGGCGGCTGGACCTGGACGCCTTCCTGCGCCATGTGGCCGGCAACGCGCACTTTGCCGGCATCGACCAGGTGGTCTATGAAGGCGGCGCGGGGCCTGTCATCGTGCGTGCGGACGAGTTTGCGCTGGAGGACGTGGTGACCCACATCCTGCGCAACGCCGACCGCTACCGCCCGGCGGGCACGGCGATCACGCTGGCGCTGGTGGCCTCCGAATCCACCGCCAGCGCCACGCTGCACAACCAGGGCGCCACCATCGACGAGGATCTGCTGGGGCGCATTTTCGAGCTGGGCGTCGCCGACCCCAGCCTGCCCATGCCCGAGGGCGAGACCGGGCACCGGGGCCAGGGCCTGTTCGTGGCCAAGACCTACATGGCCAAGATGGGCGGCACCGTCAACGCGCGCAATACGACCGATGGCGTGGCCTTCGTCCTGACCTTTCAGCGCCTGGGCTGACGCCTTCGCCCCACGCGCAACGGGGGGCAGCGGGGTTGCACCGGCCACCGCGCATCAGGTTCCCGCGGCTGCGCCACAGCGCGTTGCGAGATGCCTGCGCAGCACCCGGTCCGGGTGCTCCCAGGGCATCACTCAAATTGAACTTCGGTGGCCTGAAGTACCCCGGAAACCACCTGGCGGCCTCGCACCGTCACGCGAACGCCATTGCGCAAACCCTTCGCCGTCCCGTTGGCGAACACCACGCCCTCACCGGAGGCATTCACGGGCTGTCCGTTCACACGGAAGTCATGGATGGACCGATACTGCCCAATGGCACCGATCAGCTCAAAGGTGGCAGGCCCGCCCGTCCCCGGCACATGGCGAATGCGCGCCCGCTGGGCCACCAGCACACCGCCGGACATCGTTCCGGCGACTTCGAGCTTGACGCCATTTCCAATGGCCGTGGCGGGCCCGCCCGTGATGAGCGCGGACGCGGCATTCACCCGCGTTCCGTACAGCGAGAACTCGGCATTCAGATGACTGAAGTTCGACACGATGCCCAGCAGGTTGGCCGCGAAGCTCCCCGCCGTGGGCAAGGTGTGGCCTCGCCGGATCTGTTGAGCGTTCAGCACGCCATCAACGGGCGGCGCCATGGCCCGCACATACACCACCATGCCATTGGCCAATGAAGTGCCGAGCAACGTGCCCTTGAAAGACGCGGCCGCGTAGCTCACCAGATGGCCGCCCAGCCGGAAGGTCCTGGAAGCACCATCAAGCTGTTCAATGGCACCCGCCATGATCAACGGCATGCCCGGGTCCTTGCGTTCGACCCGGCTCGCACGCCACCGGCCATCCCCCACTGGCAGCGCATAGATCTGCAAGGTGGTGCCCACCGCCACCGAGGACAGTCCCGCCAGGCCGTCGTACACCGTGGTTGTATCCACCGCAATCCGGTTCCCCCAGATTTCGAATTCGCCCGCGGCCACGTTCAGTGCCGTGACCGGCCCCCGGAACTCGGGGACCGAAAGCACGCTGGTCGCGACCCCCGTCGCCAGGTCTGGCCGAATGGAGCCGCTGATCAACGCGGTCATCCCCAGGCGCAACGCGTCCGAATCCTCTGTCGTGATCTGCGCAGTGTCGGTGGCAAATCGCACGCCATTGACAATCACGCTGCCAAACCCGTCCGCAACGCCGATGCCCACGGCGGAAGCCGTCACCCCCGTGCCTCCGGAGCCCACGCCGCCCGCGTCCCCTGGGGCGGCAGCAACACCATCTCCCACCCCATCGCCCGTGCCTGTGCCTGTGCCTGTGCCTGTGCCTGTGCCTGTGCCTGTGCCTGTGCCTGTGCCTGTGCCTGTGCCTGTGCCTGTGCCTGTGCCTGTGCCTGTGCCGGCATCAGTGCCCGAACCCGAACCTGTGCCTGTGCCGGCATCAGTGCCCGAACCCGAACCCGAACCTGTGCCTGTGCCTGTGCCTGTGCCTGTGCCTGTGCCTGTGCCTGTGCCTGTGCCTGTGCCGGCATCAGTGCCTGGGCCCGAGACTCCACCGCCTCCCACTCCTGCGGGCGCAGTGCCCTCCTGCGACCCACCGCCACAAGCTGCCAAGGCGAGCCACAGAGTCAGCAAGACTGACCGAATCAACACATTCATGGGATATCTCACTGTTATTCTTTCAACGGATCAGATGCTCTCGGCTGGCCGGCCCCTTGGAGAGGCACCACGGGCGCCTCGATGCCGTGGGGCCGATCCCGTTCGTCCTCGTAGTAGGCGTAGATCCCGACACGCATGCGCCCCGCCCCCTGCCCGTCGCTCTGTTCCACGGCGTCCGTCATCTCCCGCACGAGCAGATGGTGGGTCGCCTCCCAGTGCTGGCGTGCGACCTGATGTATGCGCTCGCAGTCCTCCAGTGTCAAGCCGGAGGCATAGACCGCGCGCTCCAGCATGCGGGGCTGCTGGCCCAGCGTGTTGGATACCGCGGCCTGCAGATGGTCTCGCACGTTGTCTCCCAGGAAGGCGAGCATGTCGCGCACGCTGGCGGTGGGCAAAAAGCTGTCCCCCAGCAAGTGGACCTCACCGTCCGACAGAGCGACCAGGTTCAGCCTCAGCAACTCTTCCAGCACGGTGCGGTGGTGGACATTGCCACGGGTAGCGAACCGGGACAGCAGTTCGAAGGAATGGCCCTTCCCAGAATCCGCCAAGGGCAATGTGCGCTGCGATTCGTCTTCCGAGACCACCTGGAGCCAGGCCGTGTAGGCCTTCGCCGCCGCAGAACCCTCGGTGGCAGGCAACACGGAGCGCGTGTCGCGCACCCGGGCTGTCACGTCCTTGCGATTGAGCCCGGTCGTGGTGGCCAACTGGCTGAGATTGGGTTTCGCCCCATCCTTCGCGAGCCATAGATTCCTGGCCTCGTCGACCAAGAGGTCGCGCAGCACCTCTTCGAGCTGCGGATGCTTCAGACCCATCGCCAGGGCCAGACGCACCGCTGGCCGCAGGATGCGTGCCAGGGCGGCTTGGGTCCAGGAAATTCGATCTTGCATGAATGTTCGGAATAACCCGCGATTTTCCGCGAATTTCGCGGCATTTGCCATGCTGCCCAAGGCGCCACGGACTCACCTTCCAACGCGGTTGTCTGCTGTCGCTCCATCGACCACGACACCGCCTCCAGCCCACCTCCGTGCAACATTTTGCAATAGAATGAATGTGATAATTTCACATTTCATCGCAACACCGCAGCTTGGCAGAGGAGAACCGACATGGATCGGAACAAGGGGTTTACCCTGATAGAGCTGATGATCACAGTGGCTGTGATCAGCATCCTGGCTGCCGTCGCCTATCCCTCTTACCAGGAGCACGTGCGCAAATCACGCCGTGCAGAAGCGCAATCGGTACTCATGAACATCGGCACCCGGCAGCAACAAATGCTCCTGGACACGCGCAGTTACGCGGCGACGGCGGCCGCCCTGAACGTCGCGGTTCCTCCTCAGGTCACCGCCAACTACACCATCACTGTCAGTGCACCGGCCAGCACCCCTCCTTCCTTCACCGCCACAGCGACACCCCAGGGCAGCCAATTGAACGACAAGTGCGGCACCCTGGGCGTGGACCACACGGGAGCAAAGACCGCCGTGAAAAACGGAAACGCCCAGACGGGCTGCTGGTAGGGGAAGACGCGCCATGCATACCCTCAGACACCGCCCGGCCGCCGGGTTCACGCTCATTGAGCTGATGGTCACCGTAGCCCTGCTGGCGGTGGTGGTGTCCTTGGCGGCCCCTTCCTTTCGCAACTTGCTGGAAATGCAGCGCATGCGTGCCGCGGCCTTCGACCTCATGGCGGACCTGACACTGGCCCGCAACGAAGCCCTCAAGCGCGGCCAGCTTGCCACCCCGGTCACGCTTCGCCCCACTTCAGGCGATGCCTCCCACTGGGAGTCCGGCTGGAGCGTGATGGTGGGCACAGAGGTCGTGAGCCGCAAAAACCCCGTCGGCAACGGCGTGACTTTCACCGGACCAGCGCTTGTCACATTCGATCGCAACGGTCGCGTCTCCAGTTCCACCACCGTGGCCCGGTTCGCCCTGATGAACAGTGATGCCAATCGCAGCCGCTGCATTTCACTCGATCCCTCGGGTCGCCCCAAGAGCGCCACCACCGCTTGCCCGCCATGAAGTCCTCTTCCTCTCCCCAGCAAGGTGTCGCGTTGATCGAGGCGCTGATTGCCATGCTGATCGTGGCATTTGGCGTACTGGGTTTTGTTGGCCTGCAGGCCCGCACCACCGTGGCCAATCTCGAGGGATATCAGCGATCACAGGCACTCATCCTGGTCAATGACATGGCCGAGCGCATGAAATTGAACCGTGGTGATGCAGTGGCCTATGTAGGCAGCAGCATCGGCACGGCGGCGCCAGGCGATTGCACCAATGCGGCCCTCACGACCGCGCAGCGGGATATGTGTGAATGGGCCACGACCATCCAAGGGGCAGGGGAGGTGCAGGGCGGCACCAAGGTGGGCGCCATGCTGAACGCACGCGGCTGCATCACCAATCCGGCAACCAACCAGTACTTGATCTCCGTGGCATGGCAAGGCCTGCAGCCCAGCGGGGCTCCCGCAAACGCCTGTGGCCAGAACGCGTACAGCAGCGAGGACACCCGCCGCGTCGTTTCCGTCGTGATGCAAGTGGCCCAGCTCACGGATCCCGCACCCTGAACCGCCCATGAAACCTACATTCGCAGCCTCGCACACGCCGCCTGCACGCCAGCGCGGATTTTCGCTCGTGGAGCTGATGGTGGGCCTTGCCATCGGCCTGGTGCTGGTCGCGGGGCTGGCTCTGCTGTTCGCCAACAGCAGCCAGTCGGGGAACGAACTCGAAAAAAGCATCCGGCAGATTGAAAACGGCCGCTATGCGGAGGAGCTGCTGCACGACGATCTCGCCCTTGCGGGCTTCTACGGCGAGGTGCCGGCGGACTTCCTGGGCTATACCACCCCCGACGTCTGCGCGACTGCGCTGCCCGACCTGGGCTGGGACAAAACCGTTCCATCAGACCCCAAGGTACCGCTGCCCCTCATGGGCCTGACAGCGGCACAGGCTCAAGCCTTGCCGGCGACATGCATCACAAACCACAAGGCTGGAACCATCGCGTTTGCAATCCATCGGCTGGGGGCCGATCTCGTGGCGCCCGCAGCCAAGGTTGCCAATGCGCCCTACGTGCAGACATCCCGATGTGTCACCGATCCTGTGGCCGACCCCTTCCTCGTGTCCGCAACCTCGGGGGATTTCACCCTCAGGAACTTGCAGTGCAATGGCATCAACCCGGTCCGGCAATACGTTTCCCGCATCTACTACATCGCCGACTGCAACGAGTGCGGTAGCGACACGACGCCCACACTCAAGATGGCGGAGCTGCGTGGGACCCAGATGGTGACCGTGCCGCTGGCCGAGGGGATCGAGAATCTCGTCCTCGAGTATGGTTTCGACACCACCGATCCCGCCGATGCGGACCCCGCAACCGACGCCAGCAAAGGCGGCCCTGATGTGTTTCGCCCCGGGCTGAGCGGGGTCGTGGGCGCCCGCGACAACGACTGGGCCAACGTCGTTGCCGTGCGTCTTCATCTGCTCTCCAGGACCACGGAAAAGTCTCCGGGCTACAGCGACAGCGGCAAGACCTATGTCATGGGCCCCTCCAGCATCTCCGGAGACGGCAGCGGCTTCAAGCGCCGCGTGTACACCACCACGGTGCGCCTTACCAACGTGGCAGGTCTGCGCGAGGTTTCTCCCCCCGCCACGCCAGCGTCATCACCATGAACACCCATACCACCCAGCGTGGCGCCACCTTGGTGGTCGCCCTGATCTTCCTGGTGCTGATGAGCCTGTTTGCCATCAGCGCGTTCAACAGTTCGTCCGGAAATTTGCGCATCATCGGCAATACGCAGGCGCGCCAGGAAGGGCTTTCCGCGGCACAGCTGGCGGTGGAGAAAACCATCAGCGCGTCCACCTTCCATACCAACCCCGACGGGGTGGCTGCCTCGCCGGTTCTGGTCGACATGGATGGCAACGGGACAACGGACTACTCCGCGGTGCTTTCGCCAAGACCCCAGTGCACGCGCGCCAAACCCATCCTTGCCGGCGACCTTCCTCCGGCGCCGAAGACGCCAACCACCATCGATGTCTACGCGCCCTGCCGTGCCGCTCCCAAGCAGGGGGGAACGTTCGTGGACCTGGAAACACCGATCGCCGGCGCAGACCCTGAAAGCTGCGCCAACAGCGAGTGGAATGTCAGGGCGCAAGTCAGCGATCCACAGACCCAAACCAAGGTCGCCGTCAACCAGGGCGTCGCCGTCGTGGTCTTCGGCAACGAAGTATCCAGTTTCTGCAAGTAGCCACAGGAGTTTCACCATGCAAGGCTTCACAACCCGTCAACTGCGCCGGTGGACCGTCCTGGCGATGGGGCTGGCAGCCACCCTGCCCTGCCTCGCTCAGTACACCAGCGACATCGATATCTACAGCGGCACATCCACCTCGGATCCCCCCAACGTACTCATCCTGCTGGACAACACGGCCAACTGGAACAATGCGTTTACCAACGAAATTGCCGCCATGGTGAGCACCATCAATGCCTTGCCGGCTGGCAAGTTTCGCGTAGGCCTGATGCTGTTCACGGAAACCGGCAACCCCAACAACAACGTCGATGGCGGCTATCTGCGCGCGGCCATCAGGCCATTGGACGCTGCCTACAAGACCACGTTCACCAACATGCTCGGCAGCCTGGACAAGCTGGGGGACAAATCCAATGGCGGGAAGGCCGGCAAGACGATGGCCGAGGCCTACTACTACTTCACGGGTGCTGCGCCCAACTCTGGGAACAACAAGGTCAAGGCGGACTACGCAGGCAATGCTTCAGGCACGGCATTTTCCAATGCCATCTACGCACAGCCCAACAATGCCCTGCCGTCTTTCGCGGGATCCCCCTATCGCAGCCCGCTCGTTGACGCCTGCGCGCGCAACTACATCATCTACATCAGCAACGGCGCAGCGCAAGACAACAACAGCGACAACACCGATGCATCCACCCGCCTGTCTGCAGCCTACGCAGCAGCCGGCCTTGCCCGTCCAGCCGATATCACGGACCTGTCGCCGAACGGTTCACAAAGCAATTTTGCCGATGAGTGGGCGCGCTTCATGAAGAAGTCGCCCAGCAACATCACAACCTACACCATGGATGTGGACCGTGTCACGACCGGCCAGGGCCCGGGATGGAGCGCCTTGCTTGGAAGCATGGCGGTCAACAGCGGTGGGGAATACTTCGCCGTCAGCTCCGCGGGTACTGATATCGCTGAGAAGCTGGTATCCATATTCAACCAGCTCCAGGCGAGTGACAGCGTGTTTTCGTCCGCCAGCCTGCCCGTCAGCGTGAATGCCCGAGGCACCTACCAGAACCAGGTGTTCATGGGCATGTTCCGACCTGACCCTGACTCTCGTCCCCGCTGGCGCGGCAACCTCAAGCAGTACCAGTTCGGATACGACGTGCCCACGGACACCCTCTTCCTGGCGGGGGCGGATGGAAAGGCGGCGGTCAGCGGTGCGTCCGGCTTCATCTCGCCCACAGCGATTTCCTTCTGGACATCACCCAGCACTTTCTGGGCCAAGGATCCCATGGGCACGCCTCCCAGCGCATCGGACTCACCGGATGGAGAGGTTGTCGAAAAAGGCGGCGTCGCACAACTGATCCGGAGCGCCTATGCCACCAACCAGGCTACACGGAACCTGTATACCTGTATCGGATGTGCCACAGGAACCAACCTTGCAACCAGCACTTCCGCCCGGTTCAGCACTTCCAACTCGTCACTCACTTCCACACTGGACACCAGCACCATCAACTGGGTGCGTGGCACCAACAACGCGGCGGAAGTGGGCCCCACCACCACGCCGGCAACGACGATCCGACCGAGCGTGCACGGCGATATCCT
The DNA here is from genome assembly GCF_041154505.1 of Acidovorax sp. A79. Lineage (GTDB taxonomy): Bacteria > Pseudomonadota > Gammaproteobacteria > Burkholderiales > Burkholderiaceae_C > Acidovorax. The sequence continues at coordinate 2,508,574 of NZ_AP028672.1, forward strand.
GCATTCACGTCCAGCCGTTGTGAACTATGGAGGGAATACGGGTGTCGTGGTGTTCTATGGCTCGAACGACGGCATGCTGCGAGCCATCAACGGCAACCAGAGCGGCAATGATGCAGGCGCGGAACTCTGGGGATTCATCCCGCAAGAGCATTTCGGCAAGCTCCAACGGCTGCACGACAACACGCCGGATATCCGCTTGTCCACGACGCTCGTGATTGACGAGACCTCCGCCAGCAAGCCCCAGCCCCGCGACTACTTCGTTGATGGGCCGATCAGCGTCTATCAAAAAGTGAACGCGGACGGCTCCAATGCCAAGGTGTACCTGTATGTGGGCATGCGTCGTGGCGGACGCTTCATCTATGCGCTGGACGTCACGGACCCAACACAACCGAAGTTCCTCTGGAGAAAATCCAATACCGACACGGACTCTCGCTTGAGCGTGCTGGGGCAGACGTGGTCCGAACCCAGAGTGGCAAAGATCAAGGGGCATGCCGACCCCGTGCTGGTGATGGGCGGGGGCTACGATGCCGCTGCGGAAGACGCGGCCACACCTGGTAGCACCACGATGGGCAATGCGGTCTACGTGCTCGACGCATTCACGGGATCGGTTCTCAAGAGGTTTGACACCGCGCGCAGCGTCCCCGCGGACGTCACCCTTGTCGACTCAGACTATGACGGCTACACCGACCGCGCCTACGCGGTGGACACCGGTGGCAACATCTACCGCATCGATCTGGAGACCCCCTCCTCCTCGGCCGTCTCGGATTGGGGCATCTACAAGCTGGCGGCGCTGGCAGGAACGGACACCCGAAAGTTCTTCTACGCGCCTGACGTGGTACCGACAAAAACATTTACCGCTGTGCAAGTGGGATCTGGCGACCGGGAAAAGCCCTTGAAGGGCACAACAGCCGGCACCGACCGCTTTTTCACCGTGTTTGATGACCGGACCGCCAAGGGTACGGCGACATCCTTCACCCCGATCTTGCCGGGCTCTCTCGGTTTGTCCGGCAGCACCACCGACAACATGACCAATGGCTGCTACTTTCCCATGACGGCGGGCGAAAAGGTGGTGAATGCGGCGACGACCTTCCGTGGCCAGACTTACTTCGGCACCAACAAGCCGACACCGCCGGGCAATACATGCTCAGCCAACCTGGGAGAGGCACGCACCTACGCTGCGCCGCTCTTTTGCCGAGCTCCGGCAAGCCAGAAGCTCAATGGCGGCGGCCTGCCCCCCAGCCCCGTGGCGGGATTCGTGACCATCACCTACACCCAGACCAACGCAGATGGCACAACGTCGGAAGTGACCAAGCAGAAGGAATTCGTGATCGGGGCACCGAACCCCAAGGAATCAGGGATTGAAGCAGGGAAATCCACGGCCACCTTGGGCATTCCTCGCAAGCGCCGCTTCTGGTACCAAGAGAACGCACGTTGAGCCACGGTGTCCCAGGCCAAAAAGGCTGACATGAAGTCGGCCTTTTTTTGTTTGGCGCCGTGCCCATCCGCCGGGCGCGCCAAGGCATTCGCGCGGACACGTGAACGCTCCGCACGAACGAAGCGGCAGCATGCTCCATGAAAGAAGGAAGGCGCGAGGGCGCACGGAGGCGGGAGGCGGTGTCTGACAGGGTCGCAAGGCGCCCGGGGCTACGCTGAAGCCAGCCCGTTTGTGATTACCGAGATTGCCAGGAGCCCTTACATGACCCGCACCGCTTTTTTTGCCCCCGTCCTCACGGCGACCCTGTTCGCAGCCTGCGCAGGCGCCCTCGCCCAGACGCCGCCCCCGGATGCCCGTGCGCGCTACGAGCAGGAGCGCGAGAAGTGCATGACCAACAACACCCAGGACAGCCTCGCGACCTGCCTGCGCGAGGCGAACAACGCGCTGGACGCGTCCCGCAAGGGGCAGCTGAGCAACCCGGGCGCCGCCGCCACGGACAACGCCACGCAGCGCTGCGCGGCGTTCCCGACGGCGGCGGAGCAGACGGAATGCGTGCGCCGCATCCAGAACAGCCCGGCCAGCGGCTCGGTGCCCGGTGGCGGGGTGCTGCGTGAATCCACCACGACCACCGTCGTGCCGCAATAGGCAGTGGCAGTCCCGTATTGGTAATCGTGCCGCGGCAGGCCGCAGCGGCGCGGCCTGGCCAGCCGCCGTGGACGTCAGGCCAGCTGTACGCGCATGGCGTCGATCACGCCCTGGTAGTCTGGCTTGCCGAAGATGGCGCTGCCCGCCACGAACGTATCGGCGCCCGCATCCGCCACACGGCGGATGTTGTCCGTCTTGATGCCGCCGTCCACCTCGAGGCGGATGTCCTTGCCCGTGGCATCGATGCGGCGGCGCACCTCCTCGATCTTGCGCAGCGCCGAGTCGATGAAGCTCTGGCCACCAAACCCTGGGTTCACGCTCATGATGAGGATCAGATCGATGTCGTCGATCACCCAGTCGAGCACATCCAGCGGCGCGGCCGGGTTGAACACCAGGCCGGGCTTCACGCCCTTGGCGCGGATGGCCTGGATGCTGCGGTGCGCATGGGCCGAAGCGTCCGGATGGAAGCTGATGTAGTCGGCCCCGGCGTCGGCGAACGCGGCGGCCAACGCATCCACGGGCTCGATCATCAGGTGCACGTCCACCGGAACGGGCACGCCGGCGGCGGTCCGGGCATGCGGCTTGAGTGCCTGGCAGACCATGGGGCCGAAGGTCAGGTTGGGCACGTAATGGTTGTCCATCACGTCGAAGTGGATCCAGTCCGCGCCAGCGGCGATGACATTGCGCACCTCTTCACCCAGGCGGGCGAAGTCGGCGGAGAGAATGGAGGGGGCGATGCGGAAAGAACGGCTCATGGGGGCAATTGTCGCAGTTCAGCGGTTCCACAGGGCAAGCCTCGCCTATTGCGCTGCGTGCACGCGACGTGCCTCCGCCCGGGCGCCGCCGCGCACTCAGGCCCCGGGCACGCGGGGTTTCTGCACCATTGGCTTACCATTCGCCCCATGCCAAAGTACCAGTTCGCCGTGGAGGTGCGCCCCGAATACCTGCCCGAGCAGTCCGCCCCGGACACCGGCGTGTTCAGCTTCGCCTACACGATCACCATCACCAATGCGGGGGAAGCGCCAGCACAGCTGATTTCGCGCCACTGGATCATCAGCGATTCCCGCGGCCACACCGAGGAGGTCAAGGGCCTGGGCGTGGTGGGCCACCAGCCGCTGCTCAAGCCCGGTGAATCGTTTCAGTACACCAGCGGATGCCGGCTGCGCACCGCCAGCGGCACCATGCACGGGACGTTCCACTGCGTGGCGGAGGACGGGGAGCCTTTCAACACGCCCGTGCCGCTCTTCGTGCTGGAAGCGATCAACCACGGCCCGTCGGGTGAGCCGCTGAGCGGTCGGGTGCTGCATTGAAGCGTGGCAAGACCACCCCGGACCTGGCCAGCCTGCTGTCGGCGCTGGATCCGGCAGCCGATCTCGCGCACCGCCACCTGTGGCTCATCCACCTGCTGGACTGGGTGCGGGGCGAGCGCGACTCCGTGGCCTCCGCCGTGGGCCGCGTGCAGCTCTTCCTGGATGCGGTGCAGGCACGGCCCGACATCCAGCTGCGGCTTCAGGCGTGGTGGGCCACGCTGGTCGACCAGGTGGACATCACCACCCTGCTGGCGGATTTCGGCTTCGCGCCCCGCACCGCGCTGGTCAGCGAGCTGGCCGAACGCCTGCGCACCAAGCTGCTGCCGGGCAGCCCTGAAACCATCGACGCGTCCGAGCTGTTCATGCTGGCCCTGCCCGGGGAGTTCGACGCGCAGTGGCTGTCGGCCCTGGAAGAAGCCCAGCTCACCCGCCTTGTGGCGCTGCTGGCGCCCCCCAGCACCGAAGGCAACCCGGGCCCCTCGCGCTGGCAACGGGCCCTGCTGGATGCCATCACCTACTGCGCCGGACAGATTCTCTCCACGGGCTTCGCACCCGAGCTGCGCCTGCGCATGAGCGAATCCGCCCGCGAAGCCCAGCCCTTTCATGCCCTGATCCGCGACGTGGAAAGCCTGCGCGTGGAGGTGCTGCATGCGCTGCGCACGCCAGACCGGCTCAACGAGGCCGCGCAGCGCCTGCGCGAGCGGCTGGAGGCCTGCCGCGCCGCGGCCGCCACGGTCTACACCCATTTCGAGGACAACGGCATCTCCGTGGGCCTGGTCTTCCGCCTGCGGCAACTGCGCGAGCGCATCCTGCGCGTGCGCGAGCTGCTGGACTGCCTGCTGTCGCCCAAGCCGTCCGTCACCGCCGCCCGGCTCATGGCGCGCCTGGTGATGGTGGGCCAGGAACGGCGCAGCCTGCGCGCCCTGCTGGCGTCCAACTCCTCGCTGCTGGCGGCCAAGGTGGTCGAGCGCAGCGCGGAAACCGGCGAACACTACATCACGCGCACCGCGGCCGAGTACCGGGCCATGGTCCGCAAGGCGGCAGGGGGCGGCGCGGTCATGGCCTTCACCACGCTGGCCAAGTTCGGCCTCTATGCGCTGGCGCTGTCGGCCTTCTGGGGCGGCTTCTGGGCGGGCGTGAACTACGCCGTCACGTTCGTGCTGATCCAGCTGCTGCACCTGACCGTGGCGACCAAGCAGCCCGCGATGACGGCGCCCGCCATGGCCGCAAAGCTCAAGGAGCTGGGCGCCAGCGACGCCATCGAGTCGTTCGTGGACGAGATCACACACCTGGTGCGCTCCCAGGTGGCCGCCGTGCTGGGCAATGTGTTCGTGGTGTTCCCGGCGGTGCTCGGGCTGGCCATGCTGATCGCGCTGGCCACCGGCAGCCCGGCCATCAGCGAGCGCGAGGCAGCGCACGTGTTCGAGTCCCTGCACCTGCTGGGCCCGTCGCTGCTCTTCGCGGCATTCACCGGGGTGCTGCTGTTCGCCTCCAGCATCATCGCGGGCTGGACCGAGAACTGGTTCGTGCTCAACCGCCTGGACTCGGCCATGCACTACAACCCGCGCATCACCCGCATGCTGGGCACGGAGCGGGCCGCCCGCTGGGCACGTTTCCTGCGTGAGAACCTCTCGGGCTTCGCGGCCAACATCTCGCTGGGCTTCATGCTGGGGCTCGTCCCGGCCTTTGCAGGGTTTTTCGGACTGGCCCTGGATGTGCGCCATGTCACACTGTCCACAGGCCAGGTGGGCGCGGCCAGCGCCGCGCTGGGCCTGGGAGTGCTGCACATGCCCGCCTTCTGGTGGGCCGTGGCGTCGCTTCCCTTGCTGGGCGCGCTGAATGTCACCGTCAGTTTCTACCTGGCCTTCAGCCTCGCGCTGCGCGCGCAGAACGTGAGCGGCGTGGACCGGTCGCGCATCTACGCGGCGATCCGCGCGCGCATGCGTTCGGCGCCCCTGAGTTTTTTCATGCCCGAACGCCGCACCGCGCCCTGAGGCGCAGCGGCGGGTGGAACCAAGCGCCGCCCCTGTCCTACAGAGACGTTTTGTTTCCGCCTGTAAATTCAGGCCACGCCAGGCGCACCCCTTCCCCCGCGGAGGCGGTGTGCGCCCGCTCCTTCACACCGACGGGCCAGCCCGTCTGACGCAGAGGTCCCGAAACATGAATGAAATCCTGAGCTTCTGGGCGCAATGGCTGCGCCCCTCGGCCGGGTTGCCCACGGTGCAATGGTCGCTGCTGCTCGCGGTGGCGGCCATGGTGGGCTATCTCACGCAGCGCCACACCGGCCTGCCCAAGGTGCTGGGCTACTCGCTGGTGGGCACCGCCGCCGGGCTCGCAGGCTTCAGCGGCGCCGTGTGGCCGCTGCAGGGTATCGGCCTGTTCCTGCTGGAGCTGGGGATCGCCCTGGTGCTCTTTGAATGCGGTGGCCGCATCCCGCTGCGCTGGTTCCGCCACAACCCCATGGTGCTGGTGCAGAGCATTGCTGAATCCGTGCTGACCTACTTTGCCGTGTACTGGGTGCTGGTGTGGCTGAACCTGCCCCCGCAGGTGGCCGGCCCGCTGGCGCTGGTGGCCCTGGCGGCATCGCCCGCCGTGCTCACGCGCGTGGTGGCGGACACCCGCGCGGCCGGCCCGGTGACGGAGCGCGCCATCGTGCTCACCACCCTGTCCACCCTGTATGCGCTGACGCTGGGCAGCGCGAAGGCCGAGCTGATCAACCGCCAGAGCCTCACCGTGGTGGAGACCGTGTACCCGGTGATCGTGGTGCTGGGCGTTTCCATCGTGGTGGCGGCCGTGCTGGCGCTGGTCTTGCGCATGGCGCTGCGCTTCATGAGCCCCACGAGCGAGAACACCTCGATGCTGTTCCTCGCGCTGGTGGCGGCGGGCACCGCCGTGGCGGCGCACATGGGCGGTTCGGCGCCGCTGGCGGCGCTGCTGGGCGGCATGCTGCTCAAGCAGCTCAACCCGCGCCCCTGGGCATGGCCGCGCCAGCTGGGCAATGCGTCCTCGCTGCTGACCATGCTGATGTTCGTGCTGGTGTCCACCGTGGCCGCGCAGGCGGACTGGAGCGCGCCGGTGGCGGGCGTCGTGCTGGCACTGATCGCCGTGCGCCTGCTGGCCAAGGCCACGGGTGTCGCCCTGGGCAACGTGGGCAGCGGCGCCAGCTGGAAGCAGGCCCTGTGGGTGGGCTGCGCCATGACGCCGATGTCGTCCATCGCGCTGCTGATTGCCTCGCAGTTCGTGCTCGCCTCGCCCTCCACGGGCCACGTGATCGCCGGCGTGGCGCTGCCCGCCATCCTGCTCATGGAAGTGCTGGGCGCCGTGATCGCCACCGTGGCCATCTACCGCGCGGGCGAGAGCTCTAAACCCTGGGCGCCACTGACGACCCGTGGCCACAACGGAGACACCCCATCGTGAGTCTTGAAGCCTTCAACCATTCCGAACCGCTGACGCTGGGCGTCGAGCTGGAGCTGCAGCTCGTCAACACCAACGACTACGACCTGGCCCCCTATGCCGAGGACATGCTGCGCCTCATGAAGAAAACCCCGCTGCCCGGCAGCGTGGTGCCCGAGATGACGAACAGCATGATCGAGATCTCCACGGGCATCTGCCATTCCAGCAGCGAGGTGCTGGGCCAGCTCACGCCCATCCGCGACGCGCTGGTCAAGAGCGCCGACAAGCTCAACATCGCCGTGGTGGGCGGCGGCACGCACCCGTTCCAGCAATGGCACGAGCGGCGCATCTACGACAAGCCGCGCTTTCGCGAGCTGTCGGAGCTGTACGGCTACCTGTCCAAGCAGTTCACCATCTTCGGCCAGCACGTGCACATCGGCTGCCCCGACGCGAACGCCGCGCTGCTCATGCTGCACCGCATGTCGCGCTACATCCCGCACTTCATCGCGCTGTCGGCATCGAGCCCCTACGTGCAGGGACAGGACACGGCGTTCGACTCGGCGCGCCTGAACTCGGTGTTCGCGTTTCCGCTCTCGGGCCGCGCCCCGCTGGCGCTCACGTGGGAGGACTTCACCGCCTACTTCGACAAGATGACGCGCACCGGCGTGGTCAAGAGCATGAAGGACTTCTACTGGGACATCCGCCCCAAGCCCGAGTTCGGCACCATCGAGATCCGCGTGTTCGACACCCCGCTCACCATCGAGCGCGCCGCCGCGCTGGCGGGCTACGTGCAGTCGCTGGGCGCCTGGTTTCTGGCCGAGCAGCCCTTCATGCCCACCGAGGACGACTACCTGGTCTACACCTACAACCGCTTCCAGGCCTGCCGCTTCGGCATGGACGCGGTGTACGTGGACCCGGCCACGGGCGACCACATGCCGCTGCGCGAGCACATCCTCAAGACCATGGACAAGATCGCCGGCCACGCCGCCGTGCAAGGCGCATCGAGCGCCATGCACATGCTGCGCACCGAGGTCGAAGCGGGCCAGAACGATGCGCGCTGGCTGCGCGAGCGCCAGCGCGAGGAGCAACTGCTGGCCGAGGTCAGCCGCCAGGCGGCGCAGCGCTTTCGCGGCGCCACGGCCTGATCCTGCGCGGCCCCGCCGTCACGCCGGCAGCACCGCCAGCTGGCGCGAGCGCTGCGTGCGCCCGCCATGGCCCCAGTCGCTGGCGGGCAGCTCCCGCACCACCACGTAGCTGGCGCTGCAGCTCCGCGAACGCCGCCTGGATGAAGGCGGCCTTCTCTTCCTGCGTGTTCGTGCCCTGCGTGATGCTGATCTCCAGCAACGCCGTGGGCTGTTCGGCCGGCGCACCGCCGATGTGCCAGCGCGCGGCGGGCAGGTCGTCGATGACCACCGCCGTCACCCCGCGGCGCTTGCCCAGCAGGTCCACCGTGAGGTCCGTCAGCGCGCCGGCCAGTTGCCGGTAGCGTTCGGGGTTTTGCAGCGGGGCCAGTTTCAGAACGAGGGTTGGCATGGTGCTGTCTTCCTTTCTTGCGGGGTGGGAGCAGCAGGGGACGGCGTGTTCAGCCCGGCGCTGCGCAAAACCCAAAGGCCCGCGCGCACCAGAGTGCGCGCCAGCCAGGCGTGGGCGTCACGAAGGGCCTGCTGGCGCAGCCGCAGCGCGTCGCGCCGGGCGCAATCGCGCAGCCTCTGGTACTCAGCGGGGTGCATGGGCTGGTGCATGGCGGTTCCTTTCGAGGGCTGTTTTGCAGGGCTTGAAGCCACTGTAGGCAGCCCCGGGCGCGGCGGAAACGGCCCACGGCGCAAGACCGTTTTGCGCGGATTGCAAGGCCCCGCCGTTACCATCGCCCCATGCGCGAGATCCGCTTTGAAGACATGCACCTGTTCGTACGCGTGGCCGACCTGGGCTCGCTCTCGGCGGTGGCGCGCGAGCGCGGCGCGCCGGTGAGCCAGGTCTCGCGCACCCTGTCGCGCATCGAGCAAGCCTGCGGCGCGCGGCTGCTGCACCGCTCCACGCATGGCCTCGCGCCCACACCCGAGGGACTGACCTTCCTGGACTACTGCCGCCGCATCACGGGCACGCTCGACGAGCTGGAAGGCGAATTCGCCCACCAGCGCGGTGGCTTTCCTGAACCATTGGCCCTTCCTCGTCGATGGAGAACCCCGCGTGCTGGTGGCCGAGGGCCACTGGCGCTCGGGCAGCACCGCCATCACGGCGCGCATGGCGCTGCAGGGCCTGGGCATTGCGCGCCTGGCCACGGTGGTGGCCGAGCCCCTCGTGCGCCAGGGCCTGCTGGCGCCCGTGCTCGCCGACTGCGTGGACCTGCAGCCCAGCCCCATCCATGCCATCACCCTCACCCGCAGGCACCGGCTGCCCAAGATCCAGGCCTGCATCGACCACTGGGCGCGGTGGTTTGACCCGCGCTAGCGCACCACCATGCCACGCTCTTTTTTGCTGCCGCACATGTTTTCTGATTTTTGGCCCTCCCCGGCCCACCATCCACACCGCACACACCCCATGACCACAAGGCCCTGCCATGGGTGAGTTCGACCTGATCGCCCGCTACTTCACGCGCCCCGCGCGCCCCGGCGGCGCCGTGGCCCTGGGCGTGGGAGACGACTGCGCGCTGCTGGCGCCTGCGCCCGGCATGCAGCTGGCCATCTCCAGCGACATGCTGGTGGAGGGCCGCCACTTCTTTGCGGACGTGGACCCCGAGGCCCTGGGCCACAAGGCGCTGGCCGTGAACCTGTCGGACCTGGCGGCCTGTGGCGCGCGCCCGCTGGCGTTCACCCTCGCCCTGTCGTTGCCCCGGGTGGACGAGGCCTGGCTCGCGGGCTTCTCGCGCGGGCTGCTGGCGCTGGCCGACGCCCACGGCTGTGCGCTGGTGGGCGGCGACACCACGCAGGGCCCGCTCAATATCTGCATCACGGTATTTGGCGAGGTCCCCCCGGGCCAGGCCCTGCTGCGCAGCGGCGCACGGACCGGCGACGACATCTATGTCAGCGGCACGCTGGGCGACGCCCGCCTGGCGCTGGAAGCCCTGCTGGGCCACGCCCCCCTGCCCGCCGGCGTGCTGGCCCGCGCGCGCCAGCGGCTGGAGCGCCCCACCCCGCGCGTGGCCCTGGGCCTGGCCCTGCGCGGGGTGGCCAGCAGCGCCATGGATGTGAGCGACGGGCTGCTGGGCGACCTGTCGCACATCCTCAAGGCCTCGGGCGTCGGGGCCCGCATCGACACGCACATTACTTCAAAAATGATAGCTTCCAGCGCTTATTCATCAAGCGCCGGCGGCCAATTTGACTTGGAATTGATCAACCAATGCACGCTGGCAGGCGGCGACGACTATGAGCTGGCCTTCACCGCCCCGCCCGCACGGCGTGACGCCGTAGCCGCCGCGTCGCAGGCCAGCGGCACGCCCGTCACCCGCATCGGCACCGTGCGGGCCGAGCCCGGACTGCAGCTGCTGGACGCGCAGGGCCAGCCCATGGACAACCGCTACGCCTCGTTCGACCATTTCCGGTAACGGGCCCCGGCGGCCGGCGGCCACTTTTTTTCGCGGACCATGAATCCTTTGGCGAAACCAGCGGCTCTTGGTGGGGGAGGCGCCCTGTGCTGGCACCTCCTTCAACCGACCAAGGAACCAATTCCCATGCTGTACCGCAAGAACATCACCCGCCCCGAAAGCCTGCTGCGCGTTGTGGGGGGCGTCGCCCTCATCGCTGCGGGGCTGTGGTGGCTGGCCGCATCCCCCTTGGGCCTGGCGCTGACCGCCGCGGGCGTCGGCAGCATCCTGAGCGGCGCGTTGGGCTACTGCCCCGCCTGCGCCATGGTGGGCCGCAGGCCCGTGGAATGACATGAGACATTCCCCCCTCGAGTCGCTTCGCGCCTTCACCCCCCGCTCTCACGCTGCGCGCGGGCAGGGAGGCGCAGCCAGCGCGCCGGTCTCATGGGCTGCGGGTGGCGCAATGCACCGTGGAGAACTGAGAGGATGAGCCCGACCCAACCACTACCCACGCTCGCCCAGCTGCTGCCCGCGGCGCGCAGCGGCGACGCCGTGGCGATGGAGCAGCTGCTGCGCCTGACCCGCCCCGACATCCGCCGCTATGCGCTGCGCCACTGCGCGGCCACCACGGCCACCGACGACGTGGTGCAGGAGGCGCTCATCATCGTCTACCGCCGGGTGGGCGCGCTGCGCGAGGTGGCGGCGTTTGGCGGCTGGGTGGTGCGCATCGTGCAGCGGCTGTGCATGCGGCCCATGCTCGCGTGGCTCAAGGCCGAGCCCCTGGCGCAGGTGGAGGACACGCTGGCATGGTCGCACCGGCCCGACCACGAACTGCGCCACGACCTGGCCCTGGCCATCGACTCGCTGCCCCCCCTCTACCGCGACGCGCTGCTCCTGCGCGACTTCGAGGAGCTGACCATCGAGGAGATGGCCCAGCGCCTGGGCGTGACGCGCGAAGCGGCCAAGAGCCGCCTGCACCGCGCGCGGACCCTGGTGCGGGAGTACCTTTCCGCGCCCGCCAGCACCCCGGGGCCTTGAGGCCAGGCGCCAAAGCGGCCGCGCTGCGCAATAGTTCACGCGGCGCCCTGCGGGCTTTTGCAACGCCAGGCCCGCAGCGTGCAACATCACGCCCCATGGCCTACACCTACCTGTTCTTTCAACCCGCCCGGCTGCCGCTGCGCACGGAGGACCTCTCGCCCGACACCGTGCTGGTGCTGCGCGACATCGAGCACATCAAGGCATCGCTCGCCCAGGTGCTGCCGGGGCTGGAATGGGCCCTGCCCACCTGGGGCCATGCCACGGTGCTGGGCCACGGGGTGGAGTTCCACCTTCCCGAGAACGTCTCCGAAGGCCCGCTGGCCATGCATTGCTCGCTGCGCACCGACTACACCGCGTGGGTGCAGGCGCTGTGCGACACGCTGGGCTGGCTGGCCTTCGACGAAACGCCCATGTGCCTGCAGCCCCACGGGCCGCCCTTTCCCGCTTGACGCGCCGCGCGCGAAGCCCCGGTTCGACGCCGCCGCCCGGCGGGAACGGGAAGCCGCCCCGGCCCTCCAGCCAACCAGCCAGCCGGCAAACAGGCCTTCCTTGCGCGGCGACCGCCCCGCTCAGGCGCGCACGAACTGCGCCAGCGGCCGGCGCGGCGTGGCGGGCACCTCGCCCTGCGGGTAGCCGATGCGGCAGAACATCTGCACCGTGGCATCGTCCGCGCTGCGCGGCGCGGGCCGCCCCAGCACCAGCTGGTGCACGCGCTCGTAGTGCGGCGCCATCTCGGCGAACTCCTGCAGCGCCTGGCTCATGGGGTGCATACCCACGCCCAGCGCCGTGGCCCGCAGCTGCAGGCGCGCATAGGCCCGACCTGCCTGGACCTGGTCGGCGCGCGTGTTGCCGCCCGCGATCCACACAAAACCCATGGCCGTGCGGCTGTGGCCTTCGAAGCGGCCCATCGCGCTCTCGTAGGCCGCGCTGCCTTCGGCGGGCGGCGCCGTGCGGTCGAACATGCCCAGCGCCGCCACCGCCCGCACGAAGGGCGAGTTCAGGGAGATGCCGTCGCGGTGGCGCAGGATTTCGGAGGGGCCCACGCGCGTGAGGTGGATGCTCTCCATCATCGTGCGCGGGGTGAGCAGCTCGACCTGTGCGGATTCCCAGCACAGCGCGCGCAGCGGCCCCAGGCGGGCATCGTCCACCGTTCCCCCGGCCTGCAGCGGCGCCCCGGGGCGCTGGCTGGCCAGCAGCGCGGCCAGCACCTCGGGCGCCACGGGGCGGGCCGTGTCGAAGTCGCTCTTGGGCGTGCGGCGCTGCAGCACCTGCGCAAACAGCGGATCGGGCTGGCCCGCGGGCTGGAGGGTGACACGCGCCACGGGCCGGTCGTCCCAGGCGGTCAGCGCCTCGGGCAGCGGGCCCTGCGGCCACAGCTGCACCTCGCTGCCCGCGCCTTGCTGCGCCAATGCCAGCACCAGCAGCTCCAGGAACGCCCCGTGGCCGATCAGGATCTGTCGGCCCAGCGGGTCGGTGTGCGGCAGCACGCGCTCGCGGTCGGTGCGCAGGGTAATCACGCCGTCCTCGCGCAGGTCCACCACCCAGGGCTGCAGGTTGTGCGGGTTCGGCGCGGTGATGGCGTAGGCCACGGCGCGGCGGCGCACCTCGGTCTCGCCCACGGGGCCCTGCCAGGCCTCGACCGCCTCGGCGGGGTAGTGCGGGCCGGCCACGCCACACGCGGCCAGCGTGCCCGTGGCGGCGGCGATGGTGCCACCACCGGCCAATCGAATGAAGTTGCGGCGATGCATGGAGACGCTCCTTGGAGGGGTGAGAAAGACAGACACGGGTCAGGCCAGCGCGGCACGGCGCGCCTGCGGGGCCAGCAGCCCCAGGTCGGCGAGCGCCTGGCGCACCGCCTGGTCGAAGGGCGTGTGGGGTTCATCGCCGATGAGCGCGCGCAGGCGCGTGTTGTCCAGCCGGTGCGGCGTGCTCCACAGGTAGCGCATGGCCGCCAGCGCGGCGAACGTGGGCGCCACGGCGCCCGCGATGCGCAGCAGCGGCCAGGGCAGCCGCCCTACCCGCAGCGCGCCGGCATCGGGCAGCCAGCCCTGTTCCGCCGCAATGGCCGTGAAGCTGTGCAGCCATTGCCGGGCGCTGGCGTGGTGCCCCGCGAAATGCAGGCATTCAAAGGCGGCCAGGCGATGCCGCTCCTGGGCCACGCGCACGAAGGCACGCGCCAGGTCGGGCAGGTAGGCCCAGGGTGTGGCCACGTCCAGCGGGCCGGGCCAGGTGATGCGGCCCCGGGGCAGCTCCCTGGCGATGGCCTGGTCGAGCCAGCTGCCCGTGCCGCTGCCAAAGAAGTCGCCCGCGCGCACCACCACCGCCCGCAGTCCGCCGTCCCGCGTGGCGGCGGCCAGGCGCTGCTCGAGCTGCACGCGCAGGCGGCCCTTGAAACCGGTGGCGGCCTGGGGCGTGCCCTCGTGCAGCACGGCGGGCATGCCCTCGCCGAAGTTGTAGACGTTCCCGGGCAGCATGAGCGTGGCGCCCAGCGTGCGCGTGACGGCGACCGCCGCCTCCATGAGGGCGGGCGCCTCGTCGCGCCAGGCCTTGTGCGTGTAGGCCGGGTTGAGCGCATGCACCACCACCTGGGCGCCCCGGGCCTGCGCCGCCAGCGCGGGGGTGTCCTGCACCGCCGCGGGCAGCCACCACACGCCGGGGATGGCCGGCAGCGCCGCTCCCTGGGCGCCCGGCCGCACCTGCGCCAGCACCTGCCAGCCCGCCTGGGCGAAAGCGCGGGCGGCGGCCTGCCCCAGGCGGCCCCGGCCTCCAAGGATCAGCACGGTGGAAGCCGCCGGGGCGGCGGTGCTGGGCGTGGCGCTGGTGGTCATTGGGGGCCTTTGTGAAAAGAAGGAATGGGGTGATTGTGGAAATGCGCGGCGAACTACACAATTGCCTAACTTTTCATATCAGCAATTCATTTTTGAATAGCAAGGCCCGCAGAAACCGGAGCACGCCGCCGCCCCATGAATCAGACCTTCGACTGGAGCCTGGTGCAGTCCTTCCTGGCCGCGCTCGACCAGGGCAGCCTGCTGGGCGCGGCGCGCGTGCTGAACGCGAGCCAGCCCACCATCGGCCGCCACATCGCCGAGCTGGAGACGCAGCTGGGCGTGGTGCTGTTCGAGCGCACCGGGCGCGGGCTGCTGCCCACGGCCACGGCGCTCCAGCTGGCCGAATCGGCGCGCGCGATGGAGGCCGGCGCGCACCAGCTCGCGCGCAGCGTGTCGGGCGCGCAGGCCGGGGTGAGCGGCACCGTGCGCATCACCGCCAGCCAGCCCGTGGCCTGCGCGCTGCTGCCCCCCGTGCTCGCGCGCATGCGGCAGGCGCTGCCCGAGGTGCAGGTGGAGCTGGTGGCCAGCAACGAGGTCACCAACCTGCTGCGCCGCGAGGCCGACATCGCGCTGCGCATGGTGCGCCCCAGCCAGGCCAGCCTGGTGGCCAGGCGCATCGGGGCGGTGACCCTGGGCGCCTACGCCCACCGCGACTACCTGCGCCGCAAGGGCGTGCCGCGCCAGCCGGCCGACCTGCTGCAGCACGAGCTGATCGGCAACGACCGGCACGAGGACATTCCGCAGGGCTTCGCGGCCATGGGCTACCCGGTGGAACGCCAGCATTTCGCCTTCCGCACCGACGATCTCATGGCCTACTGGGCGGCCGTGCGCGCGGGACTGGGCATCGGCTTCGTCGGCCGCTACCTGGCCCGCACCGATCCCGAGGTGGTGGCCGTGCTGCCCCTGCTGCCCCTGCCCGAGCTGCCCATCTGGCTCACGGTCCACCGCGAGATCCGCACCAGCCGCAGAATCCGCGCCGTGTATGACTTCCTGGCGCACGAGGTCCCGGGGATGCTGTGAGCATCCGGCAACGCCACACGGCTGCTAGCATCCCATTTCCGTTTGTCCACCGCGCCCGAGGAACCCCGTGATCCACTTCCCCATCGCCCTGCGCTTGCGCGCTCCACGCCCGCTGCGGCACGCGTGCCTGGCCGGCCTGGCCGTGCTGTGCAACGTGGCCCCGGCGGCCCTGGCCCAGGACACCTCGCGCATCACGCGCGTCACCGTCTATCCGGGCAGCGCCACCGTGGAGCGGGTGGCCAAGGTGCCCGCCGGCGCGCGCAGCCTCACGCTGGCCTGCCTGCCCGCGTCGCTGGATGCGCAAAGCCTGCAGATCAACGCTGACCCCGGCGTGCGGGTGGGCGAGTTCAATGTGCTCACCGAAGACCGCGATGTGGTGGCCGCCTGCGCCAGCCCCCTGGACGGCCGCATCCGCGAGCTGGAGGACCAGATCGCCGGCGTGAAGGCCGAGGCCTCGGCGCTGCAGCTGGTGGACAGCTACCTGCGCGGCGTGGCCCACGCGGGGCCCGCCCCCGGCGATGCGGCGGCGGCGGGCCGCACCGGCGGCCTCGCCCCCGCACCCGCGCAGATCACCGCGACGGCCGAGGTGCTGCGCAAGTCCGGGCAGGACAGCTTTGCGCGCGCGCACCAGCTCCAGCGCAAGCAGGAATCGCTGGAACTGGCGCTCAAGCCCCTGGTGGCCGAGCGCGAGCGCGTGGCCAGCCAGCGCGCGCGGGTGGTGTCCGTCACCATCAACCTCGCCACCGAGCGCGAGGCCGAGCTGCGCCTGTCCTACCAGGTGCGCGGCCCGGGCTGGCAGCCCACCTACCGCGCCACGCTGGACGCCGGCCAAGCCAAGGTGCTGGTCGAGCGCCAGGCGCTGGTGGCGCAAAACAGCGGCGAGGACTGGGGCAACGTGCAGCTGACCCTTTCCACCGGCCAGCCCGGCCGCGCCACCCAGGGCCGCCTGCCGCGCGCCTGGACGCTGGACGTGGCACCGCCGCCGCAGCCCGTGGCCGCGGCGGCCCCCATGATGGCCATGGCCCCGCCCGCCCCCGCGCCCGCGGCCCGCGCGCGCAATGTGGCCGAGGAGGCCATGCCCACGTTCGACGTGAGCGCCACCGACAAGGGTTTCGCCACCGAATTCGCGGTGCCGCAGCGCATCACCGTGCCATCGAGCGGCCAGCGCGTGACGCTGGCGCTGGGCAGCCACGCCGCGCCCGCCACGCTGATCACCCGCACGGCCCCCGCCGTGGAAGAAGCCGCCTACCTGGTGGCCGACATCGCCCAGCCGCCCGGCGTGTGGCCCGCGGGCCCGGCGGGCCTGTACCGCGACGGCGCGTTCGTGGGCAGCGGGCGCATCGACTTCGGCACGCCCAGCCCGGGCGCTCCGGCGGGCAGCACCAGCCTGTCGTTCGGCCGCGATGAGCTGGTCACGGTGCGGGCCGAGCCCGCGCAGGACCTGACCGGCAGCACGGGCTTCACCGGCTCGCGCACCGAGCGCAAGACCCGCCGCGCCTACAGCGTGGAAAACCGCCACAAGACCGGCATCACGCTGCAGGTGCTGCATGCCGCGCCGGTCTCGCGCAACGAGAAGATCGAGGTCGAATCGCGCTACCAGCCCCAGCCCGCCGACATGGCCTGGAACCGCACGCCCGGCACCGTGGCCTGGCAGCAGGCCCTGGGCGCGGGCGCCACGGCGCAGTTCAGCGCCGAGCACACGATCCGGTATCCCAAGGATGTGGAGCTGCAAGAGCGCCAGTAAATGATGAGGCCCCCCCTGAGGCGCTTCGCGCCTTCACCCCTCTCTCGCTGCGCGGGAAGGGGACGCACCCGGTGGCCTGGCAAAGCCAGTTTCACAGGTACGCTGGCCTTGTGCGCGCCAGCTCCATACGCCGTGGGTTGCACGAAGCACCGTTGATTGTTGATATGACCCCCAGCTCTCCTTCCGCCCACACACCCGCCCCCCGGCGCCCCACCGTGGCGTTCATGTTTTCTCACCCGGCCCACTTCATCGCCCTGGGTTTTGGCGCCGGGCTGTCGCGCGTGGCGCCGGGCACCGTGGGCACGCTGTGGGCCTGGCTGAGCTACCTGGTGCTGCAGCAATGGCTGTCGCCCCAGCACATGGGCCTGCTGATTGCAGGGAGCACCGTGGTGGGCTGGTGGGCCTGCACCGCCACCGCCCGCAACCTGCGGGTGGCCGACCCCGGCAGCATCGTGTGGGACGAGGTCGTGGCCTTCTGGCTGGTGCTCTGGCTGGCCATGCCCATGGGCTGGTGGGGGCAGCTCGCGGCGTTCGCGCTGTTCCGCTTCTTCGATGCCGCCAAGCCTGGCCCCGTGGGCTGGGCCGACAGCCTGTTCAAGGGCTTTGGCTGGCGCGGCGGCTGGGGTATCTTGTGGGACGACTTTGTGGCAGCCTTCTGCACGCTGCTGGCCATTGCACTGTGGAGGTTCCTATGACAACCGCGTCGCTATCGAATGAAGAGCTGCTGGCGCTTGATACATCAGCGCTGGAGGCCAATTTGACGCAAATTTCCCTGCGGCTGCTGAAACACAGCCACCTGCTGGCCACCGCCGAGAGCTGCTCGGGCGGCATGATCGCGGCGGCCTGCACCGACCTGGCGGGCTCCAGCCAGTGGTTCGAGCGTGGTTTTGTCACCTACTCCAACACCGCCAAGGTCGACATGCTGGGTGTGCCCGCCGCCCTGATCGAACAGGACGGCGCCGTGAGCGAGTCCGTGGCCCGCGCCATGGCCGACGGGGCGCTCACCCATTCCCAGGCGCAGGTCAGCCTGGCCGTGACCGGCGTGGCCGGCCCCACGGGCGGCAGCGATGCCAAGCCCGTGGGCACGGTGTGGTTTGCCTGGTGCGTGAATGGCGAAACCCACAGCGAGATGCAGCACTTTGCGGGCGACCGCGCCGCCATCCGCACGGCCACGGTGCGCTATGCGCTGCAGCGGCTGCTGGCCTGGTTGCCCGCCTGAGGCGGCGTTGCCTTGCGCCGCCTCACGTCGTCTCACGCCGTTGATTCGCGTTGCCGCGGTACCGCACTGCCTGCGGCTTCCGCTTGGGCTATACGGTTGAACGCACATCCGCATGAGACGGCGCCCGCAGGCGGGTCGGCCTATGCGCGGCCGCGAAAAACACCGCGCCGCCTTGCAGGGATCGCTGCCAGCCCGAGCAGACCTGCCAGCAGCACCAGCCCCCACGACGCAAGCGTGGGCACGGCCATGGCCGCCCCCAGAGCCACGGCAAACACCCCCGACAGCAGGCCCAGGTTCTGCGGATTGCCGTGGGCGTCGCGCGCTCCCGTCACCTGCACGTCGACCGCCGGGAGCACCAGATTGCCCGCGCCCACGGTGAAGCTCTGCACGTAGTGCGTGCTGTCCGTCCAGCTGCCGCCCGTGGGCGTCAGTACGGCAGCCAGGCCCGGCTGGTTGGGGAAGCTCAACACCGGCGTGCTGGCGGTGTCCATGGGTTCGCTGAAAGTGATCGTCAGCGTGAAGAGCTCCCCGGCGCGCAGAATGCTGCCGCCCCGCTGCGTGGTCAGGTCGCTGCGCAATACGGCGGTGCTGGGCGCGACCGCCAGGACGCTGGGGTTCCTGGTGTCGATGCTGAACACGCCCGTGAGTTCGAAATCGGTGTTCTTGTTGTCGGGGTCGTCCTTGCGCCCCACGCCGCCGGCGATCAGCACGTTGATGCTGTCGAACTGCTCGTCGCCATCGGCAATCGTCCAGGTCACTATGTAACGGTTGCGGTTCGCCCATGTGGATGTGACATTGCCGAGCGTGAGCGGCGTGCCACCCGTGTTGGTGAACACCAGGTTCGTGCACAGATAGTTGAGCAGCACCCCATTGGGGCACCCGCCATAGTCGCTGGCAATGTCATACCGGATAACGAATGTGACGGTTTTCCCGATGTCGGCGTCGGTGAGGACATGGCCGCTGCCGGCCGGGTGCACCAGGATGCCGCCATCGATGACACCCTTCATATCGACGACATGCGGGGGAGGGATGAAGACAATCTCGAACACGTCGGCCTGAAAGCCGGGGGACTGGACCGCGCCCACGGTGTCCTTCGCGCCGCTGACCGCCACGTCCACCGGGCTGATGTTCACGACCATGCTGGCGGTGCCATAGTTCTGCCGGAACGTCGTGGCATCGAGCCAGGTCGAGGTGGTGGGCACCAGAAACGCCCCGGGGTCTTCACCCACCGTGGGAAACGAGATGACCGGAGTGACGGCGGTGTCCATGGCGACGTCGTAGGTCACCGTCAAATGAAAGGCGTCACCGCCCGACACCGGGGAGTCGCTGGGCACGACCGATACCATCGCCGGAGCCGCCAGCACAAACGGTGCCGCCAGGCACAGGCACCACGGCAGCAGCAGCCGTGCCATCAGCCGGCCCCGCCCCCTTGAAATCACGCCCACCCCAAGCCCCGCCCCGCCTGTACAGGCCATCTCTGTCGTACCCACAACCATTCCTTTTTCGGCCCACAGGGCCTGTTTCTTTTTTTCGCGCCGAGCACCTTGCCGAACCACCGGTGGAATTCAGAACCTGCGAGGGAAAACCCGGTGCCACGCGGGGCTGCCGCGCACCGCGCCCCAGGCTGCGGCCGGCTGCATGCGGACACCCCGGGGTGCCACCGCGCGCGCCGGCCGCCAGTGTAACTTTACGTAAGCAAAGACGATCCGGCGGCGGCCCGGGGCGCGAGGTGGGGCACCCGGTCGCCAACGCGCTCCTCGCGCGCACCCATCACCGCGGCCACCGTCAGCGCGCTCTTGCGCTGCAGCGCTGCGGTGTAGCATGGGCGCACCTCATTCGCGGCGCACACCATGCACTGGTTCCAAGGATTCAACACCCAACGTATCGCCACGGGCGGGGCAGATATCTTTGTGCGCACGGGCGGCAACGCCGAGGGGCCGCCGCTCTTGCTGCTGCACGGGTTTCCGCAAACGCATGCGCTGTGGCACCGCGTGGCGCAGCAACTGCAGCACGACTACTTTTTGGTGATGCCCGATTTGCGCGGCTATGGCGACTCGTCGCACGCTCCCGGCCTGCCCGGCCACGCCAACTACAGCAAACGCGCGATGGCGCAGGACATGGCCGAGGTCATGACGGCGCTGGGCCATGAGGCGTTCTTCCTGTGCGGCCACGACCGGGGCGGCCGCGTGGCGCACCGCCTGGCGCTGGACCACGCGGCGCGCGTGCGCAGGCTGTGCGTGATCGACATCGCGCCCACGCTCGACATGTACGCCCGCACCGACATGGATTTCGCGCGGGCCTACTACCACTGGTTCCACCTGATCCAGCCCGCGCCGCTGCCCGAGACCATGATCGGCGGCAACGCGCGCGCCTACCTGCACGCCAAGCTGGGCGGCTGGGGCAGCGCGGGCCTGGCCCACATCGAACCCCAGGCCCTGGCCGACTACGAGCGCTGCTTTTGCACGCCCGAGGCCATCCACACCGCGTGCGAGGACTACCGCGCCAGCGCGGGCATCGACCTGGACCACGACCGCACGGGCCGCGCGCAGGGCGAGAAGATCGCCTGCGACACGCTGGTGCTGTGGGGCGAGCACGGCGTGGTGCACCGGCTGTTCGATCCGCTGGCGCTGTGGCAGGCGCAGTGCGCGGGCGCCGTGACCGGCCAGGCCGTGCCCGCCGGGCACTTCATCCCCGAGCAATTGCCCGAGGCCACGGCCGGCGCGCTGCGCGCCTTCATGCGCTGACGGCGCGGGCCCGGGCCGCGCACGGACCACAATCGCCGCGGCAGGCGTGCATTTGTTCACGCAGGCCCCGGCCGGCGCCTGCCGCCGGGCACGCGCAGGGGCTCCGGCGTTCCTAGAATCCGCCGCTTCGCAGCTGCGGAATCCGTTGCGAAGGCCTGTGCGCAGGCACCCCGTTTTCCGCAGCGCCCCCCCAAAACAAGCCCTGCCGATTGCGCGACCATGCCCCCTTTCACCGCCACCCAGAACCAACTGCTCACCGAGCACCTGCGCAGCTTTCTGCACGGCATCGAGCCCGAGGCGCTGGAGCTGCTGCGGGCCCACCTGGAATGGGTGGAGGTGCCCGGCGGCAGCACGCTGATGGCGCAGGGCGAGCCGGGCGAATCGATGTACCTCACGGTGAGCGGCCGCCTGCGCGCCTATGTGCGTGGCGACGACGGCCACCAGCGCCGCGTGGCCGACATGGGGCGCGGCCAGGTGATCGGCGAGATCAGCCTGTTCACCGATGCCCCCCGCGCCGCGACCGTGGTGGCCGTGCGCGACTCGGTGCTGGTGCGCCTGACCAAGGACGTGTTCAAGACCCTGCTGGCCAGCAGCGCGCAGGTGTCCATCGCGCTCACGCGCCAGATCATCCAGCGCCTGCAGTCCGGGACGGCCGCCAACGTGGCCGCGCTGGAGCGCCCCGTGGCCATGGGGCTGCTGCCGATCAGCGCCGGGGTGGACCTGCAGGGCTTCGGCCAGGGCATGGCACGCCAGCTGGGCCTCATCGGCCGTGTGCGCGTGGTGGATTCCACCACGGTGGACGCCGAACTGCGCGAGGCCGGCATCGCGCAGCGCGAGGGCGCCGACGCCACGGCCAACCGGCGCATCGCCATGCTGCTCGACGAGATCGAGGCGCGCAACGACTTCGTGCTGCTGGTGGCCGACCCCGAGCCCACGCCCTGGACCCGCCGCGTGAGCCGCCACTGCGACGAGCTGCTGCTGCTGGCCGACGCGCAGGCCGAGCCCGCCCTCCACGCCATCGAGGAGCAGTGCCTGCTGCGCCGCGCGCCGCTGGCCGAGGCCGCCGAGATCCTGGTGCTGCTGCACCCGGCCGGCACCCGGTGCCCGCAAGGCACCCAGCGCTGGCTGGACCGCCGCCCCGTGGCCGACCATCTGCACGTGCGCCCCGCCCTCGACCGCGACATGGCGCGCCTGGCCCGCATCCAGAGCCGCACGGCCGTGGGCCTGGTGCTGGCCGGTGGCGGCGCGCGCGGCTTCGCGCACCTGGGCGTCTACCGCGCGCTGCAGGAAGAAGGCGTGGAGATCGATTGCGTGGGCGGCACCAGCATCGGTTCGGTGATGGCGGCGTACGTCGCCTCCGACCAGCCGCTGGAGGCCGTGATGGCCAATGCGCGCGAGGCCTTTCGCACCAACCCCACGGGCGACTTCAACCTGCTGCCGCTGCTGTCGCTCATCAAGGGCCGGCGCCTGCGCCACATCCTGCACGCGGCCGTGGAGCGGCTGGTGGGCTTCCCCGCGCAGATCGAGGACCTGTGGAAGAACTACTACTGCGTGGCCACCAACTACTCCAAGGCAAGCGAGCAGGTCGTGCGCCGGGGCAGCCTGGTGAAGTCGCTGCTGGCCAGCATCTCCATCCCCGGCGCGCTGCCGCCCGTGGTGCACGAGGGCGACTTGCTGTGCGACGGCGGCACGTTCAACAACTTTCCGGTGGACGTGATGCGCGGCATGCGCGGCGTGGGCACGGTGATCGGCGTGGACCTGAACTTCAGGAAGCCCCGGCGCATCGACCTGGACGACGTGCCCACGAGCTGGGCCCTGCTGCGCGACAAGCTGCGGCCGCGCGCCAAGCGGCGCTACCGGCTGCCGTCGCTGGCGAGCTACCTGATGAACGTGACCATCCTGTACAGCATGTCGCGCCAGCGCCAGTCGCAGCAGCTCACCGACCTGTACTTCAACCCGCCCATGGACCGCGTGGGCATGCTGCAGTGGAACCGCTTCGAGCAGATCGTGCAGCAGGGCTATGCGCACGGTACCGAGGTGCTCGACGCGCTGGATGCCGTGCGCCGCCAGCGCATCGGCGGGCTGCGGGCGGCCTGAGAAGCAGCCCGCGCGGTGCGCGGGTTTCAAATCAAAAAAGGCCGTGGCGCTTGCTTGACAAGCGCCAATTGCTATTTATTTAATAGCAAACCGACCGATAGAGACCGGGACTCAGGTCGCCCCGTGGCACTTCTTGTACTTCTTGCCGCTGCCGCAGGGGCAGGGGTCGTTGCGGCCCGGCTCGGGGGCCTTGCGCACCGTTTCCACGCGCGGGCCCATGCTCTTCCAGATCTGGCGCAGGTCGTACACGGCCCAGATGGCTTCGCCGAAGGCCTCGACGCGCGCCTGGCTGGTGCTGGGCGGGCCGTCCTCGCTGTACATGCAGACCTCGGGCTTGCCGGTGTCGTCCTCGGTCAGCGCGACGATGCTGTCCAGCGCGTCGTCCAGCCACCGGGCGGCCTCCTTGTCGCGCGGGGCGGCCCAGTCCTCGGGCCAGTTCTCCACCGCGAACATGAAGCCCAGGGCCCAGACCTGGCCGAAGGACGGGATTTCCTGGTCGTCGCCCATCTCCGCGCGCTGCTCGTCGGTGAGGCTGGCCACCGCGCCGCGCATGTCCATGGCCTCGGGCTGGAAGGTGCGGTCGTCATCCAGCGTTTCGACCTTGGTGTCCAGCTGCGCCACGATCTCGTTCCAGCGGCGGTCCCACAGCGCGAGGAAACGCGCCTGCTGGGCGGCATCCGCGAAGGCGGGCAGCAGCGGCAGGGGCTCGCCCTCGGCCACATCGAGCTCGGCGCCGTCGCCCAGCAGCATGGGCAGGTATTCGGCGGGGGCGATGGGGCGGCGGCTGCAGATCACGGCGGTCATGAAACCGTCGCAGAACTCCCACTGCGGGATTTCCTCGCCGCGCGAACGCAGGTCGTCCAGGATGTTGTCGATCTCTTCGAGTTCGTCGGGGCCCAGCCCCAGGGGGGCGGCGGCAGGCGTGGTATCGGTCATGGCAGGGCTCCGGTCAATCGCTCAGGGGCGAAGAAGAACAATTTTTTACTTCTATGATGCTGCGCAGGTCCGCCGCTTGCGGCCGGGCCTGCGAAAAGGCGGCCAGTGTAGCCCTCTCGCCGCCTGGCGCCCGGCATCCCGCAGAATCAGGACCCCCATGATCCACCAACTCAACTCCCTGTACCCGGTGCGCTACACGGCCTTTGCGCTGTGCGTTTTCGGGCTGCTGCTGTCGCTGTTCGCGCTGGTGGCCTTTAGCGTGGGACTGCCCGTGGTGCTGGTGTTCGCCGCCCTGGTGGCCGTGGGCGTGTACGACCTGCAGCAGTCGCGCCACGCCATCCTGCGCAACTACCCGGTCATCGGCCACATCCGCTTCATGCTCGAATACGTGCGGCCCGAGGTGCGCCAGTATTTCATCGAAAGCGACAGCGAGGCCGCGCCGTTCTCGCGCGCGCAGCGCTCGCTGGTGTACCAGCGCGCCAAGGGCGACCCGGACAACCGCCCCTTCGGCACCCACCTGGACGTGGGCGCGCAGGGCTACGAATGGGTGAACCACTCGCTCGCGCCCACGCAGCTGCCGTCGCACGACTTTCGCGTGTGGATCGGCGGCAGCCCGGACGCGCCATCGCGGTCCGTCTCACCCTGTACCCAGCCCTACCACGCGAGCGTGTTCAACATCTCGGCCATGAGCTTTGGCGCGCTGTCGGCCAACGCCATCCTGGCGCTCAACCAGGGCGCCAGGAAGGGCGGCTTCGCGCACGACACGGGCGAGGGCAGCATCAGCCAGCACCACCGCGTGCACGGCGGCGACCTGATCTGGGAAATCGGCTCGGGCTACTTCGGCTGCCGCAATCCCGACGGCACGTTCAGCGAAGAGCGTTTTGCGGCCAACGCCACCGACCCGCAGGTCAAGATGATCGAGCTGAAGCTGAGCCAGGGCGCCAAGCCCGGCCACGGCGGCGTGCTGCCCGGGGCCAAGGTCACGGCCGAGATCGCGGCCGCGCGCGGCGTGAAGGAAGGCGAGGCCTGCATCTCTCCCGCCAGCCACAGCGCCTTCCGCAACCCGGTGGAGATGATGCAGTTCATCGCCAGGCTGCGCACGCTCTCGGGCGGCAAGCCCACGGGCTTCAAGTTCTGCCTGGGCCACCCGTGGGAGTGGTTCGCCATCGTCAAGGCCATGCTGGTCACCGGCATCACGCCCGACTTCATCGTGGTCGACGGCGCCGAGGGCGGCACCGGCGCGGCCCCGGTGGAGTTCAGCGACCACGTGGGCGCGCCGCTGCAGGAGGGCCTGCTGCTGGTGCACAACACGCTGGTGGGCGTGAACCTGCGCGACCGCGTGCGCATCGGCTGCGCGGGCAAGGTCATCAGCGCCTTCGACATCGCCCGCATGATGGCGCTGGGCGCCGACTGGTGCAACGCGGGGCGCGGCTTCATGATGGCGCTGGGCTGCATCCAGGCGCAAAGCTGCCACACCGGCCACTGCCCCACGGGCGTGACCACGCAGGACCCGCTGCGCCAGCAGGCCCTGGTGGTGCCCGACAAGGCCACGCGCGTGGCGCAGTTCCACCGCAGCACGCTGCACGCGCTGCAGGAGCTGGTGCAGGCCGCCGGCCTCACCCACCCCAAGGACATCACGGCCCACCACATCGTGCGCCGCATCAGCGACACCGAGGTGCGCCTCTTGTCCAACCTCATCACGCGCATGCTGCCCGGCGCGCTGCTGGGCCCGCTGGACGCGCAGCACAACGTGTTCCGCCTGTACTGGCCCCTGGCCAGCGCGCACAGCTTCCAGGCCAGCGAGCCCGCGCTGGAGCCCTCCATCCCGCACCATGTGGAGCTGGTCCATGCGGCGGCGGCAGGCACCGCCGCCGCGGTGGCAGGGGACGCGGCCGTATGACGATGGACACCCCCGACTACGGCGCCTTCCTGCAGCAGCACCTGGCCACGCAGCCCCACGCCGTGATGGCCCACGTGCTGGGCGGCGAACAGATCTGGATCAAGCGCGCGGGCGCGCCCCACGGCAAGGGGCGCTACCGCGCCATGGCCGCGCTGGCCGGCCTGCTGCGGCTCCCGGTGCTGCGCCCCGTGCCCAACCCCGGCGGCACCGCCGCCATCGCCACCGAGGTGCGGCGCCTCACGGACCTGGCGGCGCGGGGTGTGCGCGTGCCCGTAGTGCTGGCCGCGCAGCGAGATGGCTTCGCGATGCGGCACCTGGGCCGCACGGGGGAGGAGACCCATTCGCTGGGCAACGAGATCGACCATGCCGTGCAGGCGGGCGACACGGCGGCCGTGCTGGCGCTGTGGCAACAGGGGCTGGACACACTCGCCCATGTACACCGCCAGGGCACGTGCCTGAGCCAGGCCTTTGCGCGCAACCTGGTGCGCTGCCCCGATGGCGAAGTGGCCTGCATCGACTTCGAGGACGATCCTGCGTCCGTGCTGCCGCTGCCGGTATGCCATGTGCGCGATGCGCTGTGCTATGCGCACTCCACGGCCATCTATCTGCACCAGAGCGGCACGCTGGGCGAGGGGCGCGAGCGCTGGGCGGCGTGGGTGGCGCGGGGGAGCACGGAGATGCGGGAGGTGCTGGCGACCAGCGTTCGCCGGATGGGGTGGATGCGGCAACTGCCTGCGAGCCGCAAGCTGGGGCGGGACTTGCAGCGGGTGCGGGCGGCGTATGACTTGCTGGCCCCCTGAGCCCCGCGCGAGCGGCCGGGTCGCCCAAGGGCGAGAGAAGAGGTCGCGCGGCCGTCCTTAATACGCCGTAGGCATTGGCTGACAGGGCCTTGCGGGCGGCGCACCTATCGTGCAGGCAGGTGCGCCGCACCCTTCAAGACCTCCGCAATGCCCAACTCCTCTGCCGCCGCTGCCCTGCCTGAACCCCACCCCGCCGCGGCGCCGCCTCCCCCCACCAGGAAACCCCGCCGCAGGCGCCCGCCGACCCTTTCCCTGGCCGCCTGGAAACAGTTCATGGCCGTGGCCCGCCCGTACTGGACGGGCGACCGGAAACGCACCGCCTGGGGTCTGCTCGCGCTCCTGGTGGGCCTCATGGTCTGCGAAACCCAGCTGGCCGTGATGCTCATCGACAAGACCGGGGAAATGACCTCGGCCCTGGCCGCGAGGCAGGCGGACCGGTTCTGGGCCGCCGTGCGCGCCTGCCTGGTGGTGCTGGCCTTCGCGGTGCCGGTGTACGCCTTCTACTACTACATGCGCGACGCCTTCTCCAACCACTGGCGCCGCTGGCTCACGCACCGGTTCCTGGACGGCTACCTGGGCGAGCGCCACTACTACGAGATCGGCGCGGGCAACGACATCGACAACCCCGACCAGCGCATCAGCGAAGACATCAACACCTTCACCGGGCGTTCCACGCACTTCCTGCTGATCTTCCTGGGCTCGCTCATGCAGCTCGTGGCGTTCAGCGCCGTGCTGTGGTCCATCTCGCACACACTGGTGGCCTTCCTGGCGGTGTATGCGCTCATGGGCACCTTCGGGGCGCTGTACCTGTTCGGCGCGCCGCTGATCCGGCTGAACTTCTGGCAGATCCGGCGCGAAGCGGATTTCCGCTTCGGCCTGATGCGGCTGCGCGAGAACGCGGAATCCATCGCCTTCTACCGGGGCGAACCGCAGGAGCGTGCGCAGATCGACCACCGGTTCGAGGCCGCGTTCACCAACTATGCACGGCTCATCAAGAAGCAGCGCTCGCTCAATCTCTACCAGCGCTCGTTCAGCCAGCTCACGCTGGTGCTGCCCAGCATCATCCTGGCTGGCCAGGTGCTGTCGGGCGAACTGGAGGTCGGGCGCGCGATCCAGGCGGCGGGCGCATTCGCCGCGGTGCTCACGGCCGTCTCGCTGATCGTCGACAACTTCGAGAGCCTGAGCCGCTTCGTGGCGGGCATCGACCGGCTGCACGCCCTGTCGCAGGTGGTGCTCAAGACTCCCGCCACGCCCACGCCCTGGGCCGAACAACCGGCTGCCGCGCCCTCCACGCCCCCGGCCGCACTGCCAGAGACGGAGGCCGCGCCCCCGCCGCAGATCGCCCGGTGCGCGGGGGACGCGCTGGCGCTGGAAGCCCTCACGCTGTACACGCCGCAGTTCGGCCGCCTGCTGGTGCAGGACCTGTCGCTGCGGCTGCAGCCGGGCGATGCGCTGCTCATCACCGGGCCCAGCGGCTGCGGCAAGAGTTCGCTGCTGCGTGCCATCGCGGGCTTGTGGCGCACGGGCAGCGGCACGGTGCGGCACCCGCCGATGGAAGAGGTGTTCTTCCTGCCGCAGCGCCCCTATATGCAGGTCGATACGCTGCGCAGCCAGATCATCTACCCCAGCAAGCAGACGGAACTGCCCGACGAACGCCTGCTGGAACTGCTGCAGGAGGTGCACCTGGAATCCCTGGCCGGGCGCGTGGGCGGGCTCGACGCCACGCATGACTGGGAAAAGCTGCTGTCCACCGGCGAACAGCAGCGCCTGGCCTTTGCGCGGGTGCTCGCGCATGCCCCGCGCATCGTGGTGCTGGACGAGGCCACGAGCGCGCTGGACAGCGCCAACGAAGCCGCGCTCTACGAGCGACTGCGCGCCAGCGGCACCACGCTGGTCAGCATCGCGCACCGCCCCGCCGTGCTCCGCCACCACACACACGTGCTGGAGCTGCGCGGTGAGGGGGCATGGCAGGTGCACGCGGCGGGCGAGTTCAGCTTCGAGCGCTGAGCACCACCGCCGCGGGCCGGGGCCTGTGCGCCCCGCCGTGCGCGGCCTCCGTCAGGCCAGGGCAGGCGCTGGCTCGGCGGCGGGCTGCAGCACCAGCGCCGTCGCCACGTGCGCATCCAGCGCGAGCAGCCGCTTGCGCATGCAGACCACGGCCTTGTCCTTGCTCAGCAAAATCGCCCGGTGCGCGGCGGCCAGGTCGATGAACTTCTGGTCGTCCGCGTCCTTGCACACATAGGCCACCTTGGGCGCAACATCCACCCGCTGCACCTGCACATCAAACGCGGACAGCACCTGCGCCGCGTCCACGCGGTAGTAGTCCATGCGCTCTGCGATGTGCGGGTAGGCCAACACCCGCTCCAGCTCATCGCGCATGACCTGCGTGGCGATCCATGACAGGCGCCCCTGGGCCAGCAGCGTGCGCAGCGGCGCGGTACGCGGGTCGCTGAAGATCAGCAGGTCCAGCGCCACGTTGGTGTCCACCACCACGGGGCGCGCGGGCTCGCCCTCAGCGGCCTCGGCGGGCAGCGAAAGCTCAACCCGCATCGCGCGGGCCGCCGGCATCGGGCGCCTGGGGCGGCGCCTTGGCACCGCGGTCGCGCACCGCGCCCTTGATCATGTCGAAGCGGAACATGCGGCATTCGATGGGGCCGTTCCACATCGGCACGCGGCGCGACTCCTTCAGGCGCATCTTGCCGGGCAGCTTGAGGTCGGGCGTGAGCATCCAGGCCGTCCAGCCGCTGTAGTTCTTCTTCCAGTGCGCGGCCAGCTGGCTGAAGAACTCGCCGCCATCGTCGGTATGGGCTTCTTCACGGCCCACGGCCAGGCCCTGGGCACGGTCGGCCGCGCGCTCGCTGGCATTGCGGCCCGCGGCACCGGCCGCGGCGATGCGTTCGCCGTACGGGGGGTTCAGGAGCATCACGCCGGGCTGCTCGCACGGCGGCATGCGCTGCAGCGCATCGCCTCCGCGCAGCTGCACGGCGCCCGCCACGCCGGCGCGCTCGGCATTGCGCTCGGCGAAATCCACCATCCGGAAGGCGACGTCACTGCCAAAAATAGGTACAACGCTTGTCTGTATTGCGCCTTCAGCTTCATTTTTAATAGCAGACCAGACATGGGCCTGGTAGGGCAGCAGTTTCTCGAACGCAAAGCGGCGCAGCCTGCCCGCCGGAATGCGGCAGGCGATCTGCGCGGCCTCGATGGCGATGGTGCCGCTGCCGCAGCAGGGGTCGTACAGCGGCTGGGGGTTGTCACCGTGCGGGTCCCAGCCGCTGGCGGCGATCATCGCAGCGGCCAGGGTTTCCTTCAGCGGGGCGTCGCCCTTGTCCTCGCGCCAGCCGCGCTTGAACAGCGGCTCGCCCGAGGTGTCGATGTAGATGGTGGCTTCGTCGGTGGTCAGGTGCAGGTGGATGCGCACGTCGGGCCACTGCGTGTTCACGTCGGGGCGCACGCCGCTCTTGGCGCGAAAGCGGTCGGCCACCGCGTCCTTGACCTTGAGCCCCGCGAAATTGAGGCTCTGCAGCGGGCTGTGCTGGGCGGTCACCTCGACCTTGAAGGTCTGGCGCGTGGTGAACCAGATTTCCCAGGCCACGTCGCTGGCGGCGGCGTAGAGGTCGTTCTCGGAGCGGTACGGGCGGTGCGCCAGCTGCACCAGCACGCGCTGGGCCAGCCGGCTGTGCAGGTTCAGCAGCAGCGCGTCGCGCCACGAGGCGCGCAGCAGCACGCCGCCCCGGCCCACCAGCAGGTCCTGCCCCGTGAGGCCGGTGATGCCGTGCACTTCGTCGGCCAGGAAGCCCTCCACACCGGCGGCGCAGGGGAGAAAAAGTTGGAGTTGGTTCATGACGATGGTGAGGATACGCGCTCGGAAAGTGCGTGTGAATCCGGCGTGCCGACACGGGCCAGCAGCAACTGGCGGATGGAGTCCGGGATCGGCGCCACCTTGCGGCCGGCCTTGCCGATGAAAACGATGCCGATCTTGCCGCGCGCCACCTCGCGGCCCGAGGTCTTCTCGGTCATGCAAAAGACCAGGTCGAACCCATAGCGGTTGAAGTCCGCAGGCGCCATCTCCACGCGCATGGTCTCCCCGTGGAACCCCTCGGACTTGTACTGCGCCACGATGTCTCCGACCACGATGGACAGCCCGCCCACGTCGGCCTCGGGGTAGCCGAGTGACTGGAAAAACCGCACCCGGGCCTCGGACACGAGGCTCAGCAGCTGCGCGTTGTCCAGGTGCCCGCCCTGGTTGACGTGGCTGATGTAGATCTGCATTTCGGTGGCGAAACCGAAGTGCGCGGGAAGGTCGAAGACGATGCGGGCCATGGACGGGGTGGCGAAGTAAGAGGGAAAGACGGCAACGGAGCGGAAAAACGGGCCACCAGGCGCATGCGCCGTGCACACGCCCACACGGCGCCTACAGCGCCTTGCGCAGATTCGCCGGCGCGATCTTGAGCGCCTCGCGGTACTTGGCGACGGTGCGGCGCGCGCACTCGATGCCCTGCTCCTTGAGCATCTCGGCGATCTGGCTGTCGGACAGCGGCTTGGTCGGGCTCTCGGCGGCCACGAATTGCTTGATGAGGGCGCGCACGGCGGTGCTCGACGCATTGCCGCCGGTCTCGGTGCCCAGGCCCGAGCCGAAGAAGTACTTGAGCTCGTAGGTGCCGATGGGCGTGGCCATGTACTTGGCCGTGGTCACGCGGCTGATGGTGGACTCGTGCAGGCCCAGCTCGTCGGCGATGTCGCGCAGCACCAGCGGGCGCATCGCGAGTTCGCCGTGGGTGAAGAAGTTCTTCTGCCGCTCCACGATGGCGCGCGAGACGCGCAGGATGGTGTCGAAGCGCTGCTGGATGTTCTTGATGAACCAGCGCGCCTCCTGCAGGCGCTGCTGCATGCCCTGGTGGCCCTCGCCGCCCTTGTGGCCGCGCAGGGCGCCGGCATAGATGTCGTGCACGCGCAGGCGCGGCATCACGTCGGGGTTGAGCTGCACGATGAAGTTGTGCTGCCCGTCGCGGCCATTGGCGCGCCCGGCCTTGCGCACGATCACGTCGGGGATGATGATGTTGCGCTCCACGTCGGCGAAGCGGCGCCCCGGGCGCGGCTCCAGCCGGGCGATCAGCGCCATGGCGGCGCGGGTGCGCTCCTCGCTGTCGCCGCAGGCCTGCGTGAGGCGGCGCACGTCGCGCCGCGCCAGCATCTCCAGCGGCTGCTGGCACACGCGCAGCGCGGTCTGCACGGTGTCGGGGTCGATGTCGCTGTCCTCGTCGGCGGCCAGCGCCTTGAGCTGCAGCGTCAGGCACTCGGCCAGGCCGCGCGCGCCCACGCCCACGGGCTCCAGGCTCTGGAGCAGCCGCTGTGCCACGGTGAAGCGGTGCACCAGCTCCTCGATCTGCTCCAGGTCGTCGGGCCCGGCCAGGCTGATGGCCAGCTCTTCGAGCGGATCCTCCAGGTAGCCGTCGTCGTTGAGCGATTCGATCAGGAAGCGCAGCGCGGCGCGGTCGATCTCGGACAGGCGCAGCGCCAGCGCCTGTCGGTGCAAAAAGGCGGTCAGCGATTCGTGCGTGCGGGCCAGCTCGGTGGCGTCGGCCTCGTCGCCTTCGGCGTCGTTGCGGTTGCGGGCGGGGGCGTCGCCGCCCCACTCGGCGTCGTTGGGCGCCATCTCCACCGTGCCGTCGCCGCTCCAGTCGGGCTCGTCGGTGCCCGCGCTCGGTGTTTCAGCATCATTTTGAGCCTCAGCGCTGGTACTGCTTGCGCTGGTAGCTCCTGAAAAAATAGCATCATCCGCGCTGTAGTCGTCGGCCTGGGCCGGCGTATCGGCGGCTTCCAGGCCAAACTCCTCGCGCGGCGCCTCGTCGGCGTTGCGTTCGAGGAACGGGTTTTCGTCGAGCATCTGCTCGACTTCCTGCGAGAGTTCAAGCGTGGACAACTGCAGCAGCCGGATGGACTGCTGAAGCTGGGGGGTCAATGCAAGATGCTGCGAGACGCGCAGCGAGAGTCCAGGTTTCATTGATTGAGCGCCGCCGGGCCGCCCCAAGGCGCGAAGGCCCCCTCGGGGGGCAGCGCAGTACACGAAATGACAAGCGTGGAGGCCATGTCTACATGCGGAAATGTTCGCCCAGGTACACCCGGCGCACTTCGGCGTTGTCCACGATCTCGGACGGCGTGCCCTGGGCCAGCACCTGGCCATCGCTGATGATGAAGGCGTGGTCGCAGATGCCCAGCGTCTCGCGCACGTTGTGGTCGGTGATGAGCACGCCGATGCCGCGCGCCTTGAGGAAGCCAATGATGCGCTGTATCTCGATCACGGCGATGGGGTCGATGCCCGCAAAGGGCTCGTCCAGCAGGATGAAGCGCGGCTGCGTGGCCAGCGCGCGGGCGATCTCGACGCGGCGGCGCTCGCCGCCCGACAGGGCCATGGCGGGCGAGGCCCGCAGATGGTCCACGCGCAGCTCCTGCAGCAAGGCCGTGAGACGCTCTTCGATGGCCTCGCGCGACAGCGGCTTGCCGTCGTCGTCCGCGCGCTGCAGCTCCAGCACCGCGCGCACGTTCTCTTCGACCGTGAGCTTGCGGAAGATGGAGGCTTCCTGCGGCAGGTAGGACAGCCCCAGCCGCGAGCGGCGGTGGATGGGCATGTGGGCCACCGAATGGCCGTCGATGCGGATGTCGCCCGCGTCGCTGCGCACCAGGCCCACGATCATGTAGAACGAGGTGGTCTTGCCCGCGCCGTTGGGGCCGAGCAGCCCGACGACCTCGCCCTTTTGCACGACCAGCGACACATCCTTGACGACCTTGCGGCTGCCATACGACTTGGCCAGGTGCTGCACCTCCAGGCGGCTGCCCGCCTGGGTGTCAGGACCGGGGCTGACGGGCTGCGCGCTCACTTGGAGCCGCCGCCAAGGCTGTTGCTGGGGCGCAGCACCGGCGCCGATGCCGGGGGCGCGGCCTCCGGCGCGGCGGTACCGGCGGGCGGGTCCTTGGGCGCGAGCACCGCACGCACCCGGCTGCCGGGCGCGGGCGCATCGCCCGCCGCATTGGTCGCGGGGGTGCGCTTGCCGTCCACGGTGAACACATCGGTGAGGTTGTTGTAGACGATCACGGCGCCGGTGATCTCGTCGCTGAGGACCGCCCCGCGGTAGCGGCGCAGTTCGGCGCGGGTGATGAAGCGCACGTTGTCGGCCTTGCCGTCGTACTCGATGACTTCGCTCTCGCCTTCGATGAACTCGTCCGGCGCGCCGGCCACGGTATCGCGCTTCTGGCGGAAGAAGGCCCGCTTGCCCGCCTCGGCCGTGACCACGCCGTACTGGTAGCCGTCGGCGTCCTGGCGCACGTCCAGCCGCGCGCCGCGCAGCACGATGGAGCCCTTGGTCATGACCACGCGGCCCGAGAACACGCTGGTCTGCTTGAGCTCATCGTGTCGCAAGGCGTCGGCCTCGATGTTCATGGGCTTGGCGCGGTCGGCCTTTTCGGCGTGCGCCGCGCCCAGATGGCAGGCCAGGGCGACAAGCAGGAGGTGGGGGAGGATGCGGTAGTTCATAGGGCACGAATCTTGCAGGTCATTGTAGCCACCCCACGGCGCGCGCCATGAAAAAAGCCCGCATCCGCGGGCTTCTTCTTGGGGCATCCGAGGCCGTCGGCGCTTGGAAGCCGCCGCCTGCACCCGTGGAGCCGGCGCTGCCGGGCCGCCGGGTGCGTTCCCCTGGGCAGGAAGGCGGCTCACGAGGGCCACGCTTCCTTCAAGGAGGCGTCACCCCTTTTTCGCCGTGGCGGCCAGGTGCTCCACCACCTGCAGCACGTTCTGCATGTTGCCGGCCATGGTGCCATCGGTGTAGTACTTGCCGGCCACGCCCATGGAAGGCACGCCTTCCACGCCATACGCGTCCTGCAGTTGCGACGCACGGCGCACCTGGTTGGACACGGTGAAGGAGCCGTAGACCTCCTTGAACTTGGCGGCATCGACCCCCTGCTGGGTCACCCAGGCCAGGATTTCGTCGTCCTTGGCCAGCTTCTGCTTTTCCACATGGATGGCGCGGAACACCTTGGCGTGCAGCGCGTCGAGCTTGCCCATGCCTTCGAGCGTGTAGTAGAGCTTTTGCTGCGGCACGAAGCTGGCATTGAAGGCCACGGGCATGCGGCGGATGCTCATGTCCTTGGGGGCGCTCTTCACCCATGCGTCGAGCGTGGGCTCGAAGGCGTGGCAGTGAGGGCAGCTGTACCAGAAGAATTCGATCACATCGACCTTGCCGGCGGGCGCATCGGGCGCCACGGGCTTGTCCAGCCGCTTGAAGTCCTTGCCCTCCTTGAACTGGCGGGCCTGGGCCAGCGCGGGGGTGGCCACTGGCAGCGTCAGGGCGGAAGCGGCAACCGCCGAGGCGGCGGACAAAGAAAACTCACGGCGTTTCATGGCAAAGACTCTCCTGGTTCTGGTCTGGGGGATGTGAGCCATGCCCCCGCAAAAAGTTCAGCTCCCGCTGCGCGGCAGTTCAGCGCTGCACCCGCACCAGGGCCGATTCCACCCCGGCGCCGTCGAGCTTTTCCTTGAGCTGCTCGGCATCATCGCGCTTGGTGAACGGGCCCACGCGCACGCGGAACACGGCCCGCCCATTTTGCTCGCGCTCGCTCACCCGGGCCTCCCAGCCCAGCATGGCCAGCTTGGCGCGCTGGGCATCCGCATCGGCCTGGGTACGGAATGCCCCGGCCTGCACGAAGTAGTCGAACGGGTCCAGGTTGCCCTTGGCGGCGGCCTTGGCGACGGCCAGATCGCCCAGCGGGTCGGCGCCGGGCTTGCTTTCGGCCTTGGCCGCCTCGGGCTTGCTGGCAACCGGCTTGGGCGCGGAGGCGGCCGCCCGCACCTCGGGCGCCGCCACGGAGGCGGGCGCGGAAGCCGCCGCCACCGCCGGCGCGGGGGGACGCGCGGGGTTCTTGCCGTACAGCGGAGAGTTCGGGTCCCAGTTCTTGTTCTTCTGGGATTCGGCGGCATCCATGTCCACGCCCCGCCCGTTGCCCTTGTTGAGGAAAGGCACCGGCACCTTGGTCACGTACACGGCCACCGCCAGTGCGGCCCCCAGGCCCACGATGACCCCGACGATGAAGCCGATGATGGTCCCACCCGTCTGTTGTTTCTTCATAGTGACTGCTTACATTCTGGCCGGAGCCGACACGCCCAGCACGGCCAGGCCATTGTGCAATACCTGCGCGGTGGCGGCGACGAGGGCCAGCCGGGCCCGCTTGACGGTTTCATCGTCCACCAGGATGCGCTCGGCGTCGTAGTAGCTGTGGTAGCTGGCGGCCAGGTCGCGCAGGTAGAAGGTCACGTCGTGCGGCGCCTCGCCGTCGGCGGCGGCGGTGAGCATCTCGGGGTACTTGGCCAGCTGCAGCATCAGCGCCTGGGCCTGCGGGCCTTCGAGCGCCGACAGGTCCGCGCCCTGGAGCGAGGCCACATCGCCGCCGCCCTGCTCGGCCCAGCCGCGCAGCACCGACTGGATGCGCGCGTGGGCGTACTGCACGTAGTACACCGGGTTGTCGTTGTTCTGTGCCACGGCCAGGTCCACGTCGAAGGTGTACTCGGTGTCGGGCTTGCGGCTCAAGAGGAAGAAGCGCACCGCGTCCTTGCTGGTCCATTCGATCAGGTCGCGCAGCGTGACGTAGCTGCCCGCGCGCTTGCTGATCTTGACCTCTTCGCCGCCCTTGACCACGCGCACCATGGTGTGCAGCACGTAGTCGGGGTAGCCCTGCGGGATGCCCACGCCGGCTGCCTGCAGCCCGGCGCGCACGCGGGCGATGGTGCCGTGGTGGTCCGTGCCCTGGATGTTGACGACCTTGGTGAAGCCGCGCTCCCACTTGGCGATGTGGTAGGCCACGTCGGGCACGAAGTAGGTGTACGTGCCGTCCTTCTTGCGCATGACCCGGTCCTTGTCGTCGCCGTAGTCCGTGCTCTTGAGCCACAGCGCGCCGTCCTGCTCGTAGGTCTTGCCGTTGGCCACGAGCTTGCCCACGGTGGCCTCGACGCGGCCGCTGGTGTACAGGCTCGACTCGAGGTAGTACTCGTCGAACTTCAGATTGAAGGCCTGCAGGTCCTTGTCCTGCTCGTTGCGCAGGTAGGCCACGGCGAACTGGCGGATGGACTCCACATCGTCCACGTCGCCGCTGGCGGTGAACTCGCGGTCGTCGGCCTTGACGGTCTTCTTCGCGAGGAAGTCGTTGGCGATGTCCTGGATGTAGTCGCCGTTGTAGAACGCCTTGGACGCCGGGTTCTCGGGGTCGGTGGGCCAGCACTCGTCGCCGGGCTTGAAGCCCTTGGCGCGCAGCTGCGTGCTGGTGGTCAGCGTCTGGATCTGCACGCCCGCGTCGTTGTAATAGAACTCGCGGTGCACCTTCCAGCCCTGGGTGGCAAAGAGGTTGCAGATCGCGTCGCCCAGCGCCGCCTGGCGGCCGTGGCCCACGTGCAGCGGGCCGGTGGGGTTGGCCGAGACGAACTCGACCAGCACGCGCTGGCCGTTGTCGGCCTGGTAGCCAAAGCGGTCTCCGGCACCCAGGACCTCGCGCACCACTTCCTGCTTGGCGGCGGGCTTGAGGCGGATGTTGAGAAACCCGGGGCCGGCGATCTCGATGGCATCGACCCAGCGGGCAAACGCGGGCGTGGCCTCGAGCGCGGCCTTGAGCTGCTCGCCCAGCGCGCGCGGGTTGAGCTTGAGCGGCTTGGCCAGCTGCATGGCCGCCGTGCAGGCGAAGTCGCCGTGGGCGGCCACCTTGGGGGATTCGAACGCAGCGCGCCCGGCAGTGCCGGGCGACAATTTTTCCAGCTCGCCGGCGAGCGCCGCGAGCAATTCCTGTTTGACGGAGAGCATGCGGGGATTCTACGGGGGCGCCCCGTCATCCCATCCCGCCGCTGTGGCGTTATGCTGAATGGCCCGGTGTCCACCGGGCCGTCCATCCCCCCCTACCCGCAGGAGCATTACATGAAGAAACTGCTTTCCCTGATGACGGCCATCGGCCTGACCCTCTCCCTGGCCACGGCCCATGCCGCCGACGCGCCTGCCGCCGCTGCCTCCGCGCCGGCCAAGGCGCCCACCGCGCAACAGAGCAAGATGGCCACCTGCAATGCCGACGCCAAGGAAAAGAAGGGCGACGAGCGCAAGGCCTTCATGAAGGAATGCCTGTCTGCCAACAAGCAGGAAAAGCAGCAGACCAAGATGAAGACCTGCAACGCAGACCCCAAGGCCAAGACCCTCAAGGGCGACGAGCGCAAGGCCTTCATGAAGGAATGCCTGAGCAACAAGCCCGCCTGACACACCTTGGCCCCCAAACAAAGCCCCGCACGCGGGGCTTTGTACTTTCTAGCGCGTGCCCACGCCCCGCGCCAGGAACACGGCCAGCAGCGGAATCACCACCAGCAGGTGCGCCTCGATCATCACCAGGCGGCGCGTGCCGCGCACCTCGGCCTCGGTGGGCAGCGCACCCGTGGCGCGCAGCTGCTTGCGCCAGCGCAGGAAGCGCACCGTGGGCACGATGGAGATCAGGCCGATGACCACGAACAGCGTGACCTTGGTGTGCAGCAGGGGCTGCGACCAGTACCACCCCGCGCCCTTCATGCCCCACCAGGTGCGCGCCAGGCCCGTGGCCAGCACGGCGATGGCGGAGATGCCATAGACCATGTCCACCCGCGCCAGGCGCTCCACCACCGCGGCGTTGAGCCACTCCTTGCGGCACAGGGCCGCCTCGCTGGCCAGGAAGACGGTCATGGTCAGGATGGCCAGAAAGTGGGCGTAGGCCAGCAGGGCTTCAGTGGTCATGGGGCGCCTCGTGAGAATGGGACTGGCAATGCTAGCGCATCCGGCAAAAAACTCCTGATTTGATAGCTTTCAGCGCTTTCTCATCAAGCGCTGGAGGCCGATCCGGCTTGAAACCTGCGCAGCGCTGCCAGCCCCAGCAGCGCCGCCAGCACGAGCAGGCCCCATTCGGACAGCGTAGGAATCGCCTGCGCGCCGGCGGCCAGCCGCAGCATGGCGTGCGGGTCGGCGATCGCGCCGGAGGCGGGATCGTTGTCGCCCATGCCGTTGTCGGTGACGGCAAAGCTCACCGTGTCGCCGCTGACCGCGCCATGCGGGAACCAGAGCGCCGTGGCACCGGCCGTGGCGGGGCCGAACTTGCGCGGCACCAGCCCCGCCAGGCTGCCGCTGGGGTAGGTGACGGCCACCGCCAGCGTGGCATTCGCGCAGCCCGTGGCCGTGAAGCGCAGCACGCCCAGCGGGGCGGTGGCGCCTGCGGGCAGGTTGTCGCCCGGGGCGGCGGCGGTCAGCGCCAGGCTGCCCACGGTGCAGCCCGCCGGGCCGCCGGAGATGCTGGCCTGCGCCACGCCGCCGCCGGGCACCGCCAGGCTGGCCTGGCCCACCGTCAGCGCCAGAGGCCCGCCCGTGGCGCTGGTGTTGTTGGCATCGCCCGCATAGCTGGCGGTGATGGCGTGCGCGCCCACCAGCAGGCCGCTGACGGTGCAGGCGGCCACGCTGCCCGTGATGGCGGGCGGGGCCGCGCAGGCCAGCGGCAGGCCGTCCGCGCTGAAGCTCACCGTGCCCGTGGGGTTGCTGGCGCTGCCGAACGTGGCGGTGAGGGTGACGCTGGCCCCCAGTGCGCTGGGGTTGGCGTTGGCCGCCAGCGCCAGCGTGGGCGCCGCCATCACGGCAAAGGTACGCGCTACGGGCGCCGCCGCCGCCCAGGCCCCGCCGCCCGGCTGGCTGGCCGTCAGCGTGCACGAGCCCGCGCCGCTGAAGCTGGCCACGCTGCCCGCCACGCTGCACGCGCCCGTGGCGCTGTAGGTGATGGGCAGGTTCGACGTCGCCGTGGCGCCCAGGGTCAGCGTGGTGCCCGCAGCCTGCGCGGGGATGGTGGCGGGGAGGAAGGTGATGCTCTGCGCGCCCAGGGGCGTGACCGCGTTGGTCACGGCGGCGTCCGAATCGGGTTGCGTGGGGGATCCGTTGTGCGCCACCACGCGGAACGTGTAGCTTGTTCCATTGGCCAGGTTCGCCACGGTGCAGCTGTGCCCGGAGCCGGTCACGGTGCAGGATCTGGCGGGGTCTTGCACGGCGGTGGCGGTGTAGCTGGTGATGGGGGCCCCATAGGCGTCCGCCCACCGTTCCGGGCTCCAGTCCACCGTCGCCTCGGCGTCGCCCGCGGTGGCGGTGGCGCTGGCCGGCGGGGGCGGCTTGCCTGCCTGCACCGTGATGGAAGTGGGCAGCGACGCCGAGCAGTGGCGGCTGTCCGTCACCGTGGCCGTGAAGCTGAACGTGCCCGTGGCCGTGGGGGTGCCGGAAATGGCGCCTGCAGCCGACAGCACCAGACCCGGCGGCAACGCCCCCGCCGCGACCGCGAAGGACGACCCGCCCACCGCCCCGGCCTGCGCCAGCGTGTAGGCATAAGCGGCCCCGGCCGTGCCGTTGGCGGGCGTGCCGGTGGCCGTCATGGCGGGGGCGGGGCAGAGCGTCACGTCGTCGATGCCGATGTAGTCGCCGTTCGCGCCGAAGGTGCCGGCGCCGGTCACGAAGTAGCGGAACGCGACGCGGCCCGAGGTGGGGGCGGCCAGCCCGGACACGGTGATGCGGTACTGCGTCCAGGCGGCGGGGTAGCCGCCCGCCGCCAGGCCAGGGTTGATGCTCGTCAGCAGCGTGGTGAAGTCTCCCACGTCGGTGGCGGTGGTGCCCACGTCCGTGCTGGCGCCCTGCGTGCTCATGCGCACTTCCAGGCGATCGGGGTAGTCCGTTGGGTTGGGGACCGGCTTGCGCGTATAGAAGGTCAGCACGTCGCCATTGCTCAGTGTGCGGTTCGGCATGACCAGCCAGTTGCTGATGGTGCCGCTGCTGCCCGTGTTCCTGAAGTTGGCCGCTATGTAGGCATTGGCTGCGCCGCTGTAGGCGTCGAACGGGCCGGGGTCCGGCAAGGCAGAGATGGGGGTGCCCTGGAACCAGCCCATGGCGCCCACCGGGGCGCTGTTGTTCTGCATGACCCAGCCATTGCCCGATAGCGTGAAGGTTTCGTCAAAGCCTTCGTACAGGACTTGCGCAGGGGCCGCGCCCGGCAGCGCAGCCGCGGCGGCCAGCAGCAGGCCCACAAGGCGGGCGGTGGTGGAGGGGAATGGCATGGGTGGGCTGGTGGCGATGAAGATGCGCCATGTTGCCGTTGCCTGCCGCTTTTGTATGTCCTCAGAACTGAGGACAAGGCCCTGCCAGGGTTCTATGCAAAAAATAGCCCCCAGCGCCCACCCATCAAGCGCCAGCAGCTACAAAAAGAGAAGTGATTCACACCACCCGCCTTCCCACGCGGCCCGCTGACAGCGCCACCAGGGCCAGCAGGGCCGACAGCAGCAGCAAGCCCCCTTCGGACAGCGCCGGAATCGCCTGCGCGCCGGCGGGCCCGGCGGCCAGCAGCAGCATGGCGTGCGGGTCGGCGATGGCGCCGGGGGCGGGATCGTTGTCGCCCGTGCCGTTGTCGGTGACGGCAAAGCTCACCGTGTCGCCGCTGACCGCGCCATGCGGGAACCAGAGCGCCGTGGCACCGGCCGTGGCGGGGCCGAACTTGCGCGGCACCAGCCCCGCCAGGCTGCCGCCGGGGTAGGTGACGGCCACCGCCAGCGTGGCATTCGCGCAGCCCGTGGCCGTGAAGCGCAGCACGCCCAGCGGGGCGGTGGCGCCTGCGGGCAGGTTGTCGGCGCCGGTGGCCGCGCTCAGGCCCAGGGTGTTCACGGTGCAGCCGGGCGGGCCGCCGGTGATGCCGACCTGCGCCGTGCTGCCGCCGCCGCCCGGCACGGGCACGGCAGCGGTGTTGACGGTGTGCGCCAGCGGGCTGGCGGTGGCGGGCGCGTTGTCGGCGTCGCCCGTGTAGCTGGCGGTGATGCTGTGCAGGCCCATGGCCAGGCTGCTGGTGGCGCAGGTGGCCACGCCGCCGCTGAAGGTGGCCGTGGTGCAGGCCAGCG
The DNA here is from genome assembly GCF_041154505.1 of Acidovorax sp. A79. Taxonomy (GTDB): domain Bacteria; phylum Pseudomonadota; class Gammaproteobacteria; order Burkholderiales; family Burkholderiaceae_C; genus Acidovorax. Next base: position 2,550,159 of record NZ_AP028672.1, read on the forward strand.
GCGCGCCATCCACGCTGAACGCCACCTGGCCCGTGGGGCTGGCGGATGCGCCGTTCAGCGTGGCGGTGAAGGTGACGCTGGCGCCCACGGCGCTGGCGGACAGGGCCAGCGTGGGCTGGGCCTGCGTGCCCAGCAGCAGCGCGTTGGACGCCATGCCGTTCACGAACGCCCGCAGCGCATACCGGCCGCTGGGCAGCACGCCCGGCGCGGCCACGTCGATGCTGGCGGCGGTGGAGCCGGTGGGCGCGAGCCAGGTGTGCGCGCCGTTGTCCAGCCGCGTCAACTGCACCAGCGGCAAGGGGGTGGGCGATGCGCTGGTGCCGCCGCCGCTGGCCTCGCTGTCGCCACGCAGCCGCAAACCGGTGAGGGTGAAGGCCGCGCCGCTCAACCGGGCGGGGCCGCCGGTCAATGTGGGAATGCGGGCCGGGGGCACTGCGCCGCCGGCAGGGTCGTAGCGCTCGGCGGTGGCGATGCCGCTGGTGGCCGTGACGCCGTCGCGCCCCCCGGCGGCGAGCACCGTGCCATCGGGCAGCACGGTGGCGGTGTGGTAGGCGCGCACAGTGGCCAGCGCGCCGGTGGCGGCCCAGGCGCCCGTGGCGGGGTCGTACAGTTCGGCGCTGCCCAGGTAGCCGCCACCACCCCCCCCAGCGGCCAAAACCTTGCCGCCGGGCAGCAGGGTTGCGGTGTGGCCGGAGCGTCCGGTGTTGAGCGGGCCGGTGGGGCTCCATGCGTTCAGGGCGGGGTCGTAGAGTTCGGCGCTGCCGAGGTATGCGCCGCTGTACCCCCCCGCGACAAGCACCTTGCCCTGGGGCAGCAGGGTGGCGGTGTGTGTCCAGCGCGGGCTGGCCATCGCGCCGGCGCCGCTCCAGGTGCCCGAGGCGGGGTCGTACAGCTCGGCGCTGCCCAGGGGGCCGCCGCTGCCATTCCCCCCCGCGACGAGCACCCTGCCGGTGGGCAGCAGGGTGGCCGTGGGCCCTTGGCGTGCGGCGCTCATCGCGCTCGTGGCGGACCAGAGGCCGGTGGCGGGGTCGTACAGCTCGGCGGTGGCGGTTTGGCTGTTGCTGATGTTGCTGCCCCAGCCCCCCACGACCAGCACCTGGCCGCTGGGCAGCAGGGCGGCGGCATGCCATAAGCGGGGGCTGGCCATCGCGCCGGTGCCGCTCCAGGTGCCCGTGGCGGGGTCGTAGAGTTCGGCGCTGGCGAGCGCTCCTGCGCTGCCGAGGCCGCCCACGACGAGCACCTTGCCGCCGGGCAGCAAGGTGGCGGTGTGGTAGGCGCGCGCGGCGGCCAGCGGGCCCGTGGCGGCCCAGGCGCCGGTGGCGGGGTTGTACAGCGCGGCAGCGCCGATGAGCTGCCCGGTGCCATAACCGGCGCCCCCGCCCGCGACGAGCACCTTGCCGTCCGGCAGCAGGGTGGCCGTGTGCTCCGTGCGCTGGCCTGGCAGCGCGCCGGTACCCTCCCAGGTGCCGATGGCGGGGTCGTAGAGCTCGGTGCTGGCGAGCAGCGCGCCAAGGTCGCTGGCGCCCCCGATGAAGAGCACCTTGCCCTGGGGCAGCAGGGTGGCGATGTGGCGCCAGCGCCCGTCGTTCAGGCCGCCGGCGGCGGTCCATTGGTTGGTGTCAGGGTCGTACAGTTCGGCGCTTTGGAGAGCGCTGCCGCTGCCGAAGCCTCCCGCCACGAGCACCTTGCCGCCGGGCAGCAGCGTGGCGGTGTGGAACAAGCGCTTGCTGTTCAGCGAGGCGGCAGGCGCCCAGGTATCGCCCTGGGGGTCATACAGCTCGGCGCTGGCAAGCTGCTCGCTGCCGCTGTTTCCGCCCACGGCAAGCACCCTGCCGTCGGGCAGCAAGGTGGCGGTGAAATCGCTGCGCGGCCCTTGCGGCAGCGGGGCGGCGGAGCCCCAGGTGTTGTCGCTCGGGCGGTACACCTCGGCGGTGGCGAGGTATCCGGTGCCGTTGCCGCCGCCGACGACGAGCACCCTGCCGTCGGCCAGCAAGGTGGCGGTATGGCCCTGGCGCGCTTCGGCCAACTGCCCGGCGGGGGACCAGGCGCCGGTGGCGGGGTCGTACAGTTCGGCCTGGGCCACCTGCCCCCCACTGGCGTGGCCGCCCGCGACGAGCACCCGGCCATCGGCCAGCAGGGTGGCGGTGTGTTCCGTGCGCGGCTGGGCCAGCGCGCTGGCACCGCTCCACAAGCCGGTGGCGGGGTCGTACAGCTCGACGCTGGCGATGAATGCGCTGCCGTCGTAGCCACCCGCCACGAGCACCTTGCCATGGGGCAGCAAGGTGGCGGTGTGGCCGCGGCGCGCGTGGGCGAGCGGGCCGGTGGCGGCCCACTGGCCGGCGGCGGGGTCGTACAGCTCGGCGCTGGCAAGGTGGCTGAGGCTGCCACCGCCATAGCCGCCCGCGACGAGCACCTTGCCGTTGGGCAGCTGGGTGCTGGTGTGCCATTGGCGCCCATCGCCCAGGCTGCCGCTGACCGCCCAGGTGCCCGCCTGGGCGTGGGCGGCCAGGCAGGCGATGGCGATGAACACGAGCTGGAGCAGCAGGGCGCGCAGGGCGCAGGGGCGGCGGGGCATGGCGGGGGCTTGGTGTGTGACGAACCGCCGGAATGTTAAGAAATTGCAACGCGCCTGTATGTCCTCAGAACTGAGGACAAGGCCTTGCCGGAGTTTGATGCCAAACAGGCCTCCAGCGCTTAGCAGGCAAGCGCCGGCAGCTATCAAAAGAGTAGTACATCAAGCCCCGCGCGCCAGCGGCAGCCACAGGGTGAATTCGCCCCCGCCCTCCCACGCCGCCCACTGGCAGCGCCCGCCCAGGGCCTGGGCGCGGTGGCGCACGTTGAGCAGGCCCTGCCCGGCCAGGGCGGCGGGCGGGCCTTCGGACAGCACGAAGGCGCCTGCGTTGTCGCGGATGCGCACCACCACGCCCGCGCCGCCCTGCCCGGCTTGCGCCTGCGGCGCGGTGGCCACGTCGATCAGGGTGGCCTGGGTGTGCTTGAGGATGTTGGCCAGCACTTCTTGCAGGATGCGCAGCACGTGCAGCGCGGACTGCGGGTCGAGCCAGGGCAGCGGGGGCAGGTCCTGCACGTTCCAGGCAAGGGTGATGCCCGCGGCCTTGAGCCGGGGCGCCAGGCGAAAGCGCACGGCCGCCAGCAGCGCCAGCAGGTCGGCATCGGCGGGGTCCAGCGAGTCGATGGCGAGCTTGAGGTCGTCGATGCAGTCCTTGAGCACCTGGGCCGTGTCGGCCGTGCTGGCCTGGCCGCGCTCGACCATGCGCAGCGCGCTCATCAGCGACGAGCCGATGCCGTCGTGCATGTCCTGCATCATGCGCTGGCGCTCGGTGGCCAGGGTCTGCTGGCGCTCCAGCGCGCGCAGTTGCTCGTGGCTGGCGGTCAGTTCGCGCTCGCGGGCGGCGAGCTGGCTTTCCAGCCCGGCGTTGGCCACCTCGACCGCGTGGATGGCGCCCACGTAGCGCCGCCAGACGATGGCCAGGAAGATGGCGAACAGGCCGATGGCGTTGTAGGGCGCCAGATAGACATGTTCCATGTCGATGCGGTAGTTGACCATCAGCAGGTCGTGCGCGCCCGCGGGCACGTTCAGCGAGAACCAGGCGAACAGCACCAGCCCCTCGCGCGACCGCGCGCGCCACGAGGCCCACAGGCCCGACGCGGCCACCACCGCCGTCAGCACGGTGATGACGAGATAGACCAGCGGCAGCATGGCATCGAGGTACGGCAGCAGCGGCGGCAGCGGCAGGGTGAGCACGGTGCCCAGCGACACCAGCCCCGCGATGCCCAGCGCCAGCGCGGGCATGCGCCGCCCGTGCACGCGGAAGGCGAAGGCGAAGGTGCACACCATGGCCCAGCCCAGCGAATTGACGGTCATCCAGCCGAACCAGTCGTCGGGCACGGGCAGGGGCCGGTCGTCCACCACGTAGTGCAGGCTGCGCAGCAAGGTGGTGACGGAGATGGCGAAGAACAGCAGGTAGATGGGCTCGCGGCGGCGCACGCAGCCCACGGCCAGCGCGAACAGGCCAATGGCCAGAAAGGCGGCGCCGGTCAGGCTGATGAAGTCGTTCTGCACGAAGCGGCGCACGCTGTAGCGCCACAGCAGGTTCTGCTCGGTGCCCACCCAGGCGCTGGAGACGGCCCCGCCCACGCCGCGCTGGCTGGCCATGCGCAGCCACACGGTGCGGGGCGGCTCGCCACCGGCGGCTTGGTTGCCCAGCGCCACCCACAGGGGCCGGTTGAAGCTGTTCCACACGCGGCTGCCGCGCGTGCGGTAGGCCATGCGGCCATCGACATAGACGGCGACGATGCCGATGGTCTGCCAGCGCGGCAGGTACAGAAACAAGTCCTGGCCCGGCGCGCCCGATGCGCTGGGGGCACCGGGTGTACCGGGCGGGGGCAGGTCGAGCCGGTACCAGGCCACGTCGGGCGGGGCCCGCAGCGAGGCGCCGCCCTCGGCCAGGCTGCGCTCCCGCGCGTGGGGCAGCGGCACGCTGGCCCACGCGCCTTTCTCCTCCTCCCCTGCGAAGGGCGGCGCGGGCGGAGGTTCCCAGCCCGCGCCGGGCTCCATGCGGAAGGCGGCCTGCCGCAGGTGCGTGGGGTTATCGGTAGCGCTGCCGCCGCCGCAGGCCGCGAGCCAGGCGGCCAACAGCAGCGCGGCGCACCACCTACCCGTTCGCCAGAAGGCCTTGCCTGTGGGCGGCATGGATGGCCTCGGCGCGCGTGTTGACCTGCAGCTTGGCGTAGATGCGCCGCACGAAGGTGAGCACCGTGGTGCGGGAGACGCCCATGGTGCGGGCCGTCTCCTCGGTGGTGAAGCCCTTGCTCACGCAGCGCAGCACCTCCTGCTCGCGCGCGGACAGCAGCGCGGCGGGCGGCTCGGTGGCGGGCGGCAGGCTGGCGGCGGCGCGCGCCAGGATCTTGCGCGCCACCATGGGGCTGATGGGGCTGCCGCCCGCGTGGATGCTGCGGATTTCCTCGGCCAGCTCGGCGGCGCTCACGTCCTTGAGCAGGTAGCCCATGGCCCCGGCCTCGATGGAGCGCAGCACGTGCGTTTCATCGCCAAAGATGGTGCTCACCAGCACGCTGCAGCCGGGCCACTGCGCGCGCGCGGCGCGGATCACGTCCAGGCCCGAGCCGTCGGGCAGGCCCAGGTCCACCAGCAGCACATCCATGGGCGACTGGGGCAGCAGCGCCAGCGCCTCGGCCCGGCTGGCCGCCGCCATGGCCAGCGCCAGGTCGGGCTGCGCGCCGATCATGGCGATGAAGGTGTCGCGGCAGGCCGGGTCGTCCTCGACCACGCCCACCCGCAAAGGAGCCGGCAGGCGCGCGGGCCAGGGGGCGGGCAGGGGCGGGGCGGTGTCGGGGGCCATGGGCTGGATTATGGGCAAGCGCCGGGCAGCAGCGCCATGTCATCAGTTCTGAGGACAGACAGGCGCATGGCCAATCCCTACCATCTGTGACTTCACGCCAATGCTTTCAATTTCATAGCTGCCTGCGCTTTCTGCGTGGGCGCTGGAAGCCTTTTTCATGCCCAAACGAATCGCCCTCGCCGCCGCCTGCCTGCTGGCCGCCAGCCTGGCCCCCGCGGCCACCATCACCGTCAACACCACGACCGTCATGGGGGGCGACGGCCTGTGCAGCCTGACCGAGGCCCTCGGCAGCGCGGTGACGGATACCGTCTGGGACGCCGACTGCGCGCTGGGCAGCGGCGCCGACACCATCGCGTTCGACCCCGCCGCCTTTCCCGCAGGCAGCACCATCACGCTGGGCAGCGCGCTGGACATCTACCAGGCCTCGAACACCACCATCGACGGCGGCGGGCGCGTGACCCTGGACGGCGGCGGCGCCACACCCCTGGTCACCGCCACGCTGGCGGGCACCACGCTCACGCTGCGCGGGCTGACGCTGGCCGGCGGCAATACCGCCGGCGGCGGCCCGACGGATGGCGGCGGCATCTACGCGGACGGCGTCACCCTGAACATCGACCACAGCGTCATCACCGGCAACACGGCCCTGGCCAACGGCGGCGGCCTCTTCAGCCGCGACAGCACGGTGACCATCACGGACAGCCAGTTCACCGCCAACACCGCCAGCCTGGGCGGCGCCGTCTACAGCACGGGCAGCGGCTCGCTGACGGTGGCGAACAGCCGCTTCACGGGCAACATCGCCGGCCAGCAGGGCGGCGCCCTCTACAGCGGCGTGAACACGCTGGTCACCGGCAGCATCATTGCCAACAACGCCAGCCCCGCCGCAGGCGGCGCGAACAGGGGCGCGGGCGTCCGGTTCAGTGCTCCGGCCGGGCACACGTTCACGCTGAACCACAACCAGATCACCGACAACACGCCCGGCGACAACTGCTATAGCGCCATCCCCTTCACCGGCACGGGCAACCAGTACTGGCCGGAGAGCGACACGAGCTGCCCCGCAGCCGCGGGCCGCTTCGCCAACCCCCTTGCGCCGCCCGCGGCCATCCCCGTGGATGCGCCCTGGGCGCTGGCGCTGCTGTCTGCGCTGGTGGCCGCGCTGGGCTTGCACCGGCGGCGAGGCGGCGTTTAAAGCCAAAACACCCTTCAACGCCCGCTCAGCAAGCGCAAACAGCTATCAAAACAAAAGCAAACAAACCATGTTCCACACCCCGTGCCCCCATCCCCTGCGCGGGCTGGCCTGCGCCGCCGCGCTGGTGGCCGCTGGCGCCGCCCAGGCGGCCAGCCTCACCGTGACCAACGGCAACGACAGCGGCCCGGGCAGCCTGCGCCAGGCGCTCGCCGATGCCAACGCCAGCGGCGACACCATCGCCTTCGCGGGCGGCGTGTCCCGCGTGGCGCTGCTGGGCCAGCTCGTCATCGGCAAGAGCGTCACCATCGACGGCCCCGGCGTCACGCTGGACGGGCAGCTTCGGGGCCGCGTGCTGTGGGTCAACGCGGGCGCCACCGCCACCCTGCGCGGGCTGGTCATCACGCGCGGGCTGCTGGCAGGCAAGGGGATCGACGTGGGCGGCACGGCGCAGTCGGGCTCGTCCTGGGGCGCGGGCATCCGCAACGATGGCACGCTCACGCTCGACGGCGTGCAGGTGCAGGGCAACTACGCCACGGGCGGCGGGCAGAGCGGCATGGGCGGCGGCGGCGGGGGCAGCGGCGTGGGGCTGAACATCGGCCAGCCGGGCGAGATCAAGGGCGCGGGCGGCAGCGGAGGCAATGGCAGCAGCCTCAATGGAGGCGGTAGCGGCGCCATCGATACACCAACGGGTGGGGAGGGTTTCAGCAATGGCGGCAGCGGCAGCCATGGCGGGGGCGCGGGGGGCGGTGGCGCCGGTGGTGGCGGTGCCGGCGGCGGTGGCTGGGCGGGCGGCGGTGGCGGTGGCGGATGGTACGGCGCGGGAGGTGGCGGCTATGGCGGCGGCGGCGGGAACACCGACGCCGGGAACGGCAGCAACGGCAGCAGCGGCGGCGCAGGCGCAACCCTTGCAGGAAACGGCGGCACCGGCAGCACGGGCTTTCCAGGAAATGCTGGTGACACGGGCGGCGGCGGGGGGTATGCCACGCTCGGCGGCGTCTGGGTGGGCGGCGGCGGGGGCGGGGGATGGATTAGCGGCGGCGGAAATAGCGCCGGCGGCGCGGCGGCCGGCGGCATCTACAACGCGCCGGGCGCGCAACTCACGGTGCAGGGCGCGGGCTGCGCCATCAGCGCCAACCTGGCCGCGGGCGGTGGCGGTAGTGGTCACCCTGCCAGCTTCGCTGGCGGCCAGGCCGTGGGCGGGCTGTGGAACGATGGCCAGCTGACCCTGGCGCCCGGCTGCGAACACAGCGTCAGCGGCAACGCGGCCGGCGCCGGGATGCGGGGCCGGAACGCAGGCCCTGACCGCGCCGACGCCGACCTGCGCGACGACAAGCTGCTGCAACTGGCCGTGCTGTCCACGGGCGGCAGCGTGGGCGCCACGGCCCCGCCCACCCCCACGGCAGGCCAGATCACCAACTGCATTGCGAGCAGCGGCACCTGCCAGGCCAGCTACCTCGCGGGCGGCGTGGTGACCCTCACGGCCACGCCCGTCACCGACTGGCACGTGGTGTGGGGCGGCGACTGCGCCGGCAGCGCCACCACCTGCACCGTCACCCTGGACCAGGCGCGCAGCGTGACGGCGAGCTTCGCCATCAACACCCATGCCCTCAGCGCCAGCGCATCGCCCGCCGGCGGCGGCATCGTCACCTGCCCGGCGAGCGTGAACCACGGCGGCGGCGCCACCTGCACCGCCAGCGCGCCCCACGCGGGCTTCACCTTCACCGGCTTTACCGGCTGCGACGGCGTGGACCTGCCCAGCCGCACCTGCACCCTCGCCAACGTGCAGGCCCCGCGCAGCGTGCAGGCGCAGTACGCGGCCATCACCACCGCCACCGGCACCACCGTGCCGGCCGGCGGCGCGGGGGGCGCGGCCAGCGCCAGCTTCACCGGCGGGGGGGCGGGCTGCCGCTTCGACCCGGCGGCCACCGGGTTCATCGCGGCGGCCGCAACGCCGCCAGGCCACACCGCGCCGCAAGGCGCATTCCGCTTCAAGCTGGTGGGCTGCACCCCGGGCGCGACGGTGCGCGTCACCACCATCTGGCCGCAGGCGGTGGACGACTTCATCAAGCACAGCCATGGCAACTTCATCACGCCCGGCAACCTGCTCATCAACGGCAACACCGTGGGCTTTGACGTGACCGACGGCGGCGTGGGCGATGACGACGGCCTGCAGAACGGCGAGATCCTGGACCCGGCGATGCCCCTGGCCGCCGCACCCCCCAGCGCCCATGGCATCCCGGCACTGGGCGGATGGGGCTTGCTGCTGCTCACGCTGCTGGCGGGCACGGCAGGCATGGTGGCGCAGCGGCGCAAGGCATTCGCCTGAACACAGACGGGGGCCAGCGCTCGCCCAGCAAGCGCAAGCAGCTATTACATCAATAGCAAAAAAAACAGCGGCGCAAGCCCCGGGGCCCGCGCCGCTGCGGCGGCGAGTGGCGGCGTATCAGGCCGCGGAGCGGGCCACCGCGCCCAGGGGCACCTCGGCGGCGGGCACCACCCCGGGGGCGGGCAGCGGATGGCCATTCAGCGCGGCGTCCAGGCGTTCGTGGTCCAGCGCGTTTTCCCAGCGCGAGACGACCACGGTGGCCACCGCGTTGCCGATGAAGTTGGTCAGCGAGCGGCACTCGCTCATGAAGCGGTCCACGCCCAGGATCAGCGCCATGCCGGCCACCGGCACCTCGGGCACCACGGCCAGGGTGGCGGCCAGGGTGATGAAGCCCGCGCCGGTCACGCCCGCCGCGCCCTTGGACGACAGCATGGCCACCAGCAGCAGCGCCACCTGGTGGCCCAGCGAGAGTTCGGTGTTGGTGGCCTGGGCGATGAACAGCGCGGCCAGCGTCATGTAGATGTTGGTGCCGTCCAGGTTGAACGAGTAGCCCGTGGGCACCACGAGGCCCACCACCGACTTGCTGCAGCCGGCCTTTTCCATCTTCTCCATCAGCGACGGCAGGGCCGATTCGGACGACGAGGTGCCCAGCACCAGCATCAGCTCGGCCTTCAGGTAGCGGCACAGCTTGAGCACCGAGAAGCCGCACAGCCGGGCCACGAAGCCCAGGATGACCACCACGAACAGCAGCGAGGTGATGTAGAACGAGCCCACCAGCCAGGCCAGGTTGACGAGCGAACCCAGGCCGAACTTGCCGATGGTGAAGGCCATGGCGCCGAACGCGCCGATGGGCGCGGCCTTCATCACGATGCCCACCACCTTGAACACGGGCGTGGTCAGCGCTTCCAGAAAATTCTGCACCGGGCGGCCGGCCTCGCCCACCATGGCCAGCGCGATGCCGAACAGCACGGCCACCAGCAGCACCTGCAGGATGTTGTCGCCCACGAAGGGGCTGACCAGCGTCTTGGGGATGATGTCCATCGCGAAGCCGGCGAGCGACATCTCGTGCGACTTGGCCACGTAGGTCTTCACGGCCGTCTGGTCCAGGTCGGCGGGGTTGATGTTCATGCCCGCGCCGGGCTGCACCACGTTGGCCACCACCAGGCCGACGACCAGCGCCAGCGTGGAGAAGAACAGGAAGTACGCCATGGCCTTGCCGAACACCCGGCCCACGGTGGAGAGCTGCGACATGCCCGCGATGCCGGTCACGATGGTCAGGAAGATCACCGGGGCGATGATCATCTTCACCAGCTTGATGAACGCGTCGCCCAGCGGCTTGAGCGCCTCGCCGTAGGCCGGCTCGAAGTGGCCCAGCAGCACCCCGAGGACGATGGCGACCACCACCTGGAAGTACAGTTGCCGGTAAAAGGGAAGCCGCACGGGATGGGCGGTGGGGGCGGTAATGGCGTGCATGGGGATGTCTCCTGAAATCACGGTGACTGCACCAGCGGGGTGCGTCGAGGGTGCCGTTTGTACCGCCGCCCCCGGATTCAGCCGATAACCTATTGGTATTAGTCGGTGGCACCGCCAGAGGGCGCCCCGTGCCCCAATATAGGGAAAACCCCTAGGCGCCAGCGAGGTGAGGCACACTCGCTGCCCTCACCATCACAGCCCGGGGCACGCTCCCGGCCCCCTGATTTCTGCCCCATGACGACGCCGCGCCTTCGCAAATTCTGGACCCTGCTGATCCTCCTCACCGGCATGGCGGGCAGCATGTTCGTGGCCGGGCAGTGGGCGTGGCAGCGTTCGCTGCACGAGGAGAGCGACAGCGTGCAGCAGCAGCTGACCCTGTACGGCCAGACGCTGGCCCAGCGCATCGACCGCTACCGCACCCTGCCCGAGGTGCTGGCGCTGGACGCGCAGCTGCAGGATGCGCTGACCCGCGTCCTGAGCCCGGCGGAGGTGGAGCAGCTCAACCTCAAGCTGGAGCAGGCCAACGGCGCGAGCCAGTCGTCCACGCTCACCCTGCTCAACCGCGAAGGGCTGGCCGTGGCGGCCAGCAACTGGCGCACCACCACCAGCAACGTGGGGGTGGACTACAGCTTTCGCCCGTATGTGCAGGAGGCGCTGGCGCAGGGGCGCGGCAGCTTCTACGGCATCGGCGTGACCACGGGCGAGCCGGGCTACTTCCTGTCGCAGGCCATCCGCGACGCCAGCGGCCACACGCTGGGCCTGGTGGCGATCAAGATCGCGCTGCAGGAGCTCGAGCGCGAGTGGCTGCAGACGCCGGACATCGTGCTGGCCTCCGACGCGCACGGCGTGGTGTTCCTGGCCAGCCAGGACGCGTGGCGCTACCGCCTGCTGGAGCCCCTGGGCGACGAGGAGCGCCGCGAGCTCAACGCCACGCGCCAGTATTCGAACCAGCCGCTGCGCCCGCTGGCCTGGCGCGTGGACGACCACATGGACAACGGCGGCCGCCTGGTGCGCCTGTTGTCGCCCGACCTGCCGCCCCTGCCCGGCCGCGTGCTGTGGCAGACCCAGCCGCTGCCCGGCACGCCCTGGCAGCTGCACCTGGTGCACGACACGCACAGCAGCATCGCCGACAGCCGCTGGGCCGCGGCGGCCGGCGGCGGCGGGTGGCTGGCACTGGCCCTGCTGGTGCTGTTCGTGCGCCAGCGGCAGCGCCTGGCGAACCTGCGCCAGCGCAGCCGCCAGGAGCTGGAGACCGTGCTGCAGCAGCACGCGCAGGAGCTGCGCACCGCCCAGGACGGCATCGTGCAGGCGGCGCAGCAGGCCGCCCAGCAGACCGACACGGGCCTCTCGCGCAGCCTGGAGCACCTGCCCCAGGGCGTGGTCATCATCGATGCCGACCTGAACCTCGTGGCCTGGAACTCGCGCTACGTGCAGCTGTTTCGCTACCCCGCCGACCTGATGCGCGTGGGCCAGCCCATCGCGGACCTGCTGCGCCACAACGCGCGCCGCGGCCTGCTGGGCCCCGGCCCGGCCGACGAGGCGATCGAGCGGCGCCTGTCGCACCTGCGCAGCGGCCTGCCCCATCTGCACGAGAGCGCCAAGGGCGATGGCACGGTGCTCGAGATCCGCGGCAACCCGCTGCCCGAAGGCGGCTTCGTGACCAGCTATGCCGACATCACCAGCTACAAGAACGCCGCACGCGAACTGCGCAGCCTGGCCGATGCGCTGGAGCAGCGCGTGGCCGACCGCACGCGCGACCTGGACGCCGCGCGGCGCGAGGCCGAGCGCGCCAACCGCTACAAGACCCGCTTCGTCGCGGCCGCCGTGCACGACCTGCTGCAGCCGCTGAACGCCGCGCGCATGTTCACCTCGCTGCTGCGCAGCCACCTGCAGGACGACGCCGAGCGGCGCACGGTGGACAGCATCGACGGCGCGCTCGCTTCGCAGGACGCGATCCTGAGCAGCCTGCTCGATATCTCGCGCATGGAGTCGGGGCAACTGGACGTGCACATCCACGACGTGGCCCTGGGCCCGCTGCTGCAGGTGCTGGCCCACAACTTCGGCGTGCTGGCCGAGGGCCAGGGCCTGAAGCTCCGCTGCGTGCCCACGCGCGCCGTGGTGCGCACCGACGAGAACCTGCTGCGCCGCATCCTGCAGAACTTCGTCTCCAACGCCATCCGCTACAGCCGGCAGGGGCGCATCGTGGTGGGCTGCCGCAGGGCCGGGGACCACCTGCGCATCGAGGTGCACGACCAGGGCCCGGGCATCCCCGAGGCGCTGCAGCGCGAAATCTTCGAGGAGTTCCGCCGCCTGGACGAAGGCCGCGCCGACGACCGGGGCGCGGGCCTGGGCCTGGCCATCGTCGAGCGCCTGGGCCGCCTGCTGGGGCACGAGATCGGGCTGCGCTCGCAGCTGGGGCGCGGCAGCGTGTTCTGGGTGCGCGTGCCGCTGGGCGACCCCGCCGCCGCGCGGCAACAGCCAGCCGCCGCCGCCACGGCCGCTCCACGGCAGCCGCAGGAAGACGCCCCGCTGCAGGGCAGCAGCGCCTGGGTGATCGAGGACGACGGACCCACCTGCGCCGCGACACGCGCCCTGCTGGAGCGCTGGGGCTGCCAGGTGCCGCTGGCCGGCGGCGCGCCCGAGGCGCTGGCCCAGGCCGAACGCGGCCAGGCGCCGCAGCTGGTGCTGCTGGACGTGCACCTGGGCTCCCGCCACCATGGCCCCGATGTCTACGCCCAGCTGTGCGAACGCTGGGGCCAGGCCCCAGCGGTGATCCTGGTCACCGCCGAGCACGACGCCACGCTGCGCCGGCAGGCGGCCGAACGCGGCTGGGGCTTTCTGGCCAAGCCGGTGCGGGCGCCGGCGCTGCGGGCGCTGGTGAGCCAGACGCTGCTGAGGTTGCAGCAAGATACGCCTTAATGCTGCATTTTTCATAGCTTTAAGCGCTTGATGGACAAGCGCCGCGCACCTATTTCAATGTCAAGTAGGTAATCCCTTTGCCATCCGATGCGGTGGCCACATCCTTGCGCGCCTCCAGCAAGCGCAGCACACGCTGCGCCATGGTCGCGGGGTCTTCTGCCCGTGCAGAGTGGGCCTGGATATGCTTGAGCAAGCCCGAGCGTTGCCGGGGCTTGTTCTTGCTCATCTTCTGAAGGCTGGCCAGCACCGCCCGCGCCACCTGGGCTGCGGTGGGGGGTTGCACAGCCTGTGCTGCGGTCTTGCCAGCGGCAGGGACGTGCGACTTGGATGGAGCTGAAACGGCAGATTTCTTCGGCAGTGGCGGTTGTGCGGGCGCTTTGGAAGCAGATGCTTTCTTGGCAGGCGCGGCCTTTGCAGTCCCTGCCTTGGAAGAAGCAGCCTTAGCGGCGGACGTTTTCGCCACAGGCTGGGCCACCACCACGGGCGGGTAGGACACCGCGTCGCCCTTGACCACCACCCGCTTTCGCGCCTGCAACTGAGCCAAGGCGTGCGATGTGCGCGGCGACCGGGCACTGGACTCGCCCAACCAGCTTTGCAGCAGCACCAACAGCGCATCCTTCCGCGCGGGGCGGTGGGGTGGAGTCAGCCCATCCAGTTGGGCCAGCAGTTGCTGCATGTCTGCCCGCGTGGCCTGGGGGCGGACCGGAGCAGCTTTTGCAGGCGGAGGCCGTGGTGCTACAGCTTTTGCTGTGGTCTTGACCGTCGCCTCCACCGCAGGGGTCGCCGCCGATGGAGGCTCTGGCTGCGGCAAGGGCGCGGACTTCAGCGCTAGGGATGCGGCGGGCGGTGTCGGCATCCTGCGGAACCCACACCGCTGCGCATCAAACCCCAGCTCCCTCGCATGCTCCAACATGGGTTCATAACCCTGGTCGTTGGAGACGACCACAAACGTGCCCTCCGGCTGACGGGCCGAGATGTATCCAACGTAGTAAGCCAGTTGAAAATCCAGCGCGTTCCTGCCCGCACCTGTTCTCGGAACACGTGTCACCTGCTCTGCCCCGTAAACCTGCTGGTGTCCCGCAGGGTCCACCGTCTGATGTGGGCCATGGAACAGCCACACATCCGTGCCCTGCGGCACCAGTGCCTTGAGTTCATCGCCCTTGGGCTGCACGTTTTCCCAATCAACGAGCAGGTGCACTCTGGAGGTCGCAGGGGTTATGGGGGCGCATATGCCGGACACGACGGCAGCGGGTAGGGGAGGCTCCAGTTCCGGGTGCTTGGGTGGGTGTTCGAGCGTCTTTGCACGCAGCGTGTGCTCCACGGCGTCTGGAAGGTCCACCCCTGCATGGTCTGCCAGTTGCAACAGGCAAAGCAGCACGTCGGCAATCCCATGGGCCACGCGCTCTTTGTGGGCGGGATCGCGCACAACACCCCGCGATTCGCTCAGCGTCGTCCACTGGAACATCTCCAGCAGCCCCGCCGACTCCACCGTCAGCGCCATGGCCAGGTTCTTGGGTGTGTGGCGAGACTGCCAGTCCCGGGCTGCGGCAAAACTGCGCAGCCTGGCTTGCAGCGCTGGATAATCCATTCCCTCACTCCTCTTTTCATAGCTGCTTGCGCTTATCCAATATGCGCTGGAGCCTATTTTTCTCAAAAGAATCCCATCAATCCGGCTCCACCCCTTCGGCCTCCAGGCTTTTCACCAGCACCGCCGCCTGCGTGCGGCTGTAGCACGCGAGCTTTTTCAGGATGGCCGTGACATGCACCTTCACGGTGTTCTCCGCCAGGCCCAGCGCGGCGGCGATCTGCTTGTTGAGCAGGCCGTCGGCCAGGCACAGCAGCACGCGGAACTGCTGGGGCGTGAGCTGCGCGAGCCGCGCGGCCAGCTCGGCGTCGGCCTCGGAGCGCTCGGCCGCCATGGGCGGGAACCAGCTGCCGCCGTCGAGCACGGCCTCGATGGCCTCGCCCATGGCCTCGGCCGGCGCGGACTTGGGGATGAAACCGGCCGCGCCGAACTGCTGCGCGCGGCGGATCACGCGCGGGTGGTCGTTGGACGAGATGATGACCACCGGCAGCTCGGGGTACTCGCCGCGCACGTGCAGCAGCGAGGAGAAGCCGCGCGCGCCGGGCATGCTCAGGTCCAGCAGCACCAGCTCCACCTCGGGGTGCTCCTGCAGCGCCGTGCCCAGCGTGGCGGCGCTGGCCGCCTCCAGCGTGCGGAACTGCGGCAGACGCTCATGCAGCACGTGCAGCACGGCGGCGCGGAACAGCGGGTGGTCGTCAGCGACGAGAAGCGTGGGCTCGGCCATGGAGTGCGCAGTCTGCCACGGGGCGGTCCATCAGCACCACCCGTCGCACGGAGCGGGCCAACGCATGGGGCGCGCCAAGGCCAGCGCTACCGTGGAACCGGCTTGGCCCCCGGAGGCATCCCGCTTCGCGTCGGAGGAAGGCGCGCAGCGGCTCAGGGGAAGTCATTCGCCTTTCCAGAACGCGGGCTGCGCGTACTGGTGTTTCAGGAAGTCGATCCACAGCCGCACGCGCAGCGGCAGGTGCTTGCGCTGGGGGAACACCACATAGATGCCGTTGGGCGGCGCGGCGAAGTCCTCCAGCACCGCGACCAGGCGACCAGCGGCGATCTCGGCCTCGACCTCCCAGGTGCTGCGCCAGGCAATGCCCCAGCCGCCCAGGCACCAGTCGTGCAGCACCTGGCCGTCGGAGCAGTCGAGCGGCCCGCCGGGCTTCAGATGCATGACCTCCGTGGCGCCATCCGCAAGGGGCACCCGGAACGCCCAGCCGCGCGTCTGCGATGCGTCGCTGGACAGCGTGAGGCAGTCGTGCTGCACGAGTTCGGCCGGCGCGCGCGGCGTGCCGCGCCGGGCCAGGTATTCGGGCGTGGCCACGCACAGGCGGCGGTTGTCGGCGATGCGAACGCTCACCAGCGACGAGTCGGGCAGGTCGCCCACGCGCACGGCGCAGTCGAAGCCTTCCCCCGCGAGGTCCACCACGCGGTCGCTGAGGTTCAGCGAGATGGTCACGTCCGGGTGCGCCGAGCGAAAACGCGGCACCAGCGGCGCCACATGGCGGCGGCCAAAACCGGCGGGCGCGGTGATGCGCAAATGGCCCGTGGCCTTGACCCCGCCTTCCGACACGCTGGCCTCGGCATTGGCCACGTCGGACAGCAGGCGCTGGCAGTCTTCCAGGAACGCGCTGCCCTCGTGCGTGAGGCTGATGCGCCGCGTGGTGCGCACCAAGAGCTTCACGCCCAGGTGCTCTTCCAGTGCGTCGAGCCGCCGCCCCATGATGGCGGGCGCCACGCCCTCGGCCTTGGCGGCGGCCGTGAGGCTGCCGCGCGTGGCCACCGACACAAAGGATTCGAAGGCCTTGAGTTTGTCCATGGGCAGTGATTATGGAGACATCCGAGGGCGTGCAAGCCCGGCGCCGCACGGGCCTTACGCCCCCGGCCTTGAAGCAAAAACAGCGTCCAGCGCCCGGGGGCATTGCGCCAATAGCTATTGTTTTTATAGCATTCAGAACAGGCGCGACTTGAGGAAACCCACCGTGCCATACCGCTTGACGTCCGCGTAGTGGTCGCGCGTGAGCCCCTGCACCATGGCGGTGTAGGCATCGGCCAGGTCGGGCGCGATGGTGAAGTGGTCGTAGTTCACGATGACCTCCACGCGCTCGCCCTGGGCGGCAAGCGGTGCCAGCAGGCGACGCACCTCGTGCTCGATGGCGTCGATGGTGGTGGCCGTGTTGATCTGCAGGCCCGAGAAGTCGATGTGCAGCAGCCTGCGCGCGGCGTCGAGCTCGAAGCGCTGCACCAGCGGGCGGTTGAGCAGCTGCTCGCGCAGGCCCAGCGGGCCGGGCTCGAACAGGCGCATGTCCATGGCCTGCAGGCCCGGGCTGATGCGCGGCGTGAAGGCCATGTGGGCCAGCACGTCGCGGTGCAGGTCGATGCCGGGCGCCAGCTCGATCAGCTCCAGCGCGCCGCCACCGCCCTCCTCGCCCGAGGGCACCAGGCGGAACACGCAGCGCTCGGTGACGTACAGCACGCGCTGGCCGCGCCGCAGCGCCTCGGCGCCGCTGAAGGTGCGGTGCTCGACCTCGCGCACCAGCTTGCGCGCGCCGCCTTCGTGCAGGATGTGCAGGTGGCCGTCGACCGCCTCCACCTGCAGCGCCCCCGCCGTGAAGGTGCCGACGAACACCACGGTCTTGGCGTTCTGGCTGATGTTGATGAAGCCGCCCGCACCCGCCAGGCGCGGCCCGAACTTGCTCACGTTGAGGTTGCCGTGCTGGTCGGCCTGCGCCAGGCCCAGGATGGCGATGTCCAGGCCGCCGCCGTCGTAGAAGTCGAACTGGTTGGGCTGGTCGATGATGGCCTGCGGGTTCACGGCCGCGCCGAAGTTCAGGCCCCCGGCGGGGATGCCGCCGATCACGCCGGGCTCGGCCGTGAGCGTGACCAGGTCGATGATGCGCTCCTCGGCCGCCACGTTGGCCACGCCCTCGGGCATGCCGATCCCCAGGTTCACCACCTGGTGCGGGCGCAGCTCCAGCGCCGCGCGGCGGGCGATGATCTTGCGCTCGGTCAGGGGCATGGCCTCCAGCGTGTCCACGGGCACGCGCAATTCGCCCGCGAACGCGGCGCTGTAGGGCTCGGCAAAGGTCTGGTGGTGGTGCGCGGGCTCGGTGGCCAGCACCACGGCGTCCACCAGCACGCCGGGCACCTTCACCTGCCGGGGGTTGAGCGTGCCGCGCTCGGCGATGCGCTCGACCTGCGCGATGACCACGCCGCCCGAGTTGCGCGCGGCCATGGCGATGGCCAGCGCTTCGAGCGTGAGCGCCTCGCGCTCCATGGTGAGGTTGCCGTCCGCGTCGGCCGTCGTCGCGCGGATGATGCCGACGTGGATCGGGAAGGCCTTGTAGAACAGGTAGTCCTGCCCGTCGATGGGCAGGATGCGCACCAGGTCTTCGGTGGTGCGCGCATTGAGCTTGCCGCCGCCATGGCGCGGGTCCACGAAGGTGTCGAGGCCCACGCGCGTGAGCGTGCCGGGCTTGCCCGCGGCGATGTCGCGGAACAGGTGCGTGATCACGCCCTGCGGCAGGTTCCAGGCCTCGATCTGGTTGTCCACCGCGAGCTTCTGGATGCGCGGCACCAGGCTCCAGTGCCCGCCGATCACGCGCCTGAGCAGGCCCGCGTGGCCCAGGTGGTTGAGGCCGCGCTGCTTGCCATCGCCCTGGCCTGCGGCGTAGACCAGGGTGAGGTCGCGCGGGGTCTGTGTGGCCTCCCAGCGCTGGGCGAGCGCCACGGCGATGCTCTCGGCAAAGCCGATGCCGACGAAGCCGCCCGTGGCCACGGTGTCGCCATCGTGGATGAGCAACACCGCGTCGGCGGCGCTGACGATCTTGTTCTTGTAGGCTGCGTTCAGCGCGCCAGCGGCCAGGGGTGCCTGCATGGGTTTGTCTCCCGGTGGGTTTGTTGTGTGCGCAGCGTAGTGGGTAACCGGCCAAAGCACCATTCCGGGCGACTACGGACGGCCACCAGTTGTGCGTAAAAGTCACTGGTTTAGAGATTTTCAGCGTATTTATGTGGGCAAATATTTGCAATACAGTCTGCCCATGGCCTGCTCATGCAGGTCCCGTTTTCTTTTTCATTGATCCACGTTTGCACAACTTTCTAGGCACCCCATGACCGATCGCACCAAAGTCCACGGCCTGCAAGTGGCCACCTCCCTGTACCGCTTTGTCGAAGACAAGGTGCTGCCCGGCACGGGTGTCGATGCCGCCGCCTTCTGGAAGGGCTTTGACGCCATCGTGGCCGACCTGGCCCCGCGCAACATCGCCCTGCTGGCCGAGCGCGACCGCCTGCAGACCGAGCTGGACACCTGGCACAAGGCCAACCCCGGTCCCATCAAGGACATGGTGGCCTACCGTGGTTTCCTGGAAAAGATCGGCTACCTGGTGCCCCAGCCCGCCGATGTGAAGGCCACCACCGCCAATGTGGACGACGAGCTGGCCACGCAGGCCGGCCCGCAGCTGGTGGTGCCCATCCTGAACGCCCGCTACGCGCTCAACGCCGCCAACGCGCGCTGGGGCAGCCTGTATGACGCGCTGTACGGCACGGACGCCATCAGCGAAGAAGGCGGCGCCGAAAAGGGCAAGGGCTACAACCCCGTGCGCGGCGCCAAGGTGATCGCGTTCGCGCGCCAGGTGCTGGACGACACCGCGCCGCTGGCTGCAGGTTCGCACAAGGATTCGACGGGCTACAAGGTGGAAGGCGGCCAGCTGGTCGTCTCGTTCGCCAACGGGAGCACCACGGGCCTGAAGGATCCCTCGCAGTTCAAGGGCTACCAGGGCAACGCCGCGGCGCCTTCGTCGGTGCTGCTGCAGCACAACGGCCTGCACCTGGACATCCAGATCGACCGTTCCACGCCCATCGGCCAGTCCGATGCGGCGGGCGTGAGCGACCTGGTGCTGGAAGCCGCGCTCTCCACCATCCTGGACCTGGAAGATTCCGTGGCCGCCGTGGACGCCGAGGACAAGGTGCTGGGCTACAGCAACTGGCTGGGCATCATCCAGGCCACGCTGACCGAGCAGGTCGCCAAGGGCGGCAAGACCATCACGCGCGGGCTGAACCCTGACCGCATCTATACGGGCCCGCAAGGTGGCGAGGTGCGCCTGCACGGCCGCTCGCTCATGTTCCTGCGCAACGTGGGCCACCTGATGACCAACCCGGCCATTCTCTGGACCGACGCGCAGGGCGCGCAGCGCGAGATCCCAGAAGGCATCATGGATGCAGTGGTCACAACGGCCATCGCATTGCACGACCTGCAAGGCCACGGCGCGAACGGTATCCGCAACTCCCGCAAGGGCAGCGTCTACATCGTCAAGCCCAAGATGCACGGCCCCGCCGAGGTGGGCTTTGCCGCCGAGCTGTTTGGCCGCGTCGAGAAGCTGCTGGGCCTGCCCGACAGCACCGTGAAGCTGGGCATCATGGACGAAGAGCGCCGGACTTCTGTCAACCTCAAGGCCTGCATCGCTGCCGCATCGGCGCGCGTGGCGTTCATCAACACCGGCTTCCTGGACCGCACCGGTGACGAGATGCACACCGCCATGCACGCCGGCCCCATGGTGCGCAAGGGCGACATGAAGACCAGCGCCTGGATCCAGTCGTACGAGAAGAACAACGTGCTGGTGGGCCTCTCCTGCGGCCTGCGCGGCAAGGCACAGATCGGCAAGGGCATGTGGGCCATGCCCGACCTGATGGCCGAGATGCTCAAGCAAAAGATCGCCCACCCCAAGGCCGGCGCCAACACCGCCTGGGTACCCAGCCCTACCGGCGCGACGCTGCACGCGCTGCACTACCACCAGGTCAACGTGGCCGAGATCCAGATCGGCCTGGAGAAGACCGACGTGAACGCCGAGCGCGACAACCTGCTGACCGGCCTGCTCACCGTGCCCGTGGCAGCCGCCCCCAACTGGAGCGACGCCGAGAAGCAGCAGGAGCTGGACAACAACGCCCAGGGCATCCTGGGCTATGTGGTGCGCTGGGTGGACCAGGGCGTGGGCTGCTCCAAGGTGCCCGACATCCACAACGTGGGCCTGATGGAAGACCGTGCCACGCTGCGCATCAGCAGCCAGCACATGGCCAACTGGCTGCTGCACGGCGTTGTGACCGAAGCGCAGGTGCGCGAGACCTTCGAGCGCATGGCCGCGGTGGTGGACGGCCAGAACGCGGGCGACCCGCTGTACCAGCCGATGGCGGGCCACTTCGCCACCAGCATGGCCTACCAGGCCGCCTGCGACCTGGTCTTCAAGGGCCAGGAGCAGCCCAGCGGCTACACCGAACCCCTGCTGCATGCCTGGCGCCTGAAGCTCAAGGCCGCACAGGCCACCTGATTCCGGGAACGCCGCGCGCAAAGCGCGCCACGCTCACCTATTGATAGCTGCCAGCGCCTGCCCATCAAGCGCTGGCAGCTGTTTTTTTATGGATTGCCCTGGCTGCGGCGGGCCACGTGCCAGTGGTGCGCGGCACGGACCGCCCGCCGCGCATGGCACCAGCGCCCAGGCTTTCCCGCTGCGCGGAAGACGGGACGCCGCAGGCGCCTTACACTGGGCCCGCAGCCGCCTCCCATCCACAGCGGGCGCGTGCCGCCCGCCATCATGCCGCCCTCCAGTGCCCCGCCATCCGCTGCGCCGTCTTCCTCCCCCTCCTCCAGCTGCCCCCTGTGCGGCCAGCCGAACCAGTGCGCCATCGCGGCGGGCCAGCCCGCCGAGAGCTGCTGGTGCATGGCGCGGGTGATCAACCCGGAAGCGCTGGCGGCGCTGCCGGCCCCAGCACGGGGCCAGGTGTGTATCTGTCCTGCGTGCGGCGCGCGGGGCGCTCCACCGGCGCCCCGGCCCGGCGCCTCTGAAGACGCGCCGGCGCCGGCGCCGATATGATTTCCGCTTTTGTTTTCTGCAACTATCTCCAAGGAGGCTGATATGCCCACGTACCACGTCGAAATGATGGAAGGCCGCACGGTCGAGCAAAAGCGCAAGCTGGTGGAAGAGATCACCCGCGTCTCCGTCGAGGTGCTCGGCGGTTCGCCCGAGTCGGTGGACATCCTGATCACCGACGTCAAGCGGGAGAACTGGGCCACGGGCGGCAAGCTCTGGTTGGAGAGGAGCTGACTATCCCCCCGAGGCACTGGGCTCCTTCCCCCTGCTCTCGAATTGCTTTGCAGCAATCCGAAAAAGGGAGGGCCCGGTCCTCGTTGCGGGGTGGCCCTTCCCTGGCTGCGCTGGCCTGGGGCTGCGCCAGCCCATTGAAGAGTCCGTGCTTCTTCGCAACTGATCGCCAGCCCACCGATCCATGACAACACAGCCTTCTTCTGGTTCCCTCGCCGCCCTGCGCGAACGCCATGGCGAGCGCTACCGCTGGCTGCTGCTGCTGTCCGTCATGGTCGGCACGATGGCGTCGATCATGTCGTCGACCATCGTGAACGTGGCCATCCCCGACATGAGCCACTACTTCACCCTGGGCCAGGAGCGCGCCCAATGGGTCACCTCGGGCTTCATGGTGGCCACCACGGTTTCGATGCTGACCACGCCGTGGCTCCTGTCCCGCTATGGCTACCGCGCCACCTATGTGGGCGCCATGCTCCTGCTGCTGGCCGGCGGCATCGGCGGCGGGCTGGCCCGTGATTTCGGCCTGGTGCTGGCCGCCCGGGTGGCCGAGGGGCTGGCGGCCGGGGTCGTGCAGCCCATTCCCGCCGTCATCATCCTCTACGCCTTCCAGCCCCACGAGCAGGGCCGCGCCAGCGGCATCTTCGGCATGGGCGTGGTGCTGGCGCCCGCCATCGGACCGAGCATTGGCGGCCTGCTGGTCGACTGGTTCGGCTGGCGCTCCATCTTCTTCATGGTCGTGCCGCTGTGCCTGGCCTCCCTCTGGCTCGCCTACAAATTCGTGCCCGTCACCGCGCCGGGCGGGGTGGCCGCCAACCGCCAGGGCGAGGCGCTCGACTGGCGCGGCCTGGCGCTGGGCACGGCCGGGACGCTGTGCCTGCTCAATGGGCTGGTGGCACTGCATGGGGGCACCGCATCGGAGGCCATCCTGTTGCTGGCCGGTGCCGTGGTCGCCACGGGCCTCTTCATCGGCTGGCAACGCCGGCAGCTGCGGCAGGGGCGCAAGCCGCTGATGGATTTGCGGTTGTTCCAGTACCGGCAGTTCGCCATGGGCAGCATCGTGGCGTTCATCTATGGCACGGCGCTGTTCGGCTCCACCTACCTGTTGCCGGTGTTCATGCAACTGGGGTTGTCGCTCTCGGCCTCGCACGTGGGCACCATCATGCTGCCCGCGGGCTTCGTGCTGGCCATCACCATCGCCCTGGTGGGACGGCTGGCCGACAGGCAGCCCACGCACCTGCTGGTGAGCATCGGCCTGGCCCTGCTGGCCCTGTCGTTCGGGCTCATGGTGCTGGTGGGCCTGGGCTCCGCACTGTGGATGCTGGTGGCTTTTGCGATCCTGGGCCGCATCGGACTCGGCTTCATCCTGCCGTCGCTCAACCTGGGGGCCATGCGGCCGCTGGACAAGTCGCTGATCTCGCAGGGATCGAGCGCCATCGGCTTCCTGCGCATGCTCGGCGGGGCCGCCGGCGTGAGCCTGTGCGGTATCGTGCTGGAGTGGCGCCTGGGGGCGCATGGTGCATCGCTGACCTCGGGCGCGAGCAACACGGCCCGCATCGACGCCTTTGGCGAGACCTTTCTGATGCTGACCGCGCTGTGCCTGCTGGCCCTGGTGGCCGCATGGCAGCTGCGCGAAGCACCTGCGGCGCCGGCCGATGCCTCTCCCCCTTCACCCCCGGCCTGATGGCCGATTGATCCGGACTTTGCTCGACCATGTGCCAACTGCTCGGTATGAACTGCAACACGCCGACCGACGTGACCTTCAGCTTCACCGGTTTCGCGCAGCGCGGCGGCAACACAGCCGACCATGCCGACGGCTGGGGCATTGCCTTTTTCGAAGACCGGGGACTGCGGCACTTCGTGGACCATCTGCCCGCCGTGAATTCGCCCGTGGCGGAGTTGATCCGTCGCTACCCCATCCAGAGCCGCAACGTGATCGCGCACATCCGCAAGGCCACCCAGGGTGTGGTGAGCCTGCAGAACTGCCACCCCTTCGTGCGCGAGCTGTGGGGCCGGTACTGGGTGTTCGCCCACAACGGTGACTTGAAGGACTTCCGCCCCCGCCTGCATGCGCATTTCCATCCGGTGGGGGATACCGACAGCGAGCACGCCTTCTGCTGGATCATGCAGGAGCTGGCCAAGTCCCATGCCAGCGTGCCCAGCATTGCCGAACTGACCATCACCTTGAAAGAGCTGGCCGCGCGCATCGCGCCGCATGGCACCTTCAATTTCCTGCTCTCCAACGGCCAGGCGCTGTGGGCCCATGCATCCACAGGGCTGTACTACATCGAGCGCAAACACCCGTTCAGCGAGGCACAGTTGTCGGACGAGGACGTGCGCATCGACTTCGCCACCCGGACCACGGCCACGGACCGCGTGGCCGTGATCGTGACGGCCCCCCTCACCACCAATGAGGAGTGGACGGCCTTCGGCAAGGAAGAACTGCTGGTGTTCGTGGACGGACAGCGGCAAGGCGGTTGAGCCACCGGGCTTTCGTGCAGGCCCTTCCCTCGATCCTCGGGGTGTACCGCCCGCGCCTGCCGGACTTAGCTTCGATAAACGCCAGTGGTGTCACGGAAGACGCACTACCCACAACGTGCTTTTCGCCGTTCCCCAAAGCAAAAAACCCCAGTCATTGCTGACTGGGGTTTTCTGGGCTGTAAGAGCCTGACGATGACCTACTTTCACACGGGAACCCGCACTATCATCGGCGCAAAGTCGTTTCACTGTCCTGTTCGGGATGGGAAGGAGTGGTACCAACTTGCTATGGTCATCAGGCATAACTTGGTGCTGGGCTGTTCGTGGAACAGCCTGGCGAATTCATAGAGTATGGAATCAGATTTTGTGTCTTTTGACTGCGTCAACTTGGCATAACAATCTTTGAGCTTTGCACACTTGCGTGTGTTGGCTATCAAAGTTATAGGGTCAAGCCGCACGAGCAATTAGTATCAGTTAGCTTAACGCATTACTGCGCTTCCACACCTGACCTATCAACGTCCTGGTCTTGAACGACTCTTTAGGGGGCTCAAGGCCCCGGCAGATCTCATCTTGAAACGAGTTTCCCGCTTAGATGCTTTCAGCGGTTATCTCTTCCACACTTAGCTACTCGGCAATGCCACTGGCGTGACAACCGATACACCAGAGGTGTGTCCACTCCGGTCCTCTCGTACTAGGAGCAGGCTTCCTCAAATCTGCAGCGCCCACGGAAGATAGGGACCAAACTGTCTCACGACGTTTTAAACCCAGCTCACGTACCTCTTTAAATGGCGAACAGCCATACCCTTGGGACCGGCTACAGCCCCAGGATGAGATGAGCCGACATCGAGGTGCCAAACACCGCCGTCGATATGAACTCTTGGGCGGTATCAGCCTGTTATCCCCAGAGTACCTTTTATCCGTTGAGCGATGGCCCTTCCATACAGAACCACCGGATCACTATGTCCTGCTTTCGCATCTGCTCGACTTGTCAGTCTCGCAGTTAAGCACGCTTATGCCATTGCACTATCGTCACGATGTCCGACCGTAACTAGCGTACCTTCGAACTCCTCCGTTACGCTTTGGGAGGAGACCGCCCCAGTCAAACTGCCTACCATGCACTGTCCCCGATCCAGATAATGGACCTAGGTTAGAACCTCAAACACACCAGGGTGGTATTTCAACGTTGGCTCCATGAGATCTAGCGACCTCACTTCAAAGCCTCCCACCTATCCTACACAGATCTGTTCAAAGTCCAATACAAAGCTACAGTAAAGGTTCATGGGGTCTTTCCGTCTTTCCGCGGGGAGATTGCATCATCACAAACATTTCAACTTCGCTGAGTCTCAGGAGGAGACAGTGTGGCCATCGTTACGCCATTCGTGCAGGTCGGAACTTACCCGACAAGGAATTTCGCTACCTTAGGACCGTTATAGTTACGGCCGCCGTTTACTGGGACTTCAATCAAGAGCTTGCACCCCATCATTTAATCTTCCAGCACCGGGCAGGCGTCACACCCTATACGTCCACTTTCGTGTTTGCAGAGTGCTGTGTTTTTATTAAACAGTCGCAGCCACCGATTTTTTGCAACCCCGTTGGGCTCGCCTTGTACAGGTTCACCTACTTGGGGCATACCTTCTCCCGAAGTTACGGTATCAATTTGCCGAGTTCCTTCTCCTGAGTTCTCTCAAGCGCCTTAGAATACTCATCTCGCGCACCAGTGTCGGTTTGCGGTACGGTCGTCAATAGCTGAAGCTTAGTGGCTTTTCCTGGAAGCAGGGTATCACTCACTTCGTCTGCAAGCAGACTCGTTATCACCCCTCATCTAAGCCCGGCGGATTTGCCTACCAGGCACGACTACAGGCTTGAACCAACATATCCAACAGTTGGCTGAGCTAACCTTCTCCGTCCCCACATCGCACTATTGATCGGTACAGGAATATTGACCTGTTTCCCATCAGCTACGCATCTCTGCCTCGCCTTAGGGGCCGACTCACTCTACGCCGATGAACGTTGCGTAGAAAACCTTGCGCTTACGGCGAGGGGGCTTTTCACCCCCTTTAACGCTACTCATGTCAGCATTCGCACTTCTGATACCTCCAGCATCCGTTACCAGACACCTTCACAGGCCTACAGAACGCTCTCCTACCACTTGCAATAAATTGCAAATCCGCAGCTTCGGTAACTGGCTTAGCCCCGTTACATCTTCCGCGCAGGACGACTCGATCAGTGAGCTATTACGCTTTCTTTAAATGATGGCTGCTTCTAAGCCAACATCCTGACTGTTTTAGCCTTCCCACTTCGTTTCCCACTTAGCCAATTTTAGGGACCTTAGCTGGCGGTCTGGGTTGTTTCCCTCTTGAGTCCGGACGTTAGCACCCGGTGCTCTGTCTCCCAAGCTGTACTCGTCGGTATTCGGAGTTTGCATAGGTTTGGTAAGTCGCCATGACCCCCTAGCCTAAACAGTGCTCTACCCCCGACGGTAATACTTGAGGCACTACCTAAATAGTTTTCGGAGAGAACCAGCTATTTCCAAGTTTGTTTAGCCTTTCACCCCTATCCACAGCTCATCCGCTAGTTTTGCAACACTAGTCGGTTCGGACCTCCAGTACCTGTTACGGCACCTTCATCCTGGCCATGGATAGATCACTTGGTTTCGGGTCTACACCCAGCGACTGATTCGCCCTATTCGGACTCGATTTCTCTACGGCTTCCCTATTCGGTTAACCTTGCCACTGAATGTAAGTCGCTGACCCATTATACAAAAGGTACGCAGTCACCCTTGCGGGCTCCTACTTTTTGTAAGCATGCGGTTTCAGGATCTATTTCACTCCCCTCCCGGGGTTCTTTTCGCCTTTCCCTCACGGTACTGGTTCACTATCGGTCGATTACGAGTATTTAGCCTTGGAGGATGGTCCCCC